>CAZJDU010000008.1:0-69226 GCA_964544855.1 uncultured Nocardioides sp.
TGGCGGTCGACCCGGCCCACCCGTTCCCCTACATCTCCGGCCTCTCGCTCAACCTGGCGGTCATCATCCGCAACCCGCAGACGGAGAAGGAGCACTTCGCCCGGGTGAAGGTGCCCTCCAACTTCGACCGGTTCGTGCCGCTCGGCAACGCGCGCTTCGTACCGCTGGAGGACGTGATCGGCGCTCACCTGGAGCGGCTGTTCCCGGGGATGGAGGTGCTCGAGGCCCACACCTTCCGGGTGACGCGCAACGAGGACCTCGAGGTCGAGGAGGACGACGCCGAGAACCTGCTCGCCGCGCTGGAGAAGGAGCTGCTCCGACGCCGCTTCGGACCACCCGTACGGCTCGAGGTGGAGGAGTCGATCGCGTCGTCCGTGCTGGACCTGCTGGTCTCCGAGCTCGACATCTCCACCGAGGAGGTCTACCGCCTGCCCGGCCCGCTGGACCTGCGCGGGCTGCACGGCATCGCCGATCTCGGACGGGAGGAGCTGAAGTACCCCGCCTTCGTGCCGACCACCCATCCGCAGCTCGCCGAGGTCGAGACGGCGGCGCCCGTCGACGTGTTCAAGGCGATCCGCCGCCGCGACGTCCTGCTGCACCACCCCTACGACTCCTTCGCCACCTCCGTGCAGCGGTTCATCGAGCAGGCCGCCGCCGACCCGCACGTGCTGGCCATCAAGCAGACCATCTACCGCACGTCCGGCGACTCGCCGATCATCGACGCGCTCATCGACGCCGCCGAGGCGGGCAAGCAGGTGCTCGTGCTGGTCGAGATCAAGGCGCGCTTCGACGAGCAGGCCAACATCAAGTGGGCACGCAAGCTGGAGCAGGCGGGCTGCCACGTGGTCTACGGCCTGGTCGGGCTGAAGACCCACTGCAAGCTGGCGCTCGTGGTCCGCGACGAGCCGGAGGGGATCCGGCGCTACACCCACATCGGCACCGGCAACTACAACCCGAAGACGTCGCGGCTCTACGAGGACATCGGGCTGCTCACCACCGACCCGCAGATCGGCGAGGACGTCGCGCACCTGTTCAACAACCTGAGCGGGTGGTCCCGCGGGGCGACGTACGAACAGCTGCTGGTGGCGCCGGACACCGTGCGCAGCGGCCTGGTGGACCAGATCCACCAGGAGATCGAGCACCACCGTGCCGGACGGCCGGCACGGATCCGCTTCAAGGCCAACTCGCTCGTCGACGAGGACGTCATCGACGCCCTCTACCTCGCGTCGTGCGAGGGCGTGCCGGTCGACCTGCTGATCCGCGGGATCTGCGCGTTGCGTCCCGGCGTGGCGGACCTGTCGGAGAACATCACGGTCCGCTCGGTGCTGGGGCGGTTCCTCGAGCACAGCCGGATCTTCTGGTTCGCCGCCGGCGGCTCCCCGGTGGCGTGGATCGGCTCCGCCGACATGATGCACCGCAACCTGGACCGGCGTGTCGAGGTCCTGGTGCGGCTGCCCGGGGCAGCCGGGACCGACGCGGTGGCCGAGCTGCTCGATCTGGCGTTCGACCCCGCCACCGATGCCTGGGAGCTCGACGCCGAGGGCGAGTGGCACCGTCGGCAGGGCGAACGACACCTCCAGGAGGCGCTCATCGCACGTCAGAAGGAGCGCCGCAAGGCGGGCTGAGCCTGGTGCGGCGTACGACGGCACGGGGCTCGGCGTGTCGGTCGCCACACGCCGTCCCGGGTGCCCTGGTTTGCGGGGTCGGGCTCGTCACCCCCTAGCATGTGGCCGTTCGCCTCCGCCTCACCAGGAGTACATGTGGGTCTCCGCCTGCGACCGGTCGAATCGAAGTTCTACGACCTGTTCACCCAGTCCGCCCAGCATCTCGTCGTCGGCGCCGAGCTGCTCGCCGAGATGCTCCGTGACGACGCCGACCGCGAGGACGTCGCCCGCCGCATGCGCGAGGCCGAGCACATCGCCGACGAGACGACCCACGACATCGTGCGCAAGGTCAACAGCACGTTCGTGACGCCGTTCGACCGTGAGGACATCTACAACCTCGGGTCCGGGCTCGACGACATCATGGACATGATGGACGAGGCGGTCGACCTGATCCTCCTCTACGAGATCGCCGAGATCCCGGCACAGCTCACCGAGCAGATCGACGTGATCCAGCGCTGCGCTGAGCTCACCGCGGCCGCGATGCCCAAGCTGCGCTCGATGAAGTCGCTCGAGGACTACTGGATCGAGATCAACCGGCTCGAGAACACCGGCGACCGCAACCACCGCCGGATGCTCGCCTCGCTGTTCTCCGGCAAGTACGACACGCTCGAGGTGCTCAAGCTCAAGGACGTCGTCGAGGCGCTCGAGAGTGCGATCGACGCCTTCGAGCACGTGGCGAACACGGTCGAGCAGATCGCCGTCAAGGAAGGCTGAGCAGTTGTCGCTCACGCTGGCGATCGTGATCGCTGTCGTCGTGATCGCACTGGTGTTCGACTACACCAACGGGTTCCACGACGCAGCCAACGCCATCGCCACCTCGGTGTCGACCCGCGCCCTGACGCCGCGGGTGGCGCTGATGCTGGCGGCGGTGATGAACTTCGTCGGCGCGTTCCTCGGCCAGAAGGTCGCCCAGACCGTCAGTGAGGTGATCTCACCACCGCAGGACAACCACGGCCTGCTGATCGTGGCGGGCGGGCTCATCGGCGCGATCTCCTGGAACATCATCACGTGGTACTTCGGGATGCCGTCGTCCTCGTCGCACGCTCTGATCGGCGGCCTGGTCGGCGCGGCGATCGGCGGCGGCGTCGGCGTCGCGTGGGACACCGTCATCGGCAAGGTCGTGATCCCGATGGTGCTCTCGCCGCTCTTCGCCTTCGGCGCCGGCTTCGTGGTGATGATGCTGATCCTGTGGCTCTTCCGCCGGGCCAACCCCAGCAGGGCCAACCGCGGCTTCCGGATCGCGCAGACCATCTCGGCCGCCGCCATGGCGCTCGGCCACGGACTGCAGGACGCCCAGAAGACGATGGGCGTGATCTTCCTGGCGCTGCTGACCGGTGGCTACGTCGCCGCCGACGACCCCCTCCCGCTGTGGGTGATCTTCTCGGCTGCCGCCGCGATCTCGCTGGGCACCTGGTCCGGAGGCTGGCGGATCATGCGCACCCTGGGCCGCCGGATCATCCACCTCGACCCGCCGCGCGGCTTCGCCGCCGAGTCGGTGGCCGCCTCGGTGCTCTACACGACGGCGTACGTCGCCGAGGCGCCGATCTCGACCACCCACACCATCACCTCCGCCGTGATGGGCGTGGGTGCCACCAAGCGGGTCTCGGCGGTCCGCTGGGGGGTCGCCCGCTCGATCGTGACCGCGTGGGTGCTGACCTTCCCGATGGCTGCGCTGATGGCCTGGCTCAGCTACGAGCTGCTCTACGTCATCTTCCGCATCTGAGCCACCGTGGTTCCGAGGCTCGCGAGCTGGCACCTCGACCACCGAGACGTCACGCTGGTCGAGGTGCGGGGAGCCCTGGCGACGAGCCTCGAAGCCAGCACCATCGACCATCGTCAGTCCACCTCGAGCGAGTAGCCCCGCCCCCGGATCCGACGTACCGTCGCCGCTCCCTCCAGCCGGTGGCGCAGCCGGGTGACGTGCATCGCGATCGTGTTGCCGCTGGGCCGGTCGCCCTCGGTGCCCCAGAGCGCGGCCCGCACCTCGTCGTCGGTCACCAGGCCGGGCGCCTTGGTCATCAGCACCCGCAGCAGCTCGAACTCCTTGAGCGGCAGGTCGGCGACCCGCTCGCCGTCGACCCGCACGAGATAGGCGCTGGCGTCCAGCTCGAGCGGCCCGACCTCCAGGTGCGCGTGGTCGTCCAGCGCTCGTGGCACCTGGCTCACCAGCTGCCACAGGTGCTCGGGGGTGTAGGGCCGGGTCACGACACCGCTCGCGCCGGCGAGCATCAGCTCCCCGACGTCGGCCGCCCGCGTGCGCTGCAGCCCGGCGACGACGTACGACGCCCCGTGCCGCTTGATCGCCGCCACGAACTCCTCCGCCGTCACGCCCGGGACCTCCGGCGTGACCACCACGACGTGCGGGTCGAGCCGGCCGAACTGGATCAGCGCGTCGACCGTCGAGCTCACCCAGGTGAGGTGCACCCCACGTCCGGCCATCGCGTCGACGAGGTCGGCGTCACCGTCGGCAGGATCGACCACGAGCAGCTGCACGCCGGCGGTCTCGGCCCACCGATGCAGATAGCTGCGGACCGCGATCTCGCGCGGCGACGCCTCCTGGGCTGCCGCCTCTCGTGCCCTGCTGCTGGTCGGCCCACGCCCGGATCGTGCGCCCACTCAGCACCTCAGCCGAAGCGACCCGAGATGTACGCCTCGGTCGCGGGGTCGTCCGGGTTGGCGAACATCTTCTTCGTCGGGTTGAACTCCACCAGGTGTCCCGGCTCACCGGTCGCCTTGAGGTTGAAGAAGCCGGTGTCGTCGGAGACCCGCGCCGCCTGCTGCATGTTGTGGGTGACGATCACGATCGTGTAGTCGGACTTCAGCTCGTGGATCAGGTCCTCGATCGCCGAGGTCGAGATCGGGTCGAGCGCCGAGCACGGCTCGTCCATCAGCAGCACCTCGGGCTTGACCGCGATCGCGCGGGCGATGCAGAGCCGCTGCTGCTGACCGCCGGACAGCCCGGCGCCCGGCCGGTCGAGCCGGTCCTTCACCTCGGTCCAGAGGTTGGCGCCGCGGAGCGCCCGCTCGACGGTGTCGTCGGCGTCGGACTTCTTCATCCGCTTGGCGTTGAGCCGGTTGCCCGCCAGCACGTTCTCGTAGATCGACATCGTCGGGAACGGGTTGGGCCGCTGGAAGACCATGCCGATCTGCCGGCGTACGGCGACCGGGTCGACCGTCGGCTCGTAGAGGTCCTGCCCCTCGACCACGACCTTGCCCTCGACGTAGGCGCCGGGGATCACCTCGTGCATCCGGTTGAGCGACCGGAGGAAGGTCGACTTGCCGCACCCCGAGGGCCCGATGAACGCCGTGACCGCCCGTGCCTTGATGGACATCGAGACGTCCTGCACGGCCTTGAAGTCGCCGTAGTAGATGTTGAGGTCGGAGACGTCGATGCTCTTGGCCATTGTCAGTTGCTTCCTTCTTCGGGACGTCCGGGCGTCACTTGCCGGTCTTCGGGGCGAACCACTTGCCGATGCCGCGGGCGAGCAGGTTGAGCGCCATGACGATGATGATCAGCACCAGCGCAGCACCCCAGACGCGATCGGTCCAGATCTCGCCGTACTTGAAGTGGCTGGTCTGCGAGAGTGACTGGAAGATGAACACCGGCAGCGTCTGCACCGCGCCGTCGAACGGGTTCCAGTTGGTCTCCCGCGCCGTGCCGAGGATCAGCAGCAGCGGCGCGGTCTCACCGGCCACGCGGGCGATCGCGAGCGTGATGCCGGTGACGATGCCCGCCACCGCGGTCGGCAGCACCACCTTGACGATGGTGCGCCACTTGGGCACGCCGAGGGCGTAGGACGCCTCACGGAGCTCGTCGGGCACGAGCTTGAGCATCTCCTCGACCGCGCGGATCACCGTGGGGATCATCAGGATCGACAGTGCCACACCGCCGCCGATGCCGAGGCGGGGCAGCGGGTCGCCGGTGACCACCTGGAAGAGCGCCAGCGCGAAGAGGCCGGCGACGATCGAGGGGATGCCGGTCATCACGTCGACGAGGAAGGTGATGATCTTGGCCAGCCGTGACCCGGGACCGTACTCGACCAGCCAGACCGCGGTCATCAGCCCGATCGGCACCGCGATCAGCGTGGCGATCGCGGTCACCATCACCGTGCCCATGATCGCGTGGTAGATGCCGCCGCCCTCGCCCAGCAGGGCGCGGCCGGTCATGTCGTCGGCCAGGAAGTCCGGCGCGAGCACCGGCCCGCCCTTGATGATCACCGTGAGCGTCAGGCTCACGAGCGGGATCATCGCCAGCACGAACGCGGTCCACATCAAGGTGCCGACGAAGTGGTCCGTCGCAGCGCGCCGTCCCTCGACCGCCCGGGTCCACAGCGGGTAGGCCACCACGTAGATCAGCCACGCGATGATCGCGGTCATCACCAGGCCGCGTCCGAAGATCACGGCGACCAGGCCACCGCCGGCGAGCGCGATGACGCCCACCAGCAGCGGCGCCAGGCGCGGCAGCGAGCCGTGCTTGGCGCTCGGGTCGGTGAAGAGACCGGCTCCTGCGACCTCGATCTCCGGCGTCGGCTCTTCGGGGAGTTTCACAGACATCGGATCAGCCCTTCACGACGCCACGGGTGGCGACCCAGCGGCCCAGGAAGTTGACGAGGAAGGTCAGCACGAAGAGCGCGAGACCGGCGAAGATCAGCACGTTGACCTTGGTCCCCGAGGCGTTCGCGTAGTTGTTCGCGATGAACGCCGCGATGGTGTTGGAGTTGTCGGACTGGATCAGGCTCCAGTTGATCGACGCGCCGGTGGCCGAGAGCACCATCGCGACCGCCATGGTCTCGCCGAGCGCCCGGCCGAGGCCGAGCAGCAGCGCCGCCACCATGCCGGAGCGCGCGTAGGGCAGCACGGCGAGCCGGATCATCTCCCAGCGGGTCGCCCCGAGCGCCAGCGCCGCCTCCTCGTGCTCACGCGGCGTCTGCGCGAAGATCTCGCGCATGATGGCCGTCACGATCGGCAGCGCCATCAGCGCCAGCACGACCGACGCGGTCAGCAGCGTGCGGCCGGTGGCGCTCGGCGGACCCTCGAAGAACGGGATCCAGCCCAGCCAGTCGGCCAGCCAGGTGTGCAGTCCCGGCGGCTTGAGGAAGTCCGAGAGCACCGAGAGCCCCCACAGACCGAAGATCACGCTCGGCACCGCGGCGAGCAGGTCGACCAGGAAGCCGACCGGCTTGGCGATCCGCCGGGGCGCGTAGTGGGAGATCACCAGTCCGAGCCCGATCGCCAGCGGCGCCACGATGACCATCGCGACGATCGAGGCGAGCACCGTGCCGAAGAGCAACGGCAGCACCAGGCTGAGGATGCCCGACTTGCCGTAGGCGTTCTCCCCCTCCGCCTCGAGCGCGGGCCACCCCTGGATCAGCAGGAAGAGCCCGACACCTGCCAGGAAGACGATGACGAGCATCGCGGCGACGAACGCGGCAGTGCGGAAGACCACGTCACCGGCGCGGCTCGAGCGCTGCTCGGCGTCGGGGCTCTCAGGGGTGTCGGGTGGCGCTGTGGTGGTGACACTCACGGCGTGTCCTCCAGGTCAGAACGGGTGGTTCGGACGGCCGTGCAGGGGCCGGGCGTGTCGCCCGGCCCCTGCACAGTGGTGCGGTGGGCGGTGATCAGGAGATGTTCTCCACGATCGACAGCGCCTCGGACTGCAGGTCGGGAGCCAGCGGAGCCGAACCGGCCTCCTGCGCGGCCATCTCCTGGCCCTCGTCGCTGAGCACGTACTCCAGGTAGGCCTTCACCATCGCGCCGGTGTTGGCGTCCTCGTAGCTCTGGCAGGCGATGAGGTAGGACGTGAGCACGATCGGGTAGGTGCCCGCCTCGGCCGTGGTGTGGTCGAGCTCGAAGGCGAGATCGACGTCGGGGCGACCCTCGACGCGCGGGGAGACCTCGAGGATCTTCGCCGCGGCCTCGGCGCTCGGGCCGACGAACTCGCCACCGACACCGACGTTGGCCTGGCCGAGGCCGCCGGCCTGGCTGGCGTCGGCGTAGCCGATGGTGTTGGGGTTGTCGGTCACGACCTGCACGACACCCGAGGTGCCCTTGCCGGCCTCGCCGCCGTACTCGCTCGGCCAGGTCTCGATGACGCCCGCGTCCCAGGCGTCCGGGGCGACGGCGTCGAGGTAGGTGGTGAAGTTCTCGGTCGTGCCGGACTCGTCGGACCGGTGCACGGGGGTGATGGTGGCGTCCGGGAGATCGGCGTCGGGGTTGGTCTCCGCGATCGCCGGGTCGTTCCACTTCTCGATCTTGCCGGCGAAGATGCCCGCGATCGCCTCGGCCGAGAGGTTGAGCTCGTCGACGCCCTCGAGGTTGAACACGATCGCGATCGGCGAGACGTAGCTCGGCAGCTCGATCGGGTCGCCACCGCAGGTCTCCTGCGCACCGGACAGCTCGCCCTCGTCGTCGGTGAGGTAGGCGTCGGTGCCAGCGAACGGGAAGGCACCGGACACGAAGTTCTCACGCCCGCCGCCCGAGCCGATCGGGTCGTAGCTGACGGTCACGCCGGGGGCGATCTCGCCGAAGCCGACGATCCAGGCGTTCATGGCGGACTCCTGGGTGGACGCGCCACCCGCCGTGAGCTCGCCCGACAGGTCCGCGGCCGCGTCGCTGTCGGTGCCGCTGGTGCTGTCGTCGTCGCTGCCGCCGCAAGCGGCCAGCACGAGCGCCATCGCGGCGACGCCCGGGAGGAGCGCGCGGCGCATGGAGGTCTTCTTCACTTCAGTCTCCTGATGTCGCAAGAGTTCGGACGATCCAGACTCTGGCGAGTTTCGGTGACCGAATCAGCCGAGACCGGTGAACGACGGGTGAACGGGGCTGACACATTCAGCGATCCGATGCGGCCGGCATCACGGACGGTGGCGCTCGACGGCGATCACCGCGCCCTTGCGCACGTGCGCCACGAGCATCTCACCCGGCTCGAGGTCCTCGCCACGCTGGGTCGGCCGCAACCCGAGAGCGTCGTACACGAGAGGGAGGACGGGGCGGTGGGAGCACAGCGCGGCCCCCGTCTTCGCGTCCAGCAGGTTGCCCACCACCGTGGCGACCCCCTCGGGGGTGGCCCGCTCCTCGGAGAGCTTGCGCTTGGTCTCGAGCTCCCAGCCGGTGGTCTCGACGTACGGCGTGACCGTCTGCACGCAGCGCAGCGCCGGAGAGCTGACCACGCGGGTCACGTCGTAGGCGGCGAGCATCGGCACCAGCCGGGCGGCCTGCTCGGTGCCGGGCTTCACCAACGGCCGCATCAGGTCGTCGCCGCGCCAGGCACTGCGCGAGCGGGCGGAGCCGTGCCGCACCACGACCAGCGCGCGGGACTTGCGGCGGACCCGCATCGCGTCGGCCAGCAGCTCGCGGTCCATCGGGTAGGTGAGCAGCTCGGACGCCTTGTCGAGGCCCACCCAGGCGACGTCGTCGATCTCGTCGTTGGGCCGGTAGAACGACACGTCGTCGTCCCCGACCACCCGGGCGGTCCAGTAGCGCACCGTCTTCATCCGCCGGCCGCGGGAGTAGCGCTGCGCCGGGAGCGGCGGCCCGAGCCGCACGTGCAGCCCGGTCTCCTCGGCCGTCTCGCGCACCGCGGCGGCGGTGGGATGCTCGGCCGGCTGCAGCTTGCCCTTGGGGAAGGACCAGTCGTCGTAGCCGGGCCGGTGCACCAGCAGCACCTCGCGCCCCGGGCGGAAGGTCACCACGCCGGCAGCGCGGATGTCCGACGGCTCACTGCGGGAGGGCGACACGGGCGCTAGTGTCACATCCGGAGGCGACCCCCGAGGAGAACCCACCGCGAATGACATCAAAACGTGCCCTGCGCGCGGGCATGGTCGTGCTGAGTGTCCTCGTCGTGACCGTCGTCGTGCTGGCGGTCGTGCGCTGGGTGGGCGGCCCGGACAGCCGGCTGGCGGCCGCCGTGGCCCTGGCGCCCGCCGACACCGAGCGGCTCACCTGGACCGACTGGTCCGGCGTACGGGCCGAGCTCGACGCGGATCTCGGGGCGGACACCTCCGGGGACGCGGTGGCGGCGTTCCTCGACGCCGGCTTCGAGGCGGACCTGACCTCGATGTCGTCGCTGCTGAGCTCCGCCCCCGCGCTGCACGACGCCTACGGCCTCTCCCCCGCAACGCTCGACTGGGAGCTGCTGGCACAGGGGCCGGAGGGGCAGCTGGTCCTGATGGGGCTGCCCGACTCGATCTCCCCGGACGACCTGCGGAGCAGGCTGGAGCGGCTCGGCTACACGGCGCCGGAGCAGGAGGGCGGCACCTGGCACGCCGACGCCCGGACGCTCGCCGGCATCGGCTCGGTGGCGCCCGAGCTGGCCAACCTCCGCATCGACGCCGACGAGCGGATGCTGGTGGCTGCCGACGACGGCGCCCACCTGGAGACCTGGGACGACGACCCGCGCGGCACCGACCGCGGGGACGGGATCGCCGACGTGGTGGCGACGTACGACGACGACACGCCGGCGCTCGCCGCGGCGGTCTACTCCGGCGACCAGGCCTGCGGCTCGCTCGCGATGAGCCAGGCCGACGACGCCGACCGAGCGCAGGCCACCCAGCTGATCGCCGACGCCGGCGAGATCCATCCCGTCCGCGGCTTCGCGATGGCCGAGCTCGCCGCGGGCGCCGTCGAGGTCGTGCTGGCCTTCGAGACCGACGACCAGGCCCGTACCGACGCCGACACCCGCGCCGCCCTCGCCGCCGGCCCCGCCCCCGGCCAGGGCGGCTCCTTCACCGACCGGTTCACCCTCGGTGAGGTCACCGCCGACGGCCGGGTCGTGACGCTCCCCCTCGACCCCGTCGACGGCGCCTACGTGCTCTCGGACCTGTCGACCGGGCCGGTGCTGTTCGCGACCTGTTGAGGGCCTCCGGGGGCTGGTCGGGCAGGTCGGGCAGGTCGATCGTCACAAGAGAAATCGTCGGATTACTGACCGGTAGGCGACCGAGACTCTTGTGACGATCCGTCACCTCGCGAGCCTGTGGATGACCGGATGCACGATCGACGATCGCCGCGCATCCTCGACCGCGTGAACGAGCAGGAGATCACGCGATCCGGGGTCACGGTGCCGGCGCGGGTGGACCCGAGGGGCGTCCGCGGACCGACGGCCCGACAGGCGCGCGGCCAGCGATGGCGAAGGACCGCTCCCGGCCTCTACGTTCCTTCCGAGATCGACGGCAACGCGGTCGAACAACGGATCGTCGAGGCCGCGGCCGGCCTGCCTGACGGTACGGCGGTCACCGGGTGGGCAGCCCTGGCGTGGGAGCGCACCCCGTGGTTCAACGGCCTCGCTCCCGACGGTCGTACGCCGCTGCCGGTGCCCGTCGCGCTCGACGACGACCGGATGCTCGCCCGGCGGCCGGGCGTCAGGCTGAGCAATGACTGGCTCTTCGATGACGACGTCACCTGGGTCGACGGCGTCCCGATCACCGTGCCCGAGCGGTCGGTGAGCTTCGCGGCCCGGCGCGCGCGGTCGCTGGTGCACGCCGTACAGATCATCGACATGGCGGCCGCCGGCGACCGGGTCGACCTCGACGAGCTCCAGGCCTACCTCACGCGCCTGCCGTCACGACCCGGGATCCGCCGCCTGCGCCTCGCCGTCGCGCTCGGCGACGAGAACGCCTGGTCCCCGCAAGAGCCACCGATGCGCATGATCTGGACGGCTCGGGGCCATCCACGACCACGGTGCAACCTCCCGCTCTTCGGCCCCGATGGACAGCACCTGCTGACGCCGGACCTGTTCGACCCCGAGGCGGGAGTGGCGGGCGAGTACAACGGGGCCGTCCACGTCGGCCTCGATCCACAGCGACGCGACCTCAACCGCGAGGAGGTCTACCGCGAGCTCGGCATCGAGGTGGTGACGATGATGTCGGCCGATCGGCGCGACACGGCTGCCTTCGAGCGACGCCTCGACGCGGCGTACCGCCGCGCAGCTCGCCGCCGTCCGAGCGGGCTGTGGACGATCGAGCAGCCCGACTGGTGGGTGGACACCTCGACCGTCGCCGCTCGCCGCGCGCTCACAGCGGAGGAGCGCACCCGCTGGCTGCGGTGGCAGGCCGCCTGACCGGGGATCGTCACAAGCGGAATCGTCGGTCTACTGACTGGTAAGCGACCAATTCTCTTGTGACGATCCACCTCACCGGAACCGACGCAACCGCAGGCTGTTGCTCACCACGAAGACCGACGACAGGGCCATGGCGGCACCGGCGAGCATCGGGCTGAGCAGGGCGGCGGCGGCCAGCGGGAGGGCGGCGACGTTGTAGGCGAACGCCCAGAAGAGGTTGCCGTGGATGGTGCGGAGGGTGCGCCGGGCGAGCCGTACGGCGTCGGCTGCGCCGCGCAGGTCGCCGCTGACGATGGTCAGGTCGCTGGCCTCCCGGGCGACGTCGGCGCCGGCCCCCATCGCGATGCCGAGGTCGGCCCGGGCCAGCGCGGCCGCGTCGTTGACCCCGTCGCCGACCATGGCGACCGAGTGCCCGGCCTGCTGGAGCGCGGCGACGTGGTCCACCTTGTCGGCGGGCAGCACGTCGGCCACCACCTCGGTGATGCCGACCTCCGCGGCGACCGCGCGGGCGGCGCGCTCGTTGTCGCCGGTCAGCAGCACCGGCTCGAGACCGAGATCGCGTAGCCGGCGTACGGCCTCGGCGGCGTGCGGCTTGACCGTGTCGGCGACGACCAGGACCCCGCGGGCGCGGCCGTCCCAGCCCACGACGACCGGCGTGCGGCCGGCGTCCTGGGCGACGTCGACGGCCTCCTTCAGCTCGGGCGTCAGCGGCCAGTCGCGGTCGGCCAGCAGCGCCGGGCGGCCGATCATCGCGTCCCGGTCGTCGACCCGCCCGCGCACTCCCAGCCCCTCGAGATTGGCGAACCCGGTCACGGCGGGCGGTCGGTCGGCGTACCCGGCGACGACCGCGCGGGCGATGGGGTGCTCGGAAGCGGCCTCCAGCCCCGCGGCCACGCGTCGTACGACGTCCTCGGCCTCGCCGGTGCCCGCGACCACGTCGACCAGGCTCATCTCGCCCACGGTCACGGTGCCGGTCTTGTCGAGGACGACGGTGTCGATGCCGCGCGACGCCTCCAGCGCCTCGGGCCCACGGATCAGCAGCCCCAGCTGCGCGCCGCGGCCGGTGCCGACCATCAGCGCGGTCGGGGTCGCGAGGCCGAGCGCGCACGGGCAGGCGATGATCAGCACGGAGACCGCCGCGGTGAACGCCACCGAGGCGCCGGCGCCGGTGACCAGCCAGAAGCCCAGCGTGGCCAGGGCCAGCACGATCACGAAGGGCACGAACACCCCGGAGATCCGGTCGGCCAGCCGCTGCGCCTGCGCCTTGCCGGCCTGGGCCTCCTCCACGAGCCGCGCGAGCTGGGCGAGCTGGGTGTCCGCACCGACCCGGGTGGCGCGCACCACGAGCCGCCCGGTGGTGTTGACCGTGGCGCCGACGACCCCGTCGCCGGGCCCGGTCTCGACCGGCACCGACTCGCCGGTGACCAGCGATGCGTCCACGGCGGAGTGACCCGAGACGATCACGCCGTCGGTCGCGACCTTCTCCCCCGGCCGCACCACGAAGAGGTCGCCGACGACCAGCTGGTCCGGAGGCAGCAGGGTCTCCGGTCCGTCCATCCCCTCGCGGAGTACGGCGACCTCGCGCGCACCGAGGTCGGCCAGCGCCCGCAGCGCGTCGCCGGCCCGCCGCTTGGCCCGCTTCTCGAAGTAGCGGCCCGCGAGCAGGAAGGTCGTCACGCCGGCGGCGACCTCGAGGTAGATGTCGCCGAGCCCAGAGGACGGCCCGTCGGTGAAACCGGCGAACGGCTGGAAGGAGTGGGTCATCCCCGCGTGCCCGGCCGTCCCGAAGAAGAGCGCCACCAGCGACCAGCCGAAGGCGGCGGTCACGCCGACCGACACCAGGGTGTCCATGGTCGTCGTGCCGTGCCGGAGGTTGGTCCACGCGGCGCGGTGGAACGGCCACGCGCCCCAGACCGCCACCGGCGCGGCGAGGGTGAGTGAGAGCCACTGCCAGTACTCGAACTGCAACGGCGGGATCATCGCCATCGCGATGACCGGCACGCTCAACAGCGCCGCGACGACCAGTCGCTGCCGCAGCGCGTCGAGCTCCGGGTCGGCGGTCTGCTCCCCGTCCGGTACGTCGACCGGCGCGGCCGCGGCGGGGCGGTGCACGGTGGCGCCGTACCCCGCGGCCGCGACGGTGTCGACGAGGGTGCTCGGCTCGGTCCCGCCGGTCACGGTGACCGAGGCGCGCTCGGTGGCGTAGTTGACCGACGCGGTGACGCCGTCGAGCTTGTTGAGCTTGCGCTCGATCCGCTGGGCGCACGAGGCGCAGGTCATCCCCGTGATGTCGAGGTCGATGCTCGCGTCGGTGCTCATCACTCGCTCTGCGTCCGTCCTCGGTCCAGGGTGTAGCCGGCCTCGGTGACGGCCGCGTCGACGGCGTCAGGGGCGAGCGGCGCGGTGCTGGTGACGACGACCTCGCCGCTGGCGACGGTGACGTCGACCTGCTCGACACCGGGGATCTCGCTGATCTCCTCGGTCACCGAGGCGGCGCAGTGCTCGCAGGTCATGCCGGTCACGTGCCAGGTGGTGGTCTCGCTCATCGGGTCCTCCTGTGGTCGTGTCGGTGCGGTCAGGACTTGATCAGCCGCTGGATGGCGGCCACGGCTTCGCTGACCTTCTCCTGCGCCTCGGCGTCGCCCTGACGAGCGGCGTCGACGACGCAGTGGTTCATGTGCTCCTCGAGCAGTGCGATGGAGAAGGAGTGCAGCGCGCTCGTCATCGACGAGACCTGGGTGAGGATGTCGATGCAGTACTTCTCCTCATCGACCATCCGCTGCAGGCCGCGGGCCTGGCCCTCGATGCGGCGCAGCCGTCGCTGGTGCTCGTCCTTGCGGTGCAGATAGCCGTGCTGGTGTTCGTCCGCCATGCTGAACACCATACCCCCCTACCCTATGTGAGGCAACGTGGGTTTCGAGGCTGGCCGGTCAGGCAGGGCGATCGTCACAAGAGAAATCGTCGGATTACTGAGCGGTAGGCGACCGAGACTCTTGTGACGATCCCACCTCACCCACCCGCGCACCAGCGCACTCGCACCCCCACCACCGGCGGGGTGTCCGGCCGGGCCGAAAACGGGCCGAGGCCCCGCCCGGCGTGCCGGACGGGGCCTCGGAGAAGACTCGGTCTTCTCGGACTGATCAGAGGGGAACGACGTTCTCCGCCTGCGGGCCCTTCGGACCCTGCGTGACGTCGAACTCGACCTTCTGGTTGTCCTCCAGAGTCTTGTAACCCTGGGTCTGGATCGCCGAGTAGTGCACGAAGACGTCGTCGCCGCCGCCCTCCTGCTCGATGAAGCCGAAACCCTTCTCGGCGCTGAACCACTTCACGGTGCCCTGAGCCATGGTGCTCGTTACTCCTACTGTCGGGGCGAGAGCCGCCACCTCGGCGACCCACAGCGACTGCGATGACACGTCGCTCCGACCCGTGATTGGAACACCACGAAACAGACACGCCGTCGGCCACAGACTCCGCAGGCGTCATACCAGTGGAACTTGCAGTCGCTGCGCTCTGACAGTACCAACAGGAACACCCTGACAGCGCTCAGAGGCCGGAGTTTCTCATCGCGCGTCGTGAAGGTTGCACTACGGATCCATGACACCGGAGCAAACGCCCACGACCGGCGGCGATCGACGGCACGCGGATCGGCTCCGGCCAGAGGGAGCCGGGCCCGGACCGCTCAGATGTCCTCGAACGATCCCCCGCGCCCCTTCCCGTCCGCGAAGCGCCCAGCGCCGCCGATGCCGTCGACGGCGAGCGAGGTCATGCCGATCTCGAGCTCGCGCGCCATGGCCGCCGCCTCGGTCTCACCCCACTGGGCACGGGCCGACCTCCGGTCGCCGCGCAGGCAGGTCTGCGGCATGCGGGCGATGTCGCGGGCCAGCGCGACCGCCTCGTCCCGCGCCGTCCCCGGTGCGACGAGGCGGTTGACGAGGCCGAGGCCGAGCGCCTCCTCAGCGCCGACGGCCCGGCCGGTCAGGATCAGGTCCATCGCGCGGCTGTGCCCGATCAGCCGCGGCAGCCGCACCGTGCCGCCGTCGATGAGCGGCACGCCCCACCGCCGGCAGAAGACACCGAGGGTCGCGCCCTCCTCCGCCACGCGCAGGTCGCACCACAGCGCCAGCTCCAGGCCACCGGCGACGGCGTGGCCCTGGATCGCGGCGACGACGGGCTTGTCGAGGTCCATCCTCGTCGGCCCCATCGGACCGTCCCCCTGCGGCGCCACCCGGTTCGCCCGGTCGGACCCGACCGCCTTGAGGTCCGCACCTGCACAGAACGACGGCCCGTCACCGGCGAGTACGGCGACCTTCGCGTCGGACTCCTCGAAATGGCGGAACGCGTCGGCCAGCTCCGCGGCCATCGGACCGTCGACCGCGTTGTGCCGGTCGGGCCGACTCATCACGACGGTCAGGACGTCACCGTCGGTCTCGACCCGGATGTCGGTCATCGGCTCGCCTCCTCGACAGCGGCGTACACGCGCACGACTGCGGATCCTATCGAGCGGGGGCTTTCCACGTCCCCCGCCGGCCGGGCACGGCCGGCAGCGGCCCGGATCCCGCCCCGCGGTCCGTCGCACGGCATACTGGCACCTCGCCGGCCGGGTGAGACCCGGAAGGACCAGCACCGGTCCTCGCCGGTCCGACCGGCAGCAGCACCCCGGGCCCCTAGCTCAATGGGCAGAGCAGCGGACTTTTAATCCGTAGGTTGTGGGTTCGAGTCCCACGGGGCCTACCAGTGCCGACGGCGTCGTCTCGCCGATGGGGTCGGCGTCACATCCGGGACCTTCGCCCCTGTCGCCGGCACGCCGCCGCACGGCAGAGTCTCCCGCTAGTTGCCCCGGACCTCGGCGACGGGCCGGCCACGGACGTCGTGGCTCCGACGACCCAGGGAGCGCCTGTGGACACTCGCACCGCCACCGCATCGACCCACCAGACCCTGCGCCAGTGGCGCTACCGCACCGCCGTGCAGGCGGCGCGCGCGCTGAACGCAGGAACCCCCAGGCCGACCGTGCGGCCACTGCCGCAGCAGCGCCCGGCAGCGAGCCCGGCCTCGGGGTGACCCGGCCGGCTCGACGGGCCGGCTCACACCCATCGGCGTACTCTGAGACCTGGGGGGTCGCGGAGCAGTCGAGGTAGTCGACGCAGTCGAGCGCGGCAGAGGAGAAGAGCCATGTCCACCGGCCCGGACCCGAGTGTCTGGACCTCGCTCGTGGAATTGGCCAGCCGGCTCTCCACTGACGTCCGCCCCGAGGAGGGCCTGCAGCTGATCGTCGAGACGACGCGCGACCTGCTCCAGGCCGACGGCGCCTGCCTCCACACAGCCGAGCGCGGCCCGGTGGCCGTGGCCCCGACGGAGCTGGCCGAGCTCGCCGCGCTCGACGAGCTGCAGCACTCCGCCGGGAGCGCGGGGCCCGGAGCCGAGGCATTCGCGACCACGACCACCGTCACCGTCGCCGAGATCGACGAGCACCAGCAGCGCTGGCCGTCGTACGTCAGGGCGACCCAGGACGTGGGTATCCATGCGGTCGCAGCGTTCCCCGTCACGCGCGACGAGGGCACGCTGGGGGTGCTGAGCACGTACGTCGCGCTCCCTCATCGGTGGGCCTCGGACGAGCGCGGTCTCGGTGAGCTGCTCGCGGCACTGGCGGGCGCCCACCTCGCGTCATGCTCCCGCCTGCTCCACCGCGAGGACGAGGTCTCCCAGCTCCAGCACGCACTGACCTCCCGGGTGCTGATCGAGCAGGCCAAGGGCGTCCTCGCCGCCAGCGAGGACATCACCGTCGACCAGGCCTTCGAGCGGATCCGCGGCCTCGCTCGGCGGCGCAACCTCACCGTCCAGGAGGTGGCCGAGGCCGTGCTCCGGTTCGGCCTCCGGCCGCCGTCCGCCGTCGACGCCCGCCGGTCGGACCCGTGAGCGGCCCCGCCTCCCGATAGGCTCGCATCGTGTCCGAGGCAACCGAACGGCCGGACCACGCGTACGACGTGGTGGCCATCGGCTCGTCCGCCGGGGGGATCAACGCGCTGAGCAAGCTGCTCTCCGCCCTTCCCGGTGACCTCCCGGTCCCCGTGCTGGTCGTGCAGCACCTGGACCCGCGGCACGAGACCGTGATCGCCGACGTGCTGCAGCGCCGGTCACCGCTCGAGGTCACGATGGCGGCCGACGGTGAGCAGATCAGCTCCGGCGTGGTCTACATCGCGCCTCCGGACCAGCATCTGCTCGTCCACAGCGGCGGCATGCTCTCACTGTCGAAGAGCGAGCTGGTCCACTTCGTGAGGCCGTCGGTGGATCTGCTGTTCGAGTCGGTCGCAGGCACCTACGGCGACCGCGCCATCGCCTGCGTCCTGACCGGAGCGGGGAGCGACGGCGCGATGGGGGTCACGGCCGTCCACACCCGCGGCGGCACGGTGATCGTCGAAGACCCCGGCACGGCGGAGTTCACCGGGATGCCCGATGCCGCGACCGCGACCGGCCACGTGGACTTCACCCTGCCGCTCGAGGAGATCCCGACCGTGATCGGACGCCTCGTCGACCCGAGGAGACCGTGATGCCGGACGACGACCGACCCGCCGACGACGCCGGCGCGGACGCCGCGGGACTCGAGCAGCTCCTGGAGTTCATCCGCGACGCGCGCGGGTTCGACTTCACCGGCTACAAGCGCGCCTCCCTGGCCCGGCGGATCCGCAAGCGGATGGAGGAGGTGGACATCAAGCAGTGGAGCGACTACCGGGACCGGCTCGAGACCGACGCCGACGAGTTCCGGTTCCTCTTCAACACCATCCTGATCAACGTCACCGGCTTCTTCCGTGACCAGGACGCGTGGACCTACCTCCAGCAGGAGGTCGTCCCGGACATCGTCGACCGCGCCGGTGCCGGGGAGGAGATCCGGGTCTGGAGCGCGGGGTGCTCGAGCGGTGAGGAGGCGTACTCGCTCGCGATCGCCTTCGCCGAGGTGCTCGGGCTCGAGGAGTGCGTGGACCGGGTCAAGATCTACGGCACGGACGTGGACGAGGAGGCGCTGCAGGAGGCGCGGACCGGCACCTACCCGGCCAAGTCCCTGCAGCGGCTCGACCGGGCGCTCCGCGACCGGTACTTCGACGCGGTCAACACCTCCTACGTCTTCCACCCGGACCTGCGCCGGCGGGTGATCTTCGGCCGTCACGACGTCACCCGCGACGCGCCGATCTCCCGGTTGGACCTCATCGTGTGCCGCAACACGCTGATGTACTTCAACCTCGAGACGCAGCGCCAGGTGATCGAGCGGCTGCACTTCGCCCTCAAGCCCCAGGGCCACCTCTTCCTCGGCAAGGCCGAGATGCTGCTGACCGAGAGCGAACGCTTCGAGATCGAGAACATGCGGCACCGACTGTTCCGGCGACGCCCGGGGAAGGGGCGACCGCCGCACCAGCAGGCGGCGACCGACCGGACCACCCGCCGGGCCGCGAAGGAGGCGCGGCACTCCACACGCAAGCGGGAGCTGCGGGACCAGCTGCTCGACGCCTCGCATCACGCGGTGGTCGGCCTGGATGCGCAGGGCACCATCACGGTGGCCAACGCCGAGGCTCGCGAGCAGTTCGGCATCGGCGTCCACGACATCGGTCGCCCGTTCCGCGACCACGAGGTGTCCTACCGCCCGGTGGAGCTGCGGTCGGTGATCGAGCGGGCCCACCAGGAGCGCCGTACGATCCGGCTGCCGGCGGTCGAGCGCCGGAGCCCGCTGACGCCCGACACGCAGTACCTCGACGTGATCGTCGAGCCGCTGACCGGCTCCGACGGACTCGTGCTCGGGACAGCCATCGCCTTCCCCGACGTCACGGGGCAGGTGCGCCTCCAGCAGGAGGTCAAGCGGGTGCGCGAGGACCTCGAGACGGCCTACGAGGAGCTCCAGTCCACCAACGAGGAGCTCGAGACCACCAACGAGGAGCTCCAGAGCAGCATCGAGGAGCTCGAGACCACCAACGAGGAGCTCCAGTCCACCAACGAGGAGCTCGAGACCACCAACGAGGAGCTCCAGTCCGGCAACGAGGAGCTGGAGACGATGGGCGAGGAGATGCGCATCCGCATCAGCGAGCTCGACGCCTCGCGCACCTTCCTCGATGCGGTGCTCTCGAGCCTCGATGCCGGTGTCGTCGTGCTCGACCCGGACCTGCGGGTCCAGGGGTGGAACCGCGGAGCCGAGGAGCTCTGGGGCCTGCGGCTCGACGAGGTGCGCGACGAGGCGTTCTTGTCGCTCGACTTCGGCCTGCGGGTGAGCGAGCTCCGGGGGATGATCGATGAGTGCCTCGCCGACGGTCGACGGACCGGCCCCCGCTCGTTCCGCGCCGTGAACCGCAAGGGCCGCCAGATGACCTGTGCGGTCTCGGGGTCGCCCCTGGACGGGGCGTCATCCGGCGGCGTGGTCCTCCTGATGGAGGAGGCCACGGGCGCCTCCGCGTCCCCCGGCGTACAGTGAGGACGTGATGTCTGCGGGCGACCGCGAGATCTCCCGGCTTCTCGGTCTGGCGGCCGCCGCGGAGGGTCGGGCATCAGCCGAGCATCGGCGCGCCGACCGCGCCGAATGGCTCTCCCGGCAGGGGGCGACGTCACTCCGGAGCATGCATCGGCAGCTGGCTGAGCTGCACCGGCTCAACGCCGACCGGCACCGTGCCGCCGCGAGGCTGTACCACCAGCTGGCGCGTCGCGCGAGCACGACCGTCGACCGCCGGCTGACCCTGCTGGCGGCCGATGCCGTGGGCAGTCCGAGCCTGTCGCTGGTGATGCTGACCGACGACGGCGCGCCCGCGGAGCTGGTGGCGACCGACGTGGTCGCCGGACGCGCTCAGGAGCTGGAGCTGACGCACGGGGAGGGTCCACTGCGTGAGGTGATGCTCGGCGACGAGGCCGTGGTCGCCGCGGCCAGCGACCTGGATCAGCGTTGGCCCTGCTACGCCGCGGCCGTCAGCGACCTGGGGGTGCGCGGCGTGGTCGCGGTGCCGCTGCGCTATCCCGGGGCCGTGCTGGGGGCGCTCGGCCTCTTCACCCGCGACGGGAAGGTCTCCTCGGTCGACCTGGTGCAGGAGGTCGCGGACATCCTCGTCGACGTGATCGTGCAGGAGGCACCGGAGCTCGCCGCCTCGGCGGAGTTCGGCGCCAGCGACCTGGGACACGTCCACCAGGCCGCGGGCATGGTCGGCGTACAGCTCGCCTGCACGCCGCAGACCGCGCTGGCCCTCATCAGGGCGCGTGCCTTCGCCGAGGAGACCACGATGGGCACCGTGGCCGACCAGGTGATCGCCCGGGAGATCGAGCTGTCGTTGTGACCCGACGGGCTCGGTGCCTGCCCGGGACGACGGTCAGGGGGTCCGTCGTTCGAGCTCGAACACGGCCGCCCGCAGCTCCTCCAGGATGTCATCGACGTCGTCGACCGCGCGGGAGAGGCGCCCGGACGCAGGCCCGCCGACCTGTCCGCTGATCGCAGCCAGGTCGAACCCGAGCTGGCTCAGGCGGCGCATCGTGCCTCCGAGCACCGCGCGCGCGATGCGCTCGCGCTCCTGCTCGATCAGCAGCTGGACGGCCGCTTCGGGAAGTGGTCCGGTCCTGCCCACGACCGGCGGCGAGACCGTCGGCGTGGGGACGGGTGGTGCCGTCATCTCGTCATCACCGGCTCAGATGGCGCCGGCTTCCGCACCGGGCGAGTGGACCGGCCGGTCGGGTACGCGTCGTTGCGCAAGATTGCCCCTCCCAAGGAACGCAGCTCGCGCCGGGGTCCGGGACGCTTCTCCTGCCGAGGTCCGGAGCAGGGGGTCGCCTGCCACTATAGACCGCCGACCCCGTCGTGACGAGAGGCTCAGTCTGGCCGCCGCGCCCGAGCGATCGTCTCCTCGACGATCGAGTTGAGCCGTGCTCCGTTGGGCCAGCCGGCGTAGTGGCAGAGGAAGATCACGATCTCCCGCAGCTCGTCGTCGTCCAGCTCCCCGTTGGCGTGCGCCGCCGGCACCTGGATGCCGAGCACGTCGGCGGCGCCGGTGCCGGCGAGCAGCCCGATCAGCAGCAGCCGCCGGTCCCGGTCAGTGAGCCCCGGCCGGTGCCAGATGTCGCCGAAGAGGTGGTCGGCGGTGTAGCCGAAGAAGTCCCCCTCGCCGTCGGTCATCTCGAAGCCGTAGACCTGCTCCATCTTCTGCAGTCCCCGCCGGCGCTGCTCGGGAAGGTCGGCGAACTTGTCGGTCATCGGGTCGGTCCTCTCACGCGCGTCGTACCTGACGTTCTCGTTGCTTGCTGGCCACCCACCCAACGCATATGTCAGGTACGACGGTCCTCGTCCAGCCCCAGACCCGGACCGAGGCGGTCGAACGCCAGCTTCGCCAGCGGTACGTCGACCCCGAGCTGGTCGGCGAGCTCCATGGCGAACCCGAGGTCCTTCTCCCCCAGCGCGCGCACGTGGTCGAAGACGCCGTACCAGAAGTCCTCGGGATCGAGTGGCGCCGCGGTGTCGCGGTGCATGACCGCGCCCGGGCCGCCGGTGATCGCATCGGTGTGCCGGACGACGTCGCCCAGCGCGACCAGGTCGAGGCCGGCCGCCTCGGCCAGTCGCTGTGCCTCGGTGGCGGCGGTGAAGGAGACGAAGTGCATCAGGTTGCGGGCCAGCTTGAAGCGGGTGCCCGCGCCGACAGGCCCGGCGTGGACCACCTTCTCCCCCATCAGCCGGAGCACCGGCTCGGCCGCAGCGTATGCCTCGTCCGAGCCGCCGACCATGATCGCCAGCGTCCCGGCGGCCGCACCCATCGGGCCGCCGGAGACCGGCGCGTCGACGAGCAGCACGTCGTGGCGGGCTGCGCTGTCGGCGAGCGCCGCCGGCGTGGCGGGCGCGACGGTGGAGTGGACGGCGACCACCAGGGACTGGTCCGGCGGACGTGCTGTCGTGTGCGCGAGCACCTCCCCGAGCACCTCGTGCACCTGGTCGTCATCGCGCACCATCACGCAGAGGACGTCGACGGCCGCCGCGAGCTCTCCGACGCTGGTGGCCGCCTTCGCCCCCGCGCCGGTCAGCTCGGCGACCGGGTCGGCCGCGACGTCGTACACCCACAGCTCGACGTCGTCGGCCGCTGCCAGCCGCAGCGCCATCGGCTTGCCGATGTTGCCCAGCCCGACGAACCCGGCGCGCATCACAGTCGGAAGGTCTGGCCGCCGTCGACGGCCAGGATCTGGCCGGTGACCCACGACGCGTCGTCGGAGAGCAGGAACAGGCAGGCGCCGACCATGTCGTCGACCTGCCCCATCCGCTTCAGCGCCATCGCCTTGACCAGCTCCTGGGAGGCATCCCCGGCCTGGGTGCGGGTGGCGTCGGTGTCGGTCGGCCCGGGCGCGATCGCGTTGACCCGGATGCCCATGCCGCCGACCTCGTGGGCGAGCTGCTGGGTGAGCCCGTTGACGCCCACCTTGGCCAGGCCGTAGAACCCGGAGTAGAGATAGGCCGCCGTGCTGGACTGGTTGACGATCGCGCCGCCGCCGCGCCGCTGCATCGACGGGTAGACCGCCCGGGTCATCACCAGCGCGCCGTCCATGTTGACGCTCATGAACTTCCGGTAGTAGTCCCAGTCGACGGAGATCAGCAGGTCGAACTGCATGTCGCCGTAGATCGCCGCGTTGTTGACCAGCCCGTCGATGCCGCCGTACGACGCCTCGACCTGCTCGACCAGCGCCGCCGCCGACTCGTGGTCGGAGACGTCGCAGCGCGCGAACATCGCCGTGCCCCCGTCCGCCTCGATCTCCTTGGCGACCCGCTCGCCGCCCTCGGCATTGAGGTCCGCCACGACGACCGACGCCCCTTCGGCCGCGAGTGCCTTCGCGTAGGCCTCGCCGATCCCCTGGGCCGCGCCGGTCACAACGACGACCGAGTTGTCGAAACGCATGGTTCTCCTTGGTGGTGGTGTTCGTGGGGGTGTGGCGCTGGGGTGGGCGGGCAATTCACTGGTTAACCAGTGAAACTGGCACTTCGAGGGGGAAGTTTCCCTGGCGAAGTGCGCAATTCACTGGTTAGCCAGTGAAATACCCGCCCCCTCACGCCGGCTCCGCAAGAGTCTTCGTCTCCAAGTACTCCTCGAACCCGGCCACGCCCATCTCGCGGCCGAGACCGGACTGCTTGTAGCCACCAAACGGCGCGTCGGGGGCGAACCAGACGCCGCCGTTGACGGCGAGGGTGCCGGTGCGGATCCGGCGGGCGACTGAGCGGGCCCGCTCCAGCGAGCCGGAGTCGACCGAGCCGGAGAGTCCGTAGTCGGAGTCGTTGGCGATCCGGACGGCGTCGTCGTCGCCGTCGTGGGGGATCACCACGAGGACCGGGCCGAAGATCTCCTCCTGGGCGAGCCGGGAGGAGTTGTCGAGGCCGGCGATCACCGTGGGCTCCACCCAGAAGCCGTCCCGGTCGATGACGTGGCCGCCGGTGGCGAAGCGGCCGCCCTCCTCCTCCGCCATCCGGAGGTACGACGCCACCCGGTCGCGCTGGGCCACCGAGATCACCGGCCCACAGATCGCGCCGGGGTCGGCCGGGTCCTTCACCCCGATCGAGGCCATCGTCGCCGCGGCGGACTCGACCGCCTCGTCGGAGCGCTCCCGCGGGACCACCAGGCGGGTGGTGATCGCGCAGCCCTGGCCGGCGTGGATGCACGCCGCGAACGCAGTCGCGGCAGCGGCTGCCGACACGTCGGCGTCGTCGAGCACGATCGCCGCCGACTTGCCGCCGAGCTCGAGGAAGGTCCGCTTCAGCGTCGGCGCCGCGGCCGCCATGATGGCTCGCCCCGTCGCCGTCGAGCCCGTGAACGAGACCATGTCGACGCGCGGATCGCTCGCGAGCACCGCCGCCACGTCGTTGGACCGCGGCATCACGACGTTGAGCACGCCGGCCGGGATGTCGGTGTGCTCGGCGACGAGCCGTCCCAGCTCGGCCGCCACCCACGGGGTGTCCGGCGCAGGCTTGAGCACCACGGTGCAGCCCGCGGCCAGGGCCGGGCCGATCTTCGCAAGGTTGATCTGGGTGGGCACGTTCCACGGCGAGATCGCGGCGACGACGCCCACCGGCTCGCGTCGTACGGTCCGTCGCGTCGGGATGCCCATCGGCTCGGCGACCCCGAGATCGGTCTCGTAGGCGTAGCCCTCGGCGAGGTCGGTCACCCACCGCAGGCCCTCGACCGGTACGTCGAAGCCGGCCGCGCCCATCATGAAGCCGGGCATGCCGACCTCGGCCGTCGTGAGCGCCCGGAACCGGTCGGCGTCGTCGAGCAGCGCCCGGTGCAGCTGGCGCAGACAGCGCACCCGCAGCGCGACGTCGGTCGACCAGTCGGTCTCGTCGAACGCACGCCGGGCGGCCGCGATCGCCGCGTCGACATCGTCGGCGGTGCTGTCCGGCGCCACCCCGATCTCCCGTCCCGTCGCCGGGTTCAGGATCGGGTACGTCGACCCGTCGCTCGCCGGGACGAGCTTGCCGTCGACCAGCTGGTGGGCGGGCGGGTTGCTCAGCTCGGTCATCGCACGCTCTCCGGGTCGGCCTGGGTCACGAAGCGGCCCGCCTCGACCGGCGGCGGCCAGACCGGCGCCGGGATGTCCTTCAGGTGGTAGTGCCCCGGCACGTCGTGACCGGTGACCTTCATCCGGTCCAGCAGCGACTCGGGTGCCTTGCCGGACTCGAGGATCCTCATGAACGTGTGGGCGGTCGAGGGCATGTCGAACCAGTCGCGCTGCCACGCGATCTTGAGCTGCCCCTCGTCGGCGCCGCTGGTCTGCCGTTCGACACCGAACCACGACCCGCCGATGCCGAGGATCTCGTGCTCCCGGCCGGTCTCGTCGTCGATGATCCCCGACCGCTGCTTCCAGAAGCCGACGATCATGCCGTTCTGCTCGTCCATCACCGTGGCCATGTAGTCGTAGTGCCAGCCGTCGAAGCCGTCCATCTCGATGCCGATGGCCCAGTCGCGGATCTGGTCGCGGCCGACGGCCATGAAGTGCTCGTCGACGGAGTACATCCAGCCGTACGACGCGTCCTCGGCGTAGTGCTCCGCGAGCACCCGCCAGTCACCGCCGCGCTCCGCCTCACGGTTGATGTCGAGCCATGACTGCCAGAACTCCTCCAGCTGGGCACGGGTCAGGTCACTCATGGTTCCTCATTCCTCCTCGATGGACAGCGCGAACGCCGGGCAGTACTTCACGGCCGTGGTCACGTCGGCACGCCGTGACTCGTCGGGGTGCTCGTCGAGCACGACCACCACGTCACGGTCGTCGTCGAGCCCGAAGACGTCGGGGGCCTCCCCCTGACAGAGCTGGTGGCCCTGGCAGATGTCGGTGTCGGCGACGACCCTCATCGCGCCCTCCTGCGGTAGCGAACCCGCGCCGGCTGCGCCAGCTGGATCACCATCTTGCTGAAGTCGTCGTGGTAGGAGTCGAGGTCCTGCGCGGGCTCGAACTCGAAGTCGCGGAGGATCACCGAGAAGATCGCCTTCATCTGCATCATCGCGAAGGCGTTGCCGACGCAGCGATGCTTGCCGGCACCGAAGGGGATCCAGGTCCAGCGGTTCTGCAGGTCCTCCTGCCGGGGGTCGAGGTAGCGCCCCGGGTCGAAGGACTCCGCCTCGGGGAAGTCCTCCTCGATCCGGTTCGACACCCGCGGCGACGCGGCGATCACGGTGCCCGCCGGGATGGTCCGGCCGAGCAGCTCGAAGTCCTCCTGCACCAGCCGCATCAGGATGACCAGTGGTGGGTGCAGCCGCAGCGTCTCCTTGAGCGCCGACTCCAGCACCGGGATCGACCGCAGCGCCTGGAACGACACCTCCGAGCCGTCGGCGTAGAGCTCGTCCAGCTCACGCACCACGTCGGCCATCACGCCGGGGTGGCGCAGCAGCTCGATCATCGCCCACGACGCCGTGCCCGACGACGTGTGGTGGCCGGCGAACATCATCGAGATGAAGATCCCGGTGATGTGGTCGGCGTCCATGCCGACGGCGATCAGGACGTCGAGCAGGTCCCGCTCCTCCTTCGGCACCTCCCCCCGAGCGATGCGGTGGTCGAGGATGGCCTGCACCTTCGCGACCAGTTCCTCGCGCGCCTCGTCACGGGCACGGAAGCTCTCGATGTCGGCGTACGGGTCGACGTACGCGATGGCGTCGGTGCCGTGCTCGAGCCGGTGGTAGACCTCCGCGAACGAGCCGTCGAGCCGGTCGCGGAACGGCTTGCCGATGAGGCAGGACGACGTGGTGTAGATCGTCAGCTCGGCGAAGAAGTCCAGCAGGTCGATCTCACCCTCGTCGCCCCAGTCGGCGACCATGCGGCGGATCTCGGCCTCGATGGTCTGCGCATGGCCGCGCATCATGTCGCCCTTGAGCGCCTGGTTCTTCAGCATCTGCTGACGCTCCTCGGGAGTGGCGTCGAACACCACGCCCTCGCCGAAGATCGGCGTCATGAAGGGGTACGCCGCAGCCTGGTCGAGCACGTCGTCGGGCGCGCGGAAGAACGCCTCGTTGGCCTCGGCGCCCGTCACGAGCACGACGTCCTTGTCGGCCAGCCGGAACCGGCCGATGTCCCCGCACTCCTCGCGGACCCGCGTGAAGAGGCCGATCGGGTCGACCCGCATCTCCGGCAGGTGCCCGGTGCCCCGGATGATCTCGGGCACCTCGGGACCCCGGTCGTCCACCGCCGTCGAGACCTGCGGGATCTCGGCGAGGCGTCTCGATACGCCGCCTCGTTCCTCGGCGGCTGCTCGACGAGCGTGTGGCGGAGTCGTCGACAGGTCGTCGAGTCCCGGCGACGAGGCCCGAAGGGGGTCGAGTGCCCGCGGCGAGGCCCGAAGGGGGTCGAGTGCCCGCGGCGAGGGACGAGCCGCGGGTGTATCGAGACCACCAGCCGCCGGTGTGTCGAGACGTTCGTCGGTCATGTGTCCTCCACGGGTGCTTCGGGATTGACGTCGACCGGGCTGATGTGGACGCCACGGGGCGCCGTGACCACGGTCGCGATGGCCGCGGCGATGGCCTGGGCCTTGAGGAAGTGCGGGTGGCGCGCGTGGCCCCACCTGACCCACTCGTTGAGCACCGTGGCCGCCTCGTCGGGGTCCCAGTCCATGCCCATCTCGCTCCAGGTCGGCCCGGGGCGTACGACGGACGCGCGCACCCCGGTGCCCTCGAGCTCCATCTGCAGCGACTCCACGAGCCCCTCGAGCCCGGACTTCGTCGCGCTGTAGCCGGCCATGAACGGCCGCGCCCGCAGCGCGGTGTCGGAGGAGACGAAGCAGATGTCGCCGCGGCGCCGCTCGATCATGCCGGGCACGAAGGCGCGGATCAGCCGGTGCGGCCCGAGCAGGTTGACCTCGATCTCGCGGGCGAACCGCTCGGTCTCGACCTCGACGACCCGGCCGGGGCCGAGGAGGCCGGCGTTGCTCACGACCACCTCGACCTCACCGAGGTCGGCGACGGCCTTGGCCGCGAACTCCTCGACCGACTCGTCGGAGGCGACATCCAGCGGATGGGCCACAGCTTCCCCGCCGTCGGCTCGGATCGCCGCGGCGAGCTCCTCGCACCGCTCGACCCGGCGAGCGCCGAGTGCCACGGGGAACCCGGCGCCGGCGAGCGACTTCGCGGTCTCCGCGCCGATCCCCGACGAGGCGCCGGCGATCACGGCGGGTCGCCGGTCGGGCTGGTCGTACTTGCTCATCACACCGCCCTCTCGCGGAAGGTCACCGGCAGCTCGGCGAAGCCGCGCACGCTGGTGGAGTGCACCCGCACAGCACGGTCGTGGTGCACCTCGAGGTCGGCCACGCGGCGTACCAGCTCGGTGAGCACGACCTTCGCCTCCAGCCGGGCCAGGTTGGCGCCGAGGCAGAAGTGCCGGCCGGTGCCGAAGCTCAGGATCCGGCTCAGCTCGGCCTTGTCGCGGTGGACGTCGTACGTCGTCGGGTCGGTGAAGACCCGCTCGTCACGGTTGGCCGAGCCGAGCAGCACCAGCGCCTTCGAGCCGGCCGGGACCGTCGTACCGGCGATCTCGGCGTCGTCGACGACGTAGCGCGCCAGCATCTGGCTGGAGGTGTCGTGGCGCAGCGTCTCCTCGATCCACGGCACCACGAGCGTCTCCGGGGTGCCCGGGTCGGCGAGCACCTCACGCAGCTGCGCCGGGTGCGCAGCGAGATGGAAGAGCGCGTTGCCGAGCAGCTTGGTGGTGGTCTCGTTGCCGGCGACCACCATCAGGAAGAGGAAGGCGATGATCTCCTGGTCACGCAGCCGGTCGCCGTCGACCTCGGCCTGCACCAGCGCCGAGGTGAGGTCCTCGGTGAGCTGCTGACGCCGCTGCTCGACCATGGCGCCGTAGTAGCCGACCAGCTCCATCGCCGCCTCCATGCCGGCCGGCGGGACGTCGCGGACGCCGGACTCCCGGTGCACGACCAGATCGGCGAGCCGTCGTACCTCGTCCCGGTCGGCGACGGGCACGCCCATCATCTCGGAGATGACGTCCATCGGCAGCTTGCCGGCGAAGTCCTGGATCCAGTCGGCCTCACCGGCGTCGGCGTTGCGAGCGAACGTCTCCGCCAGGTAGCGCTCGGTGAGCGCCTGCACCTCGGGGGTCAGCTCACGGACCCGCCGGGGCGTGAACGCGGCCGAGACCAGCTTGCGGATCCGGCTCTGCTCGGCGCCGTCCAGGGCGAGGAAGCTCATGACCCGATGGGCCTCGGCGTGCCAGGCACTGGCGTCGAGCGAGACGCCCATCCGGTTGGAGAAGGTGACGTCGTCGCGGAGCACGTCGAACACGTCGGCGTGCCGCGAGATCACCCAGAGGTCGTCGCGCTCGGCGTGGTGGACGGGCGCCTCGTCGCGGAGCCGGCGGTAGAGCGGGTACGGGTCGTCGTGGAACGCGTAGTCGTAGGGGTCGAACACCAGCGGCTCGACGGCGGATCCGGTCGTCATGTGGTCCCTTCCAGGATCGTGGCGACGACGACGTCGAGGCGGTCGCCGAGGTCGGCGTAGGTCAGCAGCCCCATGCCGGCCTGCAGCAGGGCGCCGGAGAAGGCGAGGGTCAGGGCGTCGATCACGGCGGGCGTCGCGGCATCGCCGAGCGCGGCCTCGAAGCGGGCGACGAACTCGCCGCCGATGCGCAGCCGGAGCCGGTCGACGTCGGGGTCGCTGCCGAGCAGTGCGCCGGTCACCGCGGCGGCGAGCTCGGGCGAGCGCTCGAGCTGGTCGGTGAGGTGCCGGGTCACCGACTGCACCCGCGCGACCGGGGTGTCACCGGTGGGCCGGTGGTCCGCGCCGTCCTCGACCAGCGCCCGCCAGAAGAGCTCGGCGACCAGGTGACCCTTGGACGAGAAGTAGGTGTACGCCGTCGCCGGGGACACCCCGGCGCGCTCGGCGACCTGACGGACGGTGAGCGCCTCGTGACCGCTGTCGGCGAGCACCGCGGCCCCGGCGTCGAGGAGCCGTCGTACGGTCTCGGCCTGTCGCGGCTTGAGCTGTCGCCGCGGGGCATCGGTCAGTTGACTGGACACCTGTCCAAACTAGAACACGTTGCAGTAGCCTGGCAAGGTCTTCGAGATCGTCACAAGCGAAATCGTCGGGTTTCACCCGAGATCGCGACCGAGACTCTTGTGACGATCGAAACCCGACCCCCCACGGAGGAACGATGACCGAGCCCAGCCGGTACGCCGACCTGTCCCGCGAGGACCTGGCGCGGGTCGTCCCCGAGCTGCTGCTGATCGGGCAGCTGATCGACCGCTCCGGGATGGCGTGGTGCATCTCGGCCTTCGGGCGCGAGGAGATGCTGCAGATCGCCATCGAGGAGTGGGCGGCGGCGAGCCCGATCTACACCCGCCGGATGCAGGAGGCGCTGGGCTACGCGCCCGAGGTGCCCGGGCAGGGCGACGTGGTGACGATCTTCAAGGGGCTCCAGCTCGACATCGGCGCTCCCCCGCAGTTCATGGACTTCCGCTACACCGTGCACGACCCGCAGCACGGCGAGTTCCACCTCGATCACTGCGGGGCGCTGATGGACGTGGAGCCGATGGGCGAGGACTACGTGCGCGGCATGTGCCACGACATCGAGGACCCCACCTTCGACGCCACCGCGATCGCGTCCCATCCCAAGGCGCAGGTCCGGCCGATCCACCGGCCGCCCCGCACCCCGGCCGACCGGCATCCGCACTGCGCCTGGACCGTGACCATCGACGAGTCCCACCCCGCGGCGCAGGGCATCCCGGCGCTCGCGGTCAACGAGCGGACCCACGCCGCCACCGTGGCGCTGGCGCCGATCGACCCGGCCGACCCGGGGCTGTCGGACTACACCGGGCCGCTGGTCACCGACCTCGACTTCGCGGCGTTCTCCCACTCCGCGCTGGTGCGGATCGCCGACGAGGTCTGCCTGCAGATGCAGCTGCTCGACCTCGCGTTCGCGATGGCGGTGCGGAAGCGCGCGGAGAGCGAGGAGCAGTACGTCGAGATCCGCCGCAGACAGCTCACCGGCGTGGCCGGCGTCGGCGCCCTGCGGCTGGCGCGGGCCCTCGACGTGACGCGCGACGAGGCGGGGGCGCGTCGGGTGCTGTCGCTGCACCCGCTGCTCAACCCCGCGGCGTACGTCGACGCCGACGTGCCCGTCGCGGCCGGGCCGGTCGTCGTACGACGCTCGCCGGCGCACGACGACGGCGCGTGGGTCACCCTGCTGGGGCCGGGCCGGACCGGCCCGCTCGCGGCGATCGTGCAGGCCCTCGACCCGCACCTCGACGTGGCCGTGACCGGCACCGACGACCGCTGGCAGGCCGACGTGGTGCGCCGCGCGGAGCCCGCCCCGGAGCAGCAGGAGGTCGCGGTCGCGAAGTTCTCCAGCGGCACGGACTTCGCCTTCGAGGAGCGTCGCTCGCTGCCGATCACTCCCGTCTGAGGAGATGGTGGATCGTGCACGTGCACGGTTCGCCGCCGCCGCGGACGCCGATCAGCCCGGTCAGCCCCGACCGTGCACGGTTCGCCCGGCCGGGACCGGGGTGTCAGCAGGTCTCGAAGCGGATGCCCGCCGCCTGGAGCCGGGCCAGCAGCGGGTCGCCCATCGCCTGCGCCGTGGTGACCTGGCCGGCGGTCTCGGGCGTGTCGTCGAGCGCCAGGCACATCGCGGACTCGGCCAGCATCTTGGCGGTCTCGCCGTAGCCGGGGTCACCACCCGTCACCCTGGTCCGCACGGTGCGACCGTCGGCCTGGGCGACGAAGTCGACGCTGAACCACGACTTCTCGCGGCGCCGCTCGTCGGGGCCCTGGCCCTGCGGCACCCGCTTCTTCAGTGCCTCCCGCAGCGGCGGGATCTGCGCCGCGCCGGCGACCAGGCCGGCGCCGACCGCGCCGCCGACGGCGTAGGGCAGCGTCTTGGTGCCGGCGTAGTGCGAGTAGGAGAAGTCCGGCCCGTAGGACGCCAGCGCGGCGCCGCTGCGGGCGACGATGAACGGGTCGATCACCGGCATCGGCAGCAGCCAGTAGCCCAGCACCGGGTCGCGGTGCGGCTTGCCCGCGACGGCGCGCGACCGGCGCCCCTCCGGCCGGGGCTCCTGGGCGCGCCGCTCCTTGAGGGCCTGGCGCATCTGCTGGGGCCGTGACATGGCGGTGAGCGCGGAGGCGAAGGTGCCGCCGGAGAAGCTCGCACCGGCCCGCACCACGCCGCGCATCCTCACCGGGTCGGTGATCGGCCCGTCGGCCGCGAGCTGCTGGATGGTGTAGTAGCTGCCGAGGTCGTGCGGGATCGAGTCGAAGCCGCAGGCGTGCACCAGCCGGGCACCGGTCCGCTCCGCGGTCTCGTGGTGCTCGAGGTACATCCGGTCGACGAACTCCGGCTCGCCGGTGAGGTCGACGTAGTCGGTGCCGGCCTCCGCACACGCCGCGACCAGCTGGCCGCCGTACTCCAGGTAGGGGCCGACGGTCGTGGCGACGACCTTGGTCCGCCGGGCCACCTCGGCGAGGCTCGCCGGGTCGCCGGCGTCGGCCACCAGCAGCTCCATCCCCGCCAGCGCCGGGTTGCGGTCGGCGAGCCGGTCGCGGACCTGCTCCAGCTTGGCCCGGCTGCGTCCCGCGAGGGCGAGCCGGAAGCCCGTGGGCAGGTGGTCGGCGAGGTACTCCGCGGTCAGCCCGCCGGTGAACCCGGTGGCGCCGAAGAGGACGAGGTCGAAGGGTCGGTCGGACGCATCGGAGGCAGCCATGGGGGCCATCGTTCCATCGGGCCGGAAACCGATGGAACCGACCACGGTGGGAGATCCGTCGTATTCCCAGGCGGCCCGCACCCGGCGGGCCGACGGCTCGACCAGCGAGGCGCACATGGCACCGCACGACGAAGCAGACAGGCACGGGCTCCCGGACGGGCGCTCCCCGAGCGGACGACGAACCCGGCTCGTGACCCGGCCGCTGCTCACGGCGGCGGTGGCGAGCGGCGTGGTCGCGGCGTTCCTCGTCGGTACGACGATGGGCGGCGACGACTCGTCCACGCCGCCCGGCGCCGAGCCGCCGCCGAGCCCCGCGGCGTTCCAGGCGGACCTGGTCGCGGCCGAGTCGTGCGAGGAGCTGCTGGCGGCCTACGTCGACCGCGCGCTGCCGCTGGTGGGCGCGTGGGGCTGGGAGCAGGTCATCCCGCTCGACGCGTCGGTCGACGGCTCACTGCTGGAGAGCGGGAGGGCCGACGGGACGGCCGAGCGGGGTGTGGCGGCGCCGACGACCCAGCGGCAGACGAGCAGCGACACCGGCACCAACGTGCAGGAGGCCGGCGTCGACGAGCCCGACACCGTCAAGACCGACGGCGACCTGCTGGCCCGCGTCCGCGACGACCGGCTGGAGGTGTACGACGTCCGCGGCGAGCAGGTCACCCGGGCGGGGTCGCTCCGGCTGCCGGGCATCGAGGACGCCGAGCTGCTGCTCAGCGGCGACACCGTGGTGGCGATCGGCACCGACGACACGACACCGGAGGACCGTGGCAGTCGGGTGCTCACGGTCTCGCTCACCGATCCGGCCGCGCCGGTGGTCGTCGACGACGTCCGCTACGACGCGACCACGATGTCGGCGCGCCAGCACGGCGACGTGGTGCGGCTGGTGCTGAGCTCGGGGCTGCCCGAGCTCGACTTCGTCACTCCGGACCACCAGGGGTCACGGGGTCACCGGCAGGCCCTCGAGCACAATCGGGACGCCGTCCGCAGCTCGACCATCGAGGACTGGCTGCCGACCCTCACCACCCGCAGCGGCACCGAGCAGCTGCTCGACTGCACCGACGTCGCGGTCCCGGACGACGAGCTCGGCCTCGACACGGTGAGCATCGTCGGCTTCACCGCGGGCGCGCCGAGCACGGTCGAGGCGATCGGGCTGGCCGGCGCCACCGACATCGCCTACGAGTCCGCCGACCACCTCTACCTCGCGGCGAGCCCACGCGACTGGTGGGGATGGGGCTGCGTCGACTGCTCCGTCCGGCAGCCCGACACGCCGACACGGCCGGTGGTGGGGACGGGGACGTCGTACCTCATCGACCTCGCGCTCGACGGCACCACCGCGACCCACGTCGCCTCCGGCGAGGTCGAGGGCAGCATCGCCGACCGCTGGTCGCTGGACGAGTCCGGCGGCGTGCTGCGGGTGGCGGTCGGGCCGACCTCGGAGACCGGCAGCTTCAACTCCGTCGTCACGATGACCCGCGAGGGCGAGGAGCTGCGCGAGCTCGGACGGCTCGACGGGCTCGGTCGCAACGAGGACATCACGTCGGTGCGGTGGTTCGACGACCTCGCGATCCTGGTGACCTTCCGCCGGATCGACCCGCTCTACTCCGTGGACCTGACCGACGACGCCGACCCGCGGCTACTGGGCGAGCTGAAGATCCCCGGGTTCTCCAGCTATCTGCACCCGCTGGGGTCGCAGCGCCTGGTCGGGATCGGCGAGGGGCCGACCGGGCGGGGCTGGGGCGCGCAGGCCGGGCTCTTCGACGTCACCGACCTGACCGACGTACGTCGCCTCGACGTCGAGACCTTCCACGCCGGCACCCGTCCGGTCGCCGGTGACGACCCGCGGGCGTTCACCTGGCTCCCGGACCGACGCACGGTGCTGACGGTCATCGACGGGCATCGCGACGGCAGCCGGGTCGGCTGGGTGTCGGTGCTGCGGGTCGAGGACGGCGCGCTCCACCGGCGGATGGAGCAGGTCGAGTACGGCTCCGACGTCGAGCAGGTGCGCACCGTGCCGCTCCCCGACGGCCGGGTCGTGCTCGTGACCGGCGAGGACGCCCGGTTCTTCCCGGTCTGATCGCGGCCCGGCGTACCGTGGCGGCATGTGCCGCAACATCCGCACCCTGCACAACTACGAGCCGCCGGCCACGCGTGACGAGGTGAGTGCGGCCGCGCTGCAGTACGTCCGCAAGATCAGCGGCGCGAGCAAGCCCTCCCAGGCCAACCAGGAGGCCTTCGACCGGGCGGTGCGCGAGGTCGCCGAGGTGACCCAGCGGCTGCTGGACGACCTCGTCACGAGCGCGCCGCCGAAGGACCGCGAGGTGGAGGCGGCCAAGGCTCGGGAGCGGGCCCGGCTCCGCTACGGGTAGGCGTCATGTCGGCCGCGGACCGGGTGGCGGAGGCGATGCGGGCGGTCCCCCGCCGCGGCTTCCTGCCGCCGGATCAGCAGCAGTACGCCGACGTCGACGGCCCGCTGCCGATCGGTCACGGCGTCACCAACAGCCAGCCGACGACGGTGCGGGCGATGCTCGCGCTCCTCGACCCGCGGCCGGGCGACCGGGTGCTCGACGTCGGCGCCGGCTCCGGCTGGACCACGGCCCTGCTCGCGTGGCTCACCGCACCGGGCGGTCGCGTGGTCGGGGTGGAGCGGATCCCCGAGGTGCTGGAGCAGGCGCGGGCGCACCTGGCCGGGATGGTCCCCGACGAAAGGGACCCGGAGTCGCCCGATCGAGGCGCGCTTCGTGCGGGCCTGTCCCCCGCCGCCGTCCACCTGGCCGAGCCGGGCGTGCTCGGCCGGCCCGCGGAGGCGCCGTACGACCGGATCCTGGTGTCGGCCGATGCGGCCCACCTGCCCGGCACACTGGTCGACCAGCTCACGGTCGGCGGGGTGATGGTGGTGCCGGTCGCCGGGGTGATGCACCGGGTGGTCCGCACCGAGGGCGAGCCGCGGATCGAGAGGCATGGGCGGTACCTCTTCGTGCCGCTGGTCGAGAAGTGATCGTCACAAGAGAAATCGTCGGGTTACTGGTCGGTAAGCGACCGAAACTCTTGTGACGATCCCGCCTACACTCGACCCGTGACCGCGCTCGACCTCCTCTGCGACCGACCCCTGGTCGTGCTGACGGGGGCCGGGCTGTCGACGGACTCCGGCATCCCGGACTACCGCGGGCCGGGGAGTCCGGCGCGCCAGCCGATGACGTACGACGAGTTCGTGTCGGGCCCGGCGCCGCGTCAGCGGTACTGGGCGCGCAGCCACCTGGGCTGGTCGCGGATGCGCGGTGCCGAGCCCAACGCCGGCCATCGCGCGGTCGCGGCGCTCGACGCGGATCTGGTGATCACCCAGAACGTCGACGGCCTGCACGAGGCAGCCGGCACGGCCCCGCTGGTCGCGCTGCACGGTCGGATCGCGGCGGTCGTCTGCCTGACCTGCCGGAGTACGACGTCCCGTGCCGCTCTGCAGGACCGGCTGGCCGCGGCCAACCCCGACTGGCTCACCCGGCACGCCGACGTCGCGGCACGACCCGACGGCGACGTCGACCTCGACGACACCGCGGACTTCGTGGTGCCGGGCTGCTCCGGCTGCGGTGGCGTGCTCAAGCCCGACGTGGTCTTCTTCGGCGAGAACGTCCCGGCGGCGCGCGTGGCCCGCTGCTACGAGGCGGTCGACGCCCTCGCCGACCGCGACGGCGCCCTGCTCGTCGCCGGCTCCAGCCTGACCGTGATGAGCGGCCTGCGCTTCGTCCGCCGCGCCGCCAAGCTCGGCATCCCCGTCGTCATCGTCAACCGCGGCCCCACCCGCGGCGACGACCTCGCGACCACGACCCTCCACGCCGGCACCTCCACCTGGCTCCCCGCCCTCGCGGAGGCACGCACGCGCCCCACGCCGACCGAGACCCCGGCCCCACCGACGGTTCCGGCCGAGGCCTCGAACGGCGAGCGCCAGCGAGTCCTCTGACCGCGAACCCGCGAGCGAAGCGAGCTCCTCGCCTTTCGCGCCGCAGGCGCGAAGGCGCCCCTAGAGCTTCTTGACGAAGATGTGGTCAGCCGCCTCGGGGAAGATCTCGGCGGACTCACCGCCGGCGCCGACGAGCACGCCGTCGGGGGTGGCCTGGATGGTGACGGTCTTGTCGGGGAGCGCCCCGACGCGGCGCATCGCGCTCATCAGGGCCTCGTCCTTCTGCATCTCCTCGGAGATCCGGCGGACGAGCACGCGGGTGCTCTCGGTGCCGGCGGCCTTGGAGAGCGGCTCGACGCCGGCCATGAACGACTCGCCGAGGGTCTCTTCGCCGAGCTCGCCGAGCCCGGGGATCGGGTTGCCGTACGGCGACTCGGTGGGGTGGTCGAGCAGCTTGAGCAGCCGGCGTTCGACGTTCTCGGACATGACGTGCTCCCAGCGGCACGCCTCCTCGTGGACCAGCTCCCACTCGAGGCCGATGACGTCGGTGAGGAGCCGCTCGGCGAGCCGGTGCTTGCGCATCACCTGGGTCGCGAGGCGGCGGCCCTCCTCGGTGAGCTCGAGGTGGCGGTCACCCTCGACGGTGAGCAGTCCGTCGCGCTCCATCCGCGCCACCGTCTGCGACACCGTGGGGCCGCTCTGGTGCAGCCGCTCGGCGATCCGGGCGCGCAGCGGCACGATGCCCTCCTCCACGAGCTCGTAGATCGTGCGGAGGTACATCTCGGTGGTGTCGATCAGGTCGCTCACCCGGACATTCTGACCTATCGGGTGGTGACGGCGCAGATCCGGACGGGCGCGGCGCGGGTCCGAGGGGCGGGCTGGCAGGCTGGGGCCGTGGAGTCCCTCTTCGTGCCCCGGCGGTTCAACGGCCCGCCCGCCTCGGGCAACGGCGGCTGGACGGCGGGCGCGCTCGCGTCGACACTTCCCCGGGCGCTGCGCACGTCGGTGACGGTGCGGCTGCACCGCCCGCCGCCGCTGGACACGCCGATGCCGATCGCCGAGACGGCGACCGGTGCGACGGCGACCTGGCAGGGCCGTCCGGTGGTGGAGGCGCGGTACGCCGAGGACGACCCGCTGCCGGTGCCGCCGGTCGGGGTGGACGACGCGGTCGACGCGGAGGCACGCTACGTCGGCCTGCGCACCCATCCGTTCCCGACCTGCTTCGTCTGCGGCACGGATCGCCGCGCCGACGACGGGCTGCGGATCTTCCCGGGCCCGCTCGACGGCGAGGACCGGGTCGCGGCGACGTGGACGCCCTACGAGGTCACCGCGCCGATCGTGTGGGGCGCCCTGGACTGCCCGGGCGGCTGGGCGACCGACATCGCCGAGCGCACCGCCGTGCTCGGCACGATGACGGCCCGGATCCACCAGCTGCCGGAGACCAGCGAGCGGTACGTCGTCGTCGCCGCCACGCGCGGCACGGAGGGCCGCAAGACCTTCACCGCCAGTACGATCTACGACCCCGACGAGAACGTCGTCGCCACCGCCGAGCACGTGTGGGTCACCGTCGACCCTCGGCTCTTCGCCTGAGAGAGCACGCCGACCGCCACACGAGGAGTCTCCCGTGAGCGAGCTGCCACGGTCGCCGTACCTGCCCTGGTGGCGGGACGCCGTCGTCTACCAGATCTATGTGCGCAGCTTCGCCGACAGCGACGGCGACGGCATCGGGGACCTGCCGGGGGTCACCTCGCGGCTGCCCTACCTGCGCGACCTGGGCGTGGACGCCGTCTGGCTGACCCCGTTCTACACCTCGCCGCAGGCCGACCACGGGTACGACGTCGCCGACTACACCGACGTGGACCCGATGTTCGGCACCCTGGCCGACGCCGACGCCCTCATCGCGACCGCGCACGCGCTGGGGCTGCGGGTGCTGATCGACCTGGTGCCCAACCACACCTCGGTCGCCCACCCGTGGTTCCGGCAGGCGCTCGCCGCGGCGCCGGGCTCGCCGGAGCGGGCGCGCTACCTCTTCCGCGACGGCCAGGGACCCGACGGCGACCAGCCGCCCAACAACTGGATGTCGACCTTCGGCGGCCCGGCCTGGACCCGGGTGGACGACGCACCGGGCGCGCAGTGGTACCTCCACCTCTTCGACACCTCGCAGCCCGACCTCGACTGGCGCAACCCGGAGGTGGGCGACTACTTCGTGGAGGTGCTGTCGTTCTGGCTGGACCGCGGGGTCGACGGGTTCCGGATCGACGTGGCGCACGGCCTGTTCAAGGAGGAGGGTCTGCGCGACCAGGTGCGGCAGCCGCACGAGGACCCCGACGTCGCGGTCCACATGGACGAGCTGGTGCGTCGCGACTCGCCGATGTGGGACCAGCCGGAGGTGCACGACGTCTACCGCCGCTGGCGGATGGTCCTCGACAGCCACGCGGGCCAGCACATGATGGTGGGCGAGGCCTGGACCCGATCGGCGCAGGCGCTGGAGCGCTACGTCCGGCCCGACGAGCTGCACCAGGCCTTCAACTTCGCGTGGACGGTGGCGCCGTGGTCGGCGCAGGCCTTCGCCGACGTGGTCGACGAGTCGATCACCGAGCTCGCGGCGATCTCCGCGGCGCCGACGTGGGTGCTGAGCAACCACGACGTGGTCCGGCACGTCAGCCGGTACGGCGGCGGCGCCCGCGGGATCGCCCGGGGCCGGGCGGCGACCCTGCTGATGCTGGCGCTGCCGGGCTCGGCGTACCTCTACCAGGGCGAGGAGCTCGGCCTCGAGGAGGTCGACGTCGCCCCGGAGCACCGCCAGGACCCCTGGTGGCACCGCACCGGCCAGCTGGTGCGCGACGGCTGCCGGGTGCCGCTGCCGTGGTCGGGTGAGCGATCGCCGTACGGCTTCGGGCCGGACGGCACGCAGCCGTGGATCCCGCAGCCCGCCGACTGGGGCGACGCCACCGTGGCGGCCCAGCTGGCCGACCCGGACTCGACGCTCGCGTTCTATCGCCGCGCCCTCGCGGCGCGACACCGGTGGGTGCTCGGGCTGGAGGAGCACACCCGCACCGAGGTGGACGGTGACGTGCTGACCGCGTGGCGCGGACCGGCGCAGCACCCGGGACTGGCGACGGTGCTCAACGCCGGCGAGGAGCCGGTGTCGCTGCCGCCCGGCGAGGTGCTCCTCGCGAGCGGACCGCTGGCCGATGGCCTGCTGCCGCCCGACACCGCCGTCTGGCTCCGGCAGGAGTGAGCGCTCAGCCCTCGGGGTGGGTGAGCGTCTCGTTGTAGCGGGCCAGCTCGGCGGCGAAGTCCGCGAGGTCCTCGCCCGACCACTCACCGAGCCGCTCGTCGAGGAGCTTGCGTCGTTGCGTGGCGACGTCGTCCATCCGCCGTCGGCCGTCCTCGCTGAGCCGGATCAGCGTGGCACGGCCGTCGTCGGGGTCCGGCGTGCGGTCGAGCAGGCCGAGATCGAGCAGCTGCTGCACCTGCCGGCTGACCGACCCCTTGTCGAGGTCGAAGGCGGAGCACATCGCCATCGGCCGCAGCGGTCCGTGGTCGCGGACGTAGCCGAGCATGACGTACGTCGACGCCTGGAGCTCGGGGTGCACGTCGCGGGCCCGCTCCCGGATCGCGCGGCGGGCACGCCGGACCAGCACACCGAGCTCCTGCTCGATCTGCTGGACGGCTCGCTCGCGGTCGGTCACCGGACGCTCTCCTGGTCGGGCACCTCGTCGGACGTGTGGAGGGTGGTGCGCAGCGGCACCTCCTTGATGAACAGGATGCACACCAGCGCCAACAGTGCCAACGGCGCGGAGACCCAGAAGAGATGGCCGATCGCGTCACCGAAGGAGCTCTCGTAGAGCACTCGCAGCGGCTCGGGCAGGGCGGCCAGGTCGGGGATGCTGCCGTTGGCGTGCTGCATCGCGGCGAGCTGCTGCGGGTCGACGTCACCGCTCGCGACCAGGTCGGCGACGCCGTCCTCCACGTGGCCGGTGACCTGGTGGGCGAGCAGGGCGCCGAGCACCGAGACGCCGATGGAGCCGCCCATGGTGCGGAAGAAGGCGATCACCGAGCTGGCGGCACCGAGGTCGGCCGCCTTGGTGTTGTTCTGCACGGCGAGCACGAGGTTCTGCATGGTCGCGCCGATGCCGATGCCGACGGCGAGCATGGAGAGGCCGACCTGCGGCAGCGGGGTGTGCGCGTCGATCGTGCCGAGCAGGGTGAAGCCGATGACGACGAACACGGCGCCGCCGACGAGGTAGCGCTTCCAGTAGCCGGTCCGGGTGATGATCCGACCGGTGGTGATGCTCGAGACCAGCAGGCCGCCGACCATGCAGATCGACATCAGGCCCGCCTCGGTCGGCGTCATGCCGCGGGAGAGCTGGAAGTACTGGCTGAGGTAGACCGTCGCACCGAACATCGCGAGCCCGATGAGCACCGAGGCCACGGTGGCGAGGCTCGTCGTACGGTCACGGAAGAGGCGGAGCGGGATGATCGGCTCGGTGGCGACCCTGGCCTCGACGTACAGCGCGGCGGCGACGAGCAGCACGCCGACGGCGATCAGTGCGGAGCTCGTGGCCGAGGCCCAGGCGAAGCTGCTGCCGGCCAGGGACACCCAGATCAGCAGGGTGCTGACACCACCCACGATCAGCGTGGCGCCGAGGTAGTCGATCGACACCTCCCGCTTGACGACCGGCAGGTGCAGGGTCTTCTGCAGCAGCCAGAACGCACCGACGGCGATGGGGAGCACGACGAAGAAGCAGCCGCGCCAGCCGAGGGGGCTGTCGACGATGAGGCCGCCGATGAGCGGTCCGCTGACGGTCGCGGCGGCGAAGACGGCGCCGATGTAGCCGGTGTAGCGGCCCCGCTCCCGCGGCGGGATGATGCTCGCGATCACGACCTGGACCAGCGCGGTCAGGCCGCCCACCCCGAGCCCCTGGACGGCCCGGGCCCCGATCAGCACGCCCATGCTGGGCGCGAAGGCCGCGATCAGTGACCCCACGCTGAAGATCACCAGGGCGCTCTGCACCAGGACCTTCTTGTCGAAGAGGTCCGCCAGCTTGCCCCAGAGCGGTGTGGTCGCGGTCATCGCCAGCAGCGTGGCGACGACGACCCAGGTGTAGCCGGTCTGGTCACCCTCGAGCTCGGTCGTGATCCGCGGCAGCGCGTTGGTGACGATCGTGCTCGACACCATGGCGACGAACATCGCGAGCAGCAGCCCGCTCATCGCCTCGAGCACCTCACGGTGGCTCATCTGGCCCGAGCGCTCGACGGGCGACGTGGCGGCGGCTGCCGTCTGCGGGGCGGGTGGACTGGCGGTCACGGGAAGGCCTCGATTCGGACGGCAAGAGTTGGTTGACTTCGACAACCTTACGGCTGAATGGTTGTACTCTGCAACCTCTTGCCCGCGTGACCTGGCGCACCCCGGAAAAAGCAGCGACCCGCAGGTGCGGCCCTCCGTGGAGAGCCGACCCGGGGGACGTGCCCGGTTCACCTGCGGGTCGGGTAGCTGCTTGGGACTAGCCAGCAGCGTCAGGGGTGATCCCACCCCTCCTCAACTACTGCTGGGGCTGCTAGCGAGCAGCCACCTCACGCGTCCGATAGGAACTCATTCTTCGGACCACCTCCTTTCCCGTGTACGGAGGACAGTACGTCGCACCCGGTGACCGGGCAACGGGTTTCTCACGCGGCAGGAGTCACTGTGAGCGGGCCGCGAGCACGCGCGCCTGCTCCCGCGCCGCGTCGGCGTTGGCGACACCCGCCCGCGACCCGGCGAGCTTGGCGCGGATGTGCTCACCGACGGTGATGGCGTCGTACGACGACCCGCCGTCGGCGTCGCGGCAGGTCGGGAGCGTCTCGATGAGGGCGTCGATGTTGCCGTCGTGGAAGTACGCCGCCGACCGGCGCCGCTCGATCCGGCCGTCGACGATCGGCGGCTTCACGCGGTGCAGCGTCGACATCCAGCGCTCGTTGGTCCAGCGCGCCATCAGGTCGCCGAGGTTGATCAGCAGGGCGCCGTCGGCCGGCATCACGTCGTGCCAGCCGCCGTCGGAGCCGAGCACCTGGAGCCCCCGCACCTGGTCGGCCCACAGCACGGTGACGATGCCGTAGTCGGTGTGCTCCCCCATGCCGGTCAGGTCGCCGTCGAGGTCGATCTCTCCGGGCGGCAGCGCGTAGTTGTTCATCCGCAGCACGTCGAGGCTGTGGTCGGTGTAGGGCTCGAAGAACCCGGCCGGCAGGTCGAGGGCGTCGGTGAAGAGCGTGGTCAGGGTGCGGGCGACGCGGCCCGCCTCGTCGAAGTACGCCGACACCGCCGCCGCGAAGTCGGGCGCCTCCGCCGGCCAGATGTTCTCGGGGTAGTCGGTCTCGGGGAGGTCGAGCCCCGGGAAGTCGGTGTGTGCCGCGCCGATGTTGAAGGCCTCGAAGAAGTCGTGCATCCGGTTGGACGGCGCGAGCCCCAGGCTGAGGCTCAGCGACTCGGTCTTGGGCGGGGCGTAGCCGCGGTTGATCTCGGGCGGGGTGCGGTACTGCTTCTTCGCCTCCAGCGGGAGGTCGAAGAACGAGTCGAGCGCGGCGCCGAAGGCATCGGTCACCCCGGTCGGGACGCCGTGGCCGACGACCTGGATGAAGCCGACCGTGCTCGCGGCCCGGTCGAAGGCACGGGCCGCCTCCGCCCGCGCGGACGGCGAGCCGGTGGGGTCGACGTACGCACTGATGTCGACCACGGGGACGTGGAACGGGGCGGTCATGGGGCCTCCTCGGGGTGGGCGGGTGGCGCGTCGGGGGTGGCCGCGACCATCGCCTCCGCGCGGCGCAGCAGCGCCGCCCGGTCGGTCGGGTCGAGCCAGCAGGCCTCGATCGCGTTGCGGGTGAACGTCGCGAGCCGGTCGCGGCGGTAGCCGAGTGCGTGGGCCAGCACCCGGAAGTCGTGGGTGGGGTCGGTGCCGAACATCGGCGGGTCGTCGGAGTCGATCGTCACGCACAGCCCGGCGTCGACCATCTCCCGGATCCGGTGGTGGGTGCCGTCGCCGGACCCGGAGTAGCGGCCGATGTCGGAGCTGACCGGCGTGCAGTTGAAGGGCACCCGCTCCTCGACGCAGCGGCGGGTGACCGCCGGGTCGTCGACCACGTGGTAGCCGTGGTCGACCCGGTCGCAGCCGAGGTCGTCGAGCAGCGTGGTGACGTGGGCGGGAGGCCCGGACTCGGAGTGCGCCGTACGACGGAGGCCGGCGCGGCCGGCGAGCCGGTAGGCCTCGACGAACCGTCCCGGCGGCCCGTTGACCTCGGCGTAGTCCAGGCCGATGCCGACGACCTCGTCGATGCGGTGCTCGATCACCTGCTCGACCAGCTCGACCGCCACGGCGCCGCTCTGCTCGCGGTTGATGCCGACGACCAGCCGGGCGTCGATGCCGGTGTCGGTGGCGGCGTCGCGCATCCCCGCGACGACGCCCTCGAGGAGCCGTGGGTAGGGCACGCCGGGGTGGCCGGGCGGGCTCAGCTGGATCTCGCGGTAGAGCACGTGGTGGTCGGCGCCCCCGGCGGTGAGCGACTCGTAGGTCACCCGGTGGAAGTCGTCGACGTCGCGGATGACCGAGCCGACGACGTCGAGCACGCGGAGGAACTCGCCGAGGTCCTCGTAGCTGTCGTGGTCGTACAGGTCGTCGGCGGTCCGGCCGTCGAGCGGTACGTCGTGCTTGCGGGCGAGCTCGACCACGGTGGCCGGCGCGACGGTGCCGATGAGGTGGCAGTGGAGGCTCACCTTCGGCAGCGCCGCCACCATCGCGTCGACCGCCGGGTCGACGGGCACCGGGCGGGAGTGCGGCGGATAGGCGAGCGTCGTCATGCGCGCGACCCGTGGCCGTAGCGGCTGAGCACGGCCGCCTCGATGAGCTGCGCGATCAGGTAGAGCAGGAGCGAGGCGATCGTCACCACGACGACCAGGGCCCACACCGTGCTGATCTGCGACCGGCCCGCGGCGGAGACGACGGCGTAGCCGATGCCCTGGCCGGTCGCGAGCCACTCGGCGAGGAGCGCCCCGGTCATCGCGCCCGGCACGGCGATCCGCACCGAGGCGAAGAGCGCCGGCAGCGCGGACGGGAAGGCGACCTTGCGCAGCGCCATCGCGGCGGACCCGCCGTACACCGTCACGACGTCGCGCATCTGCTGGCTGGTCGAGCGGAGCCCCACCACGATGTTCACCAGCGCCGGGAAGAGCACCACGATGGCGCTCATGACCGCGACGATGCCGTAGCCCCGGCCGATCATCAGGATCAGCAGTGGAGCGAGGGCGATCAGCGGGACGGTCTGCAGGATCAGCGCGATCGGCATCACCGCGCTCTCGGCGGCGCGGTAGCGCACCACGAAGGCGGCGAGCATGGTCGCCACGATCATGCCGGTGACGAAGCCGATCGTCGCGTCGAGCAGGGTCTGCCCCAGCAACGGCCAGATCTCGGCGCGCAGGGTGGCGGCATCCTCGTCGGTGACCAGGCTCTGCCACACGTCGACCGGGCCCTTGCCGACGTAGTCGGACACGTCGAAGACCCGCAGCGCGACCACCCAGAGGCCGATCACGATCGCGAAGACCACGACCATGCCGCCGATGGTGCGCAGCACCGACCGCAGCAGCGCGTGCGCGCCGGTGCCCGTGCGCGCCCGGCCGACGTCGAGGAGCGTCGTGCTCATGCGGAGGACACCCCCTGCGACCACGGCGTCACCACGCGGGCGACGAGGCCGAAGGCGGCGTAGGCGAGACCGGCGACGATCGCGCAGCCGAAGCCGAGCGCCCAGGCACCGGCGACGTCGACGTTCTGCTGGGCGATCTTGAGCGTCACGGCGACGCCCTGCTGCACGCCGCCGACGTACTCACCCAGGATCGCGCCGAGCAGCGCGAGCGGGGCGGCGATGCGCAGCGCCGCGAGGATCGACGGCAGGGCGGCGACCAGCTGCACCTTGGTGAGCTGGTGGACCCGCCGCCCGCCGAAGACGGTGACGACGTCGAGCGCCGCCTTGTCGGCGGAGTCGAGGCCGAGGACGGTGCCGACCACGGTGGTGAAGAAGACCGAGAGCGCGGCGAGGGCGGTGGCCGTGCCGGACCGCTCCCCCGCGTCCGGGCTGCCGATCACGATGAAGAGCACCGGCGCGACCGCGACCAGCGGGATGCAGTAGCTGATGACGGCGATCTGCATGATCAGCGAGCGGGTGATCGGCAGCAGCAGCGTGAGCGCCGCCAGCACGACCGCGGCGCCGGTGCCGTAGGCGAAGCCCACCGCCGCCTCCTGCAGCGTCATCCCGAAGTGGGTGGCGTAGAAGCCCCAGCCGCGGTCGACGGCGGCGTCGACGACCTCCGGCGGGGTGGGGATCCGGGCGTCGGCGAGGACGGTCAGCGTGAGCAGCCACCACAGCGCCAGCACGCCGGCGAGGCCCGCGACGGCGTACGACGCGGAGCGCAGCGACTCGCGTGCGGAGCCGCTCATGCGGTGTCGCCCTCGCCGCCGAAGAGCAGCTCCGAGGCGTGGTCGTGCAGCGCGTGGAACTCCGGGGTCCGCATCATCTCCGGCAGCCGCGGGCGCGGCAGGTCGATGTCGAGCACCTCGATCACCCGGCCCGGTCGCGCGCTCATCACCGCGACCTGGTCGGAGAGGAAGATCGCCTCGGCGATGCCGTGGGTGACCATCAGCGTGGTGGCGGGCTTCTCGGTCCAGATCCGGAGCAGCTCGACGTTGAGCCGCTGCCGGGTCATGTCGTCGAGCGCGCCGAACGGCTCGTCGAGCAGCAGCACCGACGGCTTGACCACCAGCGCGCGGGCGATGGAGACCCGCTGTCGCATGCCGCCCGAGAGCTCGGCGGGCTTGGCGTCCTCGAAGCCGCGGAGCCCGACCAGGTCGATCAGCTCGTCGACCAGGGCCTGGTCCGCGGAGCGCCGGGAGACCTCGAACGGGAGCCGGATGTTGGCGGCCACGCTGCGCCACGGCAGCAGCGCCGCGTCCTGGAACGCGATGCCGAGCTCGTGGTCGCGGCGCAGCTCGACGGGCGTCTTGCCGTCGACGAGCGCGGTGCCGGACGTGGGGTCGTCGAGGCCGGCGAGGATCCGCAGGATGGTCGACTTGCCGCAGCCCGACGGACCGAGCAGCGACAGGAAGCTGCCGCGCTCGGTGTGCAGCGTGGCCCCGTCGAGCGCCGTCACGCTCTTGCGACCGCTGCCGAAGGTCCGGCTGAGGTCCTGGAGATGGATGCCGGTGCCGCCGGGCTTCCGGGCCGCGTCGGCTCGGGAGGCGTCGGTCGCGGTGTCAGCGCCCACGGGGATCACGCTCCGATCGGTCAGGAGGTCGCCGGGACCTCGGTGAGCTCGGGCTTCTCCTCGAGGAGCTCGTCGAGCAGCGACAGGTCGAAGAGCGACGCGGCGTCGATGTCGATGCCCGCGGCGTCGAGGGTCTCCATGTTCTGGTCGATGAGCTCGTCGGTGATGGTCAGCAGACCGTTGGCCTCGACGTCGGGGGTGACGATGAGGGTGCTCTGCACGTTGGCCTGCTCGACCTCCTTGTCCATCTCCAGCCCCAGGTCGGCGCCGTACTCCTCGACGGCGAGGCGGGCGCCCTCCTCCGGGTCCTCCAGATAGTCCTGCCAGCCGAGGATCTCGGCCTCGAGGAAGGCCTTCACCTGCTCGGGCTCCTCGGCGATCATCTGGTCGGTGGTGATGATGCTCTCGGCGACGAAGGGCAGCCCGTTGTCGGCGAAGGGCAGGTTGGTGACCTCGTGGCCGTCGAACTGGACGGTGATGGACTCGTTGGTCAGGTAGGCGAGGAAGCCGTCCACCTCGCCGTCGACCAGGGGTGCGGGGTCGTACTCGACCGGCACCTTGGTGACGTCGCCGGGGTCGATCCCGTTGACCTCGAGCAGGGCGTCGAAGAGGGTCTCGTTGCCGCCGGCCTGGACGCCGATGGTCTTGCCGACGAGGTCCTCCGGCGTCGCGATGTCGCCGCCGTCGGCCATCGAGAGGATCGTGAAGGGGTTCTTCTGGAACTTGGTGCCGACGATCTTGAGCGGCGCCTCCTCCTCGGCCACGACCTGGGCGGTGGAGACCGCGTTGCTGAGGCCGAACTCGGCGTCGCCGGTGGCGACCAGCGTCTCGATCGGACCGGGGCCGGGGTTCATGGTGACCTCGCCGAAGCCGACGTCGCCGTAGTGACCGTTGCTGTCGGCGAAGTACTCGCCGGCGAACTCGGCGTTCTTGATCCACGACAGCTGGAGGGTGATGTCGCCGAAGTCGCCGGTCGCCTCCTCGGCTTCGTCGGAGTCCGACCCGCACGCGGTCAGGACGAGGGCCGCCGCCGTCGCGACGGCAGCAAGGCGTGAGGCACGCTTCATGGTGGTTGCTCCTGCTCGGGGGTTTCACTGGAGTGGGACGGATCGTCGGCAGCCCGACCTGCCGGGCCGTCCCGAGTGGGCATGACGCTAGGAGCGCGGGATTTCGCAGCCGCTCGCCCCGAGTTGCCGCCAGGTAAAACGTGACAGCGATTTCGTGGTTGAAACGAACGTTCCGGTGAACGGCGGCGGCTGTCGGGCTCCTAGAGTGCACGCCATGGAGCTGCTCTCGCCGCGCAAGGCGGCACCGGGCGACCGGGTCGCCGTCCTGTCACCGTCGTTCGCCGCGCCGGCGGTGGCGCCGGCCGTCCACGAGCAGGCGCTCGAGCGGCTGCGCGCCGTCACCGGGCTGGTGCCGGTGGAGTATCCGACGACCAGGAGGCTGGATGCCACGGCGCAGGATCGTGCCGCGGACCTGAACGCGGCGTTCGCCGATCCGGAGATCCGGGCCGTGCTCGCCACGGTCGGCGGCGAGGACCAGATCACGGTGGTGCCCCACCTCGACCCGGCGGCGGTGCGCGCCGACCCGAAGCCGTTCCTCGGCTACAGCGACAACACGAACCTGCTCAACTGGCTGTGGACGCACGGGGTGGCCGGCTTCTACGGCGGGTCCACGCAGGTGCACCTCGGCCCCGGGCCCGGCGTCGACCCGTGCCACGAGGCGTCGTTGCGGGCGGCGTTGCTGACGGGAGAGCGCCTGGAGGTCACCGAGCCGGGTGAGTCGGAGGACATCGGGCACGACTGGGTCGACCCGCGGGCGTTGAGCGAGTACGGCGACCGCGAGCCGACCGAGCCGTGGACGTGGGCCGGCGCGGCACGGTCGGTCACGGGCCGCACCTGGGGCGGGTGCATCGAGGCGGTGCAGTGGATCCTGACGGCCGGGCGGTTCCCCGTGGACCCGTCGGTGGTCGACGGCGGGGTGCTGTTGCTGGAGGCGTCCGAGGAGCTGATCCCGGCGCGGGAGTTCGGCTGGATCGTGCGCTCCCTGGGCGAGCGCGGGATCCTGGCGGCCGTCGACGCCGTGGTGGTCGCCCGGCCACCGACCTCGGACTTCACCCACCGCCCGTCGGCGGAGGAGCGGCGGGCCAAGCGGGCGGAGCAGCGCGACACCGTGGTCGAGGTCGTCGGCCGCTACCACCCCGACGCCGTGGTCGTGGTCGGGCCGCCGTTCGGTCACACCCGGCCGCAGTGGATCGTCCCCTACGGTGGCGTCATGACGGTCGACGGCGTGCACCAGCGGCTGTACGCCGACTACTCATGACGGGTCGGTCGATGCCGATCGAGGTCCTGACCCACCGCTCGCAGGTCGACGCGACCGTCCGTCGCGGCCTGGTCGAGTGCTGGGTCGAGGTCACCAATGCGGGCGGGGCTGTCGGCTTCCCGTTCCCTCCGGTGACGGGTGACGACGTCGCGCCGGCCGTCGACCAGGTGGCACGGCAACTGGATCCGCAGCGTTGCGTGGTGTTCCGGGCGACCGGCGAGTCCACGGTCGACGGCTGGGTGCTGCTCAGGCGGTCCGACAGTCCGCTGGTGGCGCACTGGGGCACCGTCGAGCGGCTCCAGACCGTGCCCGCGGCGCGAGGTCGCGGCATCGGACGGTCCTTGATGATGTCTCTCGAGGAGTACGCCACCGACGAGTGGGACCTGGTCCAGCTCCATCTCGCGGTGCGGGGGCAGATGGGTCTCGAGGGCTACTACGAACGTCAGGGGTGGCGTGAGGTCGGGCGTTGGCCAGCGGCGCTTCGGCTCGCGGACGACGATCTGCGCGACGAGGTCCTGATGTGCAAACCCCTTGGCCGCGCGACCTGAGGGCGGCTCTTTCGTCGGTGGGAAAGCGTCGGGACGATGTCACGGCATGCCGATGGCCCCGCCCGTGGGCGGGGTGTCGGGGCTCGGTGGTCAGTCCTCGGGTGGTGGTTTCGAGGCTCGTCGCTGGCGCTCCTCGCACCTCAACCACCGTCGGTCGCGGTGATCGAGCGGCGAGCCTGGCACACGGTGGTGGAGGTGGGAGCTTGCGAGCCTCGAAACCACCGCCTGGTCGGAGAGGTCGCGGGTGCCGCGGTGGTCGACGAGGTACTGATACCCGCCAGGACTGGTCCAGAGATAGGCGCCGGGGTCGAGCGCCACATAGGCCCAGGCGGTGTGCGTCTTCGCCCGGTGATGGCTCCGACACAGGGGCACCAGGTTGCACGGACACGTCGATCCACCCGCCGCATGCGGGACGGCGTGGTCGAGGTCGCAGGCTCCGGCGCGGCGAGTGCAGTGGGGGAACCGGCAGGTGGGATCGCGCAGCTCGGCCTGACGGCGATGCCGGTCCGGGATCTCGTAGGCCTCGATGGGCTCGTGGCCGGCGAGGTCGATGACGGGCCGGACGATGACCGTGGTCCCCTCGGCGGCGCACCAGGCTTTCACCTGCTCGGCGCTGATGGGGCTGTTGGTGTTGCCGCAGCGGGCGATGCCGCCGGCGGGGTCGCCTGCGAGGGTGAGGTCGGTGAGGTGGACGACCAGCTCGACCTTCCGCCCCGGACTCTTGGAAGGGGACTTCTGGAACGGCCCTGCGTCCGTGCTCCGCGGTGGTTGAGGTGCGAGCGTGCGAGCCTCGAAGCCACCCTCGCTCTCATCGCTGCTCTGATCGGTGGGGAGGTCGAGGGAGAGGTCCTGCCGAGCGATCTCACCGGCAGCCATCGACCGCCGCACATCCAGGGACTCCTCACAGCCCAGCTCGCCGAGCTGCTGGGCGCGGCGGCGGATCGCGGTGTCGAGATCGATGCCGTCGCCCAGGTCGAGCTCACCCTCCACCCGGATGGTGCCGTCGAAGGACACCTGGCCGGTGTCGACGTCGAACTTCCGCCCCTCCGCCGCGTCCCGGCGGCGCTGCTCGGCAGTCCCGGGGTCGAACCGGGCCAACGCCTCCTCGACCAGCCGGTCGACCTGCGCCCACGTACAGGTCGCGGCGAACTCCGCCAACTGCCGGTCCACATGCGCGACCGCCTCCGCGGACAGCAGCCGGGTGCGTTCGGCGATGCACAGCGCCCGCCACGGCACCACCCGACCCGCCTGCACCCCTGCCCAGACACCGGGCAGCCGGAAGCAGACCTCCAGCACTTTGCCGACCCAGTCCCGGCCCGAGGTCGACGAGCGGCCCAGCAGGGCGCAGAGCTCCATCACCGCGAACTCGCTCACCAGGGGCGCGCCGTCGCCGGCCAACGGGAGGCCGGTGTCGCTGCGTCCGGCATAGATCGTCGCCTCGTCCCCGGAGTCCTCATCCACCGTGTTCGCCAGCGCCCAGTCCCGGACGTCACGCATCCGACCGACCTCTTCGTCCTGGATGACCGACCCGCGGGCGCGCACCGAGGCGAGCAGCTCCTCGGTGGAGCGACGCGGCGTCGGCTGGCTGGTCATGGATACCAGTCAAGCACCGGCCACCGACAGTCCCACCGCAGATCAGGCGACGAGCGCCAGTTCGGATATCACGAAACCATCACGAAGCCGCCTTCGTTGACGTTGGGTCGGGCCGTTGTCGAGATGCGACGCGCATCGCCGAGTCCCCCGGCAACCTGAGCAGCTGACCGCACGGCACCCCTTCCGGCCTAGTCGAAGACCGCTAATGCGCCTAGAAGCAGCAGATAGAGGAGCCCGAGGAGAAGAGACACCAGGAACGAGACCCAGCACAGCCAGAGCAGGGTCTTGCCCGCTGCGACCGGTGTCCCGAACCACTCCCGGACCTTCTCCACCGCGTCAGTGTCGCGTAGCGCCGCTGCGAGGCCAAGAGAGGCCATCTGCGACACGGCACGAATCCGACGACGGCACCGCGCGAGGACACCACAAGGCAGTCGATACCGGGGTCGGCGATCTCCTCCGCCCAGCGATGGATGGCCACGCTCCGCGTGACGAACGTCGTGCCGGGCGGCCGCGGGGCGTCACGGTGACCCTGAGACGGTCTTCGGGGTGATCTGGATGCCTTCCCCGATGTCGGGTGACTGAGCAGGACGGAATGCTCACGTCGTGATCGAAGTCAGCAGACTGAGCAAGACCTACGGCGGCGGGGTGAGCTCTGTTGACGACGTCACTGACGTCAGTTTCTCGTCGCCCGGCCTGGTCGGGTCCCGGGTTTCCTGGGGTCAGATGGTGATGACAGCGGGCACCGCGTTGCGTGAGCTGCGCCCTGCCGACAGCGCCGGACTGGAGGAGATCTTCCTCAACCTCACGGCAGACGACCAGCGCGAAGGAGGCTCGAAGTGAGCACCGGTGTGGCAGCAGACAACAACGCCGATCCCAGCCCGCACGTCCCCCTCCACGGGCAGGCGCCCTCCATGGAGCGCGCCCCCTTGCCCGGGATCCCGCTGAGCAGAGTCGTGGCGGTCGAGCTACGGAAGATGCTCGACACCCGCTCCGGCTTCTGGCTGACGATCTCGATCGCGATCACCGCCACACTGGCCACCGCCGCGGTTGTGGTCTTCGGGTCGGCCGAAGACCTGACCTACGACACCTTCGCCGCCGCGGTCGGCGTCCCGATGGCGGTGCTCCTCCCGGTCATCGCCATCTTGTCGGTGACCAGCGAGTGGAGCCAGCGAAGCGGATTGACGACGTTCGCCATGGTGCCCTCCCGAGGCCGCGTGATCCTCGCGAAGGCCCTCGCGACCGTTCTCGTCGGCGTGCTGTCGATGCTCGTCGCCGCCGCCGTCGGTGCCTTCGGGAACCTCCTCGGCACCCGCCTCGCCGCCACCGACACGACCTGGGATCTCTCCGTGACCCGCCTGTCGCTGGTCACGCTGGCCCAAGTCCTCGGCATGATGGTGGGCTTCGCACTCGGAGTTCTGCTGCGCAACTCTGCCGCCGCCATCGTCACCTACTTCGTCTACGCCTTCGTGGCACCCAGCCTCTTCGCCGTCCTCGGCACCTACCAGGAGTGGTTCCGCGACATCCATCCCTACGTCGACTTCAACAACAGCTCCACCCAGCTCTACGGGACCGTCCCCGACACCACACTCTGGGCACAGATCGCGGTCTCCGGCCTGATCTGGCTCGGTCTACCCCTCGCTGCAGGGCTCATCACCTTGAAGCGTGCCGAAGTGAGATAGGTCCTGCCCCGCGACCATCCCGGACCGGAAAGCTCCTCGTGGTCACCGGCCGACTGGACGGTGACCGGCGCGGCTCGGGCAGCAACCGTGTACCTTCGCGGGGCATGAGCCAGCTGCGCGAGCTACCGCCACGGCCATTGCCTGCTGCTCCCGACGAGGTCGAGGCGCTCCTCGGCGTACTGCACCGTAATCGCCGAACCTTCGCTTGGAAGACCGGCGGGCTGGGCCACGAGGCGATGCGGCGCACTCTTCGCCCGTCCACCCTTACTCTCGGGGGACTGGTCAAGCACCTCGCCCTGGTCGAGGACCACTACTTCACCCATCAGCTGCTCGGGCGCGAATACCCCGCTGCCTGGGGCCCGATGACCGAGGTCGACGACTGGGTATGGGTCTCGGCCGCCGACGACTCACCGGAGGATCTGCGCACGCTGTGGCTGGAGGCCGTCGCTCGCTCGGAGGCCGCGGTCCAGGAGGCGAGCGCCATCGACGGCCTGGATCGCCTGGTCATCGCGAACCCCGATGGGACCGAGGCGTTCAACCTGCGGCGGGTGTTGATCGACATGATCGAGGAATACGCCCGCCACACCGGCCATGCCGACCTGATCCGGGAGTCGATCGACGGGCTGGTGGGCGAGGACGCACCGCAATAGCCCGCAGTAGCGACGTCTCGGCGTCACCACCGCGCTGTGAGACGCCTGCGGGCGCACACGGCCGGACGACGTTCCGCAGCTGATCACCGTTGGCGACCGGACGGCCCTGCAGAGTCGGGACGCCGTTGGCTCCCGGTCGACTCGCCCGACCACGTCAGGGGCGGTCTCCTGGCTGGGTGAAGGCATCGATCGCGTCAGAGTCGCTGTTCGTGGCGCGCACGAACTCGTCGGCCCACACCTGCCGCTGCGGATAGGTCGAGCCTGCCGCCACGGCTTCGACCGCGGCGTCCACGTCGACGACCGTGTGCCGAAGCGACACCCCGCCGTCGCGGAGCAGCGACCTGCACCAGGTCCTCGGCACGGTGTCGATCCCCGCACAGCAAGAACGCGGTGCGCTGCAGCCACCGGGGACGCGGGCACCACGAACTCGGTGAACTTCCGGTCCCGATCCGCTTTCCTCATGTACATCCTCGCTGACGTGTGGGCCTCCACCTTCTTCTACGGCAAGCACCCCGTCCCGGGACCACACGCGAGACCGACGACTTCCCTGTGGTGGCGACACCGCGGCCTTCTCAACGTGGACCGTGGACCGATCGGGGGCCGATGAGTTCTCCGGCCGGTGCTGGTCTGCCGTGGCATCGGGTTCTCTTTGACTGTTCGGGAGCGATCATGACGGCCACGTACACCTGGGATGTCTTCTCCACCCTCGACGGGTTCGGTTCCTTCGTTGAGGGCGCCGACTGGGGCGGTTACTGGAGCAAGCAAGGCCCTGAGCTCCTCGAGCACCGGGCGGCCCAGTTCGCCACCGACCAGCGCATGGTGTTCGGCGCCACCACGTTCCGTGAGAACGCCGGCATCTTCGGTGCGGGCACCGACCCGAACGTCCTGGACGAGTGGACCGTCCGGTTGTTCAACCTGCCAGCGACGGTGATCTCGTCGACGCTCGACGACACCCTGGGCTGGCCGGACGCGACCATCGTCAGGGGAGACGCCGCGGAGGTCGTCGCCCGACTCAAGTCCGAGTCCGACGTGCCGCTGCGTTCCCAGGCGAGCCTGTCGTTGAACTGGACTCTGATGGCCGCGGGCCTGGTTGACCGCGTGCAGGTGACGGTCTTCCCCGTCATCTCCGGGCGGACCGGCACCAGTCCGATACTCGCTGGTGCCGGGGACTTCGACCTCGAGCTGCTGGAGAGCCGCGCCCTGGACGGGCGGTCCCTCGAGCTCGTCTACCGTCCGACCCCGAGGTGAGGTGCTGGCCGGGAAGGTGGCCCGCCGGCTGGCGAGACGTCTGGGCGCAGGCCATGCCGGCGCCCAGCAGACCACCCTGCCCACCGCCGACGCCATCGCCGGACCGCAACCACAACGGTCGACCCGAGACCACCGCGCGGCCGGCAGCGGCGCGCAACCAAGACACGCGACCCAACGACCACGGCGACCACGACCTTCGACTCCGCAAGGCCTGGCACCGCGACCTGCGGGCGGCGACGGGGGTTTCGAGGTCGAGCTCTCCTTCGACGTGGACGGTGCCGTCGAGGGAGACCTGTCCGGTGTCCACATCGAACTTCCGACCCTCGTCTCCCAGTTCGGATACGACAGCACCACATCGACCGCCTTGACGTGAGGAGTCCGAGTCGGCACGCCGTCTCCGCCGTAGCCACACGTGCAGAAGTCGCGTTCGGCCCGTGTCGGCGCCCTCTGGCCACTTCTGCACGCTCGGCTACGAGGGGCCAGGAGGCCGCCTACCGAGAACGCGGGCCAGACCCGCCAACGCGGGGATCAGCAGCCCGGCCGGGGGTGGCTGCACGATGGCTCGTCGGTAGGTGTGCGTCAGGGCCGCGAGCTGGAGCAGGGGTGGCTCGCCCGTCCTCGTGCGCACCGGGCCATCGCGCCGCATCCGGTCGTACGCCGCCGCGAAGAGCATCAGGTCGTCGGAAGGGTCGTATCCCCGGACGAAGACCACCTCGGAGTCGACGACAAGCGTCTCCGTACCCGTGTTCAGGAAGCCGTGCACCGCATCGACCGGCACCTCGATCCGCTCCCCGACCGGCAGCTCGCGCACCGTCCGGCCCACCTTGACCAGCATCTGCCCGCGTCGGCAGGTGAAGGACTCGACCAGGACCGGGTGCCGATGGGGGAAGTCGCCGGTGATCCCCGGGCCCCCGGGCTCGGCCTCGATGTGCAGCCCGTAGCGATCGCCGGTCTGCTCCGGGGTCCGGGTGACCTCGACCGAGTGATCGCCGATGTCGAGGACTGTGCCCACTGCCAGCATGCCGCCTCCAGCCGCTAGGACCTTGAGGTTCGCGGCCTCGACGCCCGACTCGTCCGGAGTGTTCGATCGAGCTCACGTCAGCCGGCTGCACCCTGTCCGACAGCCTGCATGGAGGCATGCTCGTGCAGGTCCTGTTCGGCTTCGTGGTGTGACGGCTTCAGGTCGAAGACCACCTTCTGCACTGTCCCGCTGAACGGGTAGGGGGCCTTGTCCCGGTACCGGTGATCGACGACGAGACCGTTGTCACGTCCGATGTCCATTCCTGCGTAGGAGGAGAACGCGACCGGCACGGTCCGGTCGATGCGGCCCTCTCCGATCTGCTGGTCGTTGGCCCAGAGCGTCACCAGCCCGCCCGTGCCCGGCTTCGGCTCGTCGGCCTCGAACTGCATCTTCACCATCACCTTCCCGGTGGGGATGCTCGTCGCAGACTTCTGGAAGTACTTCTCGACGCCGAGGAACGAGTAGCTGTGATGCAGGATGCCCGTTGAGTCGACCCACAGAGCGAAGCCGCCGATCTCGTCGGCGTTGGCCACGATGACACCTTCGGCGCCTTCGTCCGGAACCGTCAGCTCTGCTTCGATGGCATAGGACCGTCCGTAGATCCTGGGAACCATGCCGCGCTGGATGTTCTGGACGTCACCGTAGAAGGTGAAGCGGGTCTCCGTGGGCAGCGGGGGCAGGATCCCGAAGAAGATGCACATGCCTCCGAGCAGCGGGAGCACTCGGTTCCTCTCGGCCTCGCTCCAGAACAGCGCCTTGAGCTCCTCGAGCTTCTCCGGGTTCTCCTCAGCCAGGTCCACCGCCTGGGAGAAGTCGTCGGGGAGGTAGTAGAGCTCCCACACGTCGTCCTCGGGGTCATAGATGCCGGGGGCGAACCTCTTCATGGTCTCGGGGGAGAAGTCCCAGGGGCTGCGGTCGAGCCGGGCGCACGCCCACCAACCGTCCTTGTAGATGGCGCGGCTGCCCATCGACTCGAAGTACTGGACGGTGTGCCGGTCCTCGGCGTCCGGGGCGTCGAAGGTGTGAGCGAAGCTGGTGCCGTCCATCGGCTCCTGGTCGATCCCGTCGACCGACCGGGGCTCCGGGATGCCGACCAGCTCGAGGATGGTCGGAGCGATGTCGATGGTGTGGGTGAACTGGGAACGGATCTCACCGCGGGCGCTGAGCCGTTCGGGCCAGGCCACCACCATCGGGTCTCTGGTGCCGCCGAGATGGCTGCCGGTCTGCTTGCCCCACTGGAACGGGGCGTTGCCGGCCCACCCCCACGCCGAGGTGTAGTGAGGGGCCGTGTCGACGCTGCCGAGGGCCTCGACGCCGCCGTACTCCTCGATGAGCTGCATCTGCTGCTCCGGGGTCAGCGGAACGCCGTTGAGGAAGGTCATCTCGTTGAACGAGCCGGTGGTCGTCCCTTCCATGCTGGCCCCGTTGTCACCCCAGATGTAGAAGATGAGGGTGTTGTCCAGATCGCCCATCTCCTCGAGGGCATCGAGCAGGCGTCCGACGTTCCAGTCGGCGTTCTCGGAGAAGCCGGCGAACACCTCCATCTGCCGGGCATACAGCTTCTTCTCGGTCTCGTTCAGCGAGTCCCACGCCGGGAAGAGATCGGGCCGCTCGGTCAGCCGGGCGTCCTCAGGGATGACGCCCAGCTGCTTCTGACGCTCGAACACCTTCTCTCGATAGGCGTCCCAGCCGTCGTCGAACGTGCCCTTGTACTTGTCCGCCCACGCCTTGCCCACATGATGCGGAGCGTGTGCGCAGCCCGTCGAGTAGTACATGAACCAGGGTTTGTCGGCGTCCTGGGCGCGCACCGCATGGAGCCACTCGATGGCCTTGTCGGTGATGTCATCGGGGAAGTAGTAGGGCTCCCCCTCCTTGCCCTCGGGGACACCGATCGTCCCGTTGTCCTGAGTGATGATCGGGTCGTACTGGCCGGCCGCTCCACTGAGGAAACCCCACCAGTGGTCGAAGCCCCAGCCGTTCGGCCAGCGATCGAACGGCCCGGCGGCCCCCTGGACGTTGTCAGGAGTCAGGTGCCACTTGCCGAAACCGCCGGTGACATAGCCGTTGTCTCGCAGCGTGCGCACCACCGGGGCGCAGCTCTTCGGAACCGCCGCCGTGTAGCCGGGGAACGGCCCCGGGAACTCGGCGATGCTGCCGAACCCGACCCGATGCTGATTCCGCCCCGTCAACAGGGCTGCTCTCGTCGGCGAGCAGATCGCGGTGACGTGAAATCGGTTGTACGCCAGTCCCGAGTCACGGACCCGACTCATCGCCGGGGTGGAGATGGGGCCTCCGAAGGTCTCCGGGTTGCCGAAACCTGCGTCGTCGATGAGGACGACCAAGACGTTGGGGGCACCCTCCGGGGGCTTCGGGCTCATGACGACCGTCCAGTCGGGAACCGACTCCCCGATGGTGCGACCCGCCACCCCGGAGAAGGCCGGGTCGCGCAGTGGCAGCACGGTCCGGTCGGGGTCGAACTTGCCCGCAGCCTCCGCCATGGCGCTACCCAGATCGCTGAGGGACCCGCCGTCCATCTCGACCCTCGACCTGGCCGGAGAGCCACCCAGCGCCTGCTCGGCCGCGAGCAGATCGTCGTCCGCCACGAGTGCGAGGATCGCCGCCGTTCCCGGCTCGAGCTTGTCGCCGAGCCCGGTCTCCAACCCCGCTCTGACTCTGTGCTCAGCGAACTTGCCGACCACCCCGCCGGCAGCCGCACCGATGGCCACGGACGCGAGCAGCGGGGGCGCTGCCAGCCCCACCAGGATCCCCACGCCGCCTCCCCAACCGGCACCCTTCCTACCGAGCTTGCTGCCCGTGTTCACGACGCGAACCCGGCCGTCCTCGTCACGTTGAACGAGGATCGTCCCGTCGGAACGAACCTCCTTCGAGCTGATCTTGTCGACGAGCCGGTTGAAGTCGCTCTCCGCAGCCTCGACGGTCTGATACGCGGTCAGGATCAGATGCGTTCGCTCACTCACGGCCCCCTCCTTCGTCCTCGCACCGCGGCGGCCCCGCGGTCGCGGAGAGCCCTTCCTCCCACTATCCGGTCCTGCGGGAGTCAGGCATCACCCCTGGTGGGTGAGGTGATCGGCCCATCCCCGTGTGGGTGGCAGCCATCGTGCCGACCGCGCTCTTCGGGATCGTCGCCGTGCTCGTCTGGTGGCGGCGAGGTTCCTCACGTGCCGCACGCTGGTCAGCGGGGCGGGATGACACCCGCCCGCCGCAGGTGACCGGCGAGATCGTCGGTCAGCGGCAGGCTCTCGAGCTCATCGGGAGCAACCCAGCGGGCATCCTCGGCGTCATCGCCGGCGCAGAGGGTGCCGGAGACCACGGTGGCCTCGAAGTCGTGGATCTCGAAGACCAGGTCGCCACCGCCGGCGACGCGGAGGCTCCACAGCTCGCGGCCGACGGCGACGTACAGCCCGGTCTCCTCGAGCGCCTCGCGGGCGGCGGCCTGCTCGAGCGTCTCGCCGGGCTCGACCCGGCCCCCGGGGACCGACCACAGCCCGCGGCCGGGCTCGTTGCCACGCTGGACCAGCAGCACCCGGCCGTCGGCGTCGACGACGACCACGCTGGCCGCCAGCTGCACCGTCTCCGCCACCCCTGCACCGTAGCGGTCCCCAGGCTCTGCCACGGACACGTCCCCACCGTCGTAATCTTGAGGGAGACACGGTCAACGGCGAGCGGGTCACCCACCGTTCGTCGAACCAGATGAGGGACCGCGCATGGACACCTTCGAGACCCGGGACCACCGGGTGACGGTCAACGGGGAGTCGTGCGGTCTCGACGGGGCGGGCCCGCCGACGACGGCGCTCGACTGGCTCCGCGGCATCGGCCTCACCGGAGCCAAGGAGGGCTGCGCGGAGGGCGAGTGCGGTGCCTGCGCGGTGCTCGTCGCCCGGCCCGGCCTCGACACGCCGACCGAGTGGACCGCGGTCAACGCCTGCCTGGTGCCGGCCGCCGCCCTCGCCGGCCAGGAGGTCGTCACCGCCGAGGGCCTGGGCTCTCCCGAGGATCTCCACCCGGTGCAGCGCGAGATGGCCGACCGCGGCGGCTCGCAGTGCGGCTACTGCACGCCGGGCTTCGTGTGCAGCATGGCGGCGGAGTACTACCGCCCCGACCGCACCCCCACCGAGGACCCCGACGACGAGCACGGCCCCAACGGCTTCGACCTGCACGCGCTGAGCGGCAACCTGTGCCGGTGCACCGGCTACCGGCCGATCCGCGACGCGGCGTACGCCCTCGATGACCCCGAGGCCGCGGACCCGCTCGCGCAGCGCCGTACGACGGCTCCGCCCGAGCCCGCCGCGATCCGGACCCCGGGCTTCGTGCGGCCCGCCGACCTCGCCGACGCGCTCGACGTGCTCGCCGAGGAGCCGGGGGCGACCGTGGTCGCCGGCGCGACCGACCTCGGCGTGGCGATGAACCTCGACGGCGCGCGGCCCGCTCCCCTGGTGGCGATCGACCGGCTGCCCGAGCTGCGGCGCTTCGCTGTCGAGGAGGAGTACGTCGAGCTCGGCGCGGCGTTGTCGCTGAGCGAGATCGAGCAGCGGCTGGCCGGCGCGGTGCCGCTCCTCACCGAGGTGTGGCCGCAGTTCGCGTCGCGGCTGATCCGCAACGGCGCGACCGTCGGCGGCAACCTCGCGACCGCGTCGCCGATCGGTGACCTGCCGCCGGCGCTGCTCGCGCTGGACGCCTCGGTGGTGCTCGCCTCGCGCGACGGCGAGCGCACGGTGCCGCTGGACGGCTTCTTCACCGGCTACCGCGAGACCGTACGGCGGCCGGGCGAGCTGATCGCGGCGGTGCGGGTGCCGCTGCCGTTGGCCGGCACGGTCGGCTTCCACAAGATCGCCAAGCGCCGGTACGACGACATCTCGTCGGTGGCGGTCTCCTTCGCGCTCGACATCGTCGACGGCGTGGTGAGCCGCGCGGCGATCGGGCTGGGTGGGGTGGCCGCGACGCCGGTGCGCGCCCGGGAGGCGGAGGCGGCGCTGGTCGGGCGGCCGTGGACCGAGGCGACCGTGCGGGAGGCTGCGGCGGTGCTCGGTCGCGCGGGCACCCCGATCGACGACCACCGGGCGAGCGCGGCCTACCGCGCGGCGATGCTGGAGCAGAGCCTGCTGCGGCTGTATGTCGAGACGAGTGAGGTGGCGGCATGAGTCTCTCCCAGCGTCCCGACGGCGCCGTGGTGGGCGAGGCACTCCCCCACGAGTCGGCCGCGCTCCACGTCACCGGGCAGGCGCTCTACACCGACGACCTGGTCGGCCGGATGCCCGGCGTGCTGCACGCCCACCCGGTGCAGGCGCCGCACGCGCACGCCCTGGTGACCCGGCTCGACCCGGCGCCGGCGTACGACGTCGCGGGCGTGGTGCGGGTGCTCACGGCCGACGACGTGCCGGGCGTCAACGACGCGGGCACCAAGCACGACGAGCCGCTCTTTCCGACCGAGGTGATGTATCACGGCCACGCGGTCTGCTGGGTGCTCGCGGAGACGCTGGAGGCGGCGCGGCTCGGGGCGGAGGCGGTCGTGGTCGAGTATGACCCGCTGCCCGCCGTGCTGACCGTGCGCGAGGCGATCGCGGCGGAGCACTTCCAGGGCGCGCGGCCGCGGCTGGAGAGCGGCGACGTGGCGGCCGGGTTCGCCGCGTCGGCGCAGGTCTTCACCGGCGAGACGGAGATGGCCGGCCAGGAGCACTTCTATCTGGAGACCCACTGCTCGCTGGCGCTGGTCGACGAGGCGGGTCAGGTGATGGTGCAGTCGAGCACGCAGCACCCGACCGAGACCCAGGAGATCGTCGCGCACGTGCTGGGGCTGGCGAGCCACGAGGTGACCGTGCAGTGCCTGCGGATGGGCGGCGGCTTCGGCGGCAAGGAGATGCAGCCGCACGGCTTCGCCGCGGTCGCTGCGCTGGGTGCCCGGCTGACGGGGCGGCCGGTGCGGCTGCGGCTCACCCGCCGGCAGGACATGACGATGAGCGGCAAGCGGCACGGCTTCCACGCCGCGTGGCGGGTGGGGTTCGACGCGGACGGCCGGCTGCAGGCGCTCGAGGCGACGCTGACCTCCGACGCCGGCTGGAGCCTCGACCTCTCCGAGCCGGTGATGTCGCGGGCGCTGTGCCACGTCGAGAACGCCTACGCCATCCCGCACGTGCGGGTCGACGGCCGGATCGCGCAGACCCACAAGACGTCGCAGACCGCCTTCCGCGGCTTCGGCGGCCCGCAGGGGATGCTGGTGATCGAGGACGTCCTCGGCCGGTGCGCGCCGCTGCTCGGCGTTGACGCAGAGGAGCTGCGGCGGCGCAACCTCTACCGGCCGGGCCAGGCGACGCCGTACGGCCAGGAGGTGCGGCACCCGGAGCGGCTCGAGCGGGTCTGGCAGCAGCTGGTGGAGGAGTCCGACTTCGTACGACGCCGCGAGCAGATCGCGCGCGACAACGCCGCTGATCCGCACCGCAAGCGGGGGCTCGCGATCACGCCGGTGAAGTTCGGCATCTCGTTCAACTTCACCGCGTTCAACCAGGCCGGCGCGCTGGTGCACGTCTACAAGGACGGCTCGGTGCTGATCAACCACGGCGGCACCGAGATGGGCCAGGGCCTGCACACGAAGATGCTGCAGGTGGCGGCGAGTGCCCTCGGCCTGCCGCTCGGCCGGGTGCGGCTGGCGCCGACGCGCACCGACAAGGTGCCCAACACCTCGGCGACCGCGGCGAGCTCGGGGGCCGACCTCAACGGGGCGGCGATCAAGGACGCGTGCGATCAGATCCTCGCCCGGTTGGCGCCGGTGCGGGAGCGGCTCGGCGCGGACGTGTCGTGGGAGGAGCTGGTGCGGACGGCCTACCACGACCGGGTGCAGCTGTGGGCGGCCGGCTTCTATCGCACCGAGGGCCTCTCGTGGGACGCCGGCGCGATGCGGGGCGAGCCGTTCAAGTACTTCGCGTACGGCGTCGCCGCCTCCGAGGTCGAGGTCGACGGGTTCACCGGGGCCTACCGGGTGCGGCGCGTCGACATCGTGCACGACGTCGGCGACAGCCTCTCCCCACTGGTGGACCTCGGCCAGATCGAGGGCGGGTTTGTGCAGGGGGTCGGCTGGCTGACGCTGGAGGACCTGCGGTGGGACGTCTCCGACGGGCCGGGCCGCGGCCGGCTGGCGACGCACGCGGCGTCGACCTACAAGCTGCCCAGCTTCTCCGAGATGCCGGACGACCTGCGGGTCACGCTGCTGGAGCGGGCCGAGGAGGACGGCGTCGTCTACGGCTCGAAGGCGGTCGGCGAGCCGCCGCTGATGTTGGCGTTCTCGGTGCGGGAGGCGCTGCGGGAGGCGGTCGCGGCGTACGGCGCTCCCGGGGCACCCGCGGAGCTCGACTCGCCGGCGACGCCCGAGGCGGTCTGGTGGGCGATCAGCCGGGCGCGGGCGACGCTGTCTGAGTCGAGCGAGATTGCGGAGCCGAGCGAGGTCGCGGAGGCGGCCCATGTGGATTGACGCCGTCCGCGCGCTGCGAGAGTCCCGCACCCCGGCGGTGCTGGTGACGCTGACCGAGGTGCGTGGCCACGCGCCGCGCGAGGCGGGCGCCAAGATGGTGGTGTCGGCGGAGCAGACGTGGGGCAGCATCGGCGGCGGCAACCTGGAGGAGTCGGCCGTACGACGCTCCCGCGCCCTGCTCGACGACGGCGCGGCGGCACCGGTCGTGGAGCGGGTGGCGCTGACCGACAAGGCCCCGGGCGAGCACGGCGTGCAGTGCTGCGGCGGCGAGGTCGCCGTGCTCTTCGAGCCGCTGGGTGTGCCGCCGGCGGTCGCCGTCTTCGGCATGGGCCACGTGGGCCTGGAGCTGGCGCTGGTGCTGAGCCGGCACGACCTCGAGCTGCACCTCGTCGACTCCCGCGCCGACCAGCTCGACGCCGAGCGGCTGGCGCCGGTGCTCGCCGGCCCCGCCGACGTGCGGGTGCACGAGGTGCCGATGCTGCCGGAGCTGGTGATCGCGGAGCTGCCGGCCGGGTGTCACGTGCTGGTGCTCACCCACGACCACGCCGAGGACCTGGCGCTCCTCGACGCCCTGCTGCGCTCCGACCTGCCCGCGAGCATCGGGCTGATCGGCTCCGCCGCCAAGTGGGCGCGCTTCCGGAAGTCGCTCGCCGAGCTCGGTCATGCCGACGACGCGATCGACCGGGTGCGCACCCCCATCGGAGATCCAGTCGGCACCGGTATCCGCGCCAAGATGCCTGCTGCGATCGCCGTCGGCGTCAGCGCCGAGGTGCTGCGAATGGTCGAGGCAACCGCGGTCGCCGAGCGTTCCGGATAGCCATTTCGGCAGGCGATGGTTGAGGTGCGAGCTTGCGAGCCTGCCCGGTGGTTGAGGTACGAGCTTGCGAGACGCTTCTATAGGTTGTCAATCGTTGTGGCGGCGAGGTGTCGGTAGATCTCGCGGGCGATGTAGCGCTTGAGGCAGCGTCGGATACGGGGTTTGCTGAGGGACTCGGCGGTGCGGCGTGCGGCGTGCGACGTAGGCGCGGGTGCGTGGGTCGTGTTGCATACGGGTCGTGGGGATGGAGTGCAGGGCGCGGTTGAGTTGGCGGTCGCCGGTGCGGTTGAGTCAGTGTTCGTGGCGGCGGTCTGAGGAGACCTCGAGGACCTGGACCTGGTCGGTGAGATCGCGCCCGGCACCCGTGACCTCTACGAGCGGAACATGCCCAACCTCGTCCTGCCGGCCTTCGAGCACCTCATTCTCAGGGAGATCACCATCCGGCGAGTGGATGAGTTCATCAAGACCCTCGCCTCGACACGTCGCCCCAGTGAGATCTGATCCGACCGTTCCGCGGAACCGAGAGCCGAGACGGGGCACTGCCCAGGGGCGGTCCGGATCGGGTATGGCTGTTGCAGCCTGGCGCGGGGATCTCGCAGCGTAGCCCCGCCTCTTCTGATATACGTGATCGAGGAAGCATCGCGTGACCGTCTGTCGATGGTCGCCTGAAGAAGGGGAGCCTGCGTGGCATCGACCGCGGCGGACGGGAAATGGGCGCTCGATACGCCGCCCCCGGTGGAACACCGATTTCTGGGGCTGGACAAACGGCTGATCCGGCCCACGCTCGGGATCCTACTGATCCAGATCATCCTGGCTGGCGTGCTGCCCGCGATCAACGACTCGATCGAGGCCGAGGAGTTCGCCTCGGGGACAGTGCTCGAGCTCAACCGGGGGTTCACCTTCGTTCCTGCCGACGGATGGAGCTCGGTCGAAGTTCCCAAGCCGGGCGCCCCCACGCTGACGATCTTCCGGGACGCAGTCACGTTCACCATCTCCGTCGGTGAGTTCGACGGTTCGCCGCAGGACCTCCTCGACGAGCTGGTCGAGGAGTACGACGGCGACTTCAAGGTGAAGGGGGACCCGCAGGTCTTCGCCCTGGGCGAGGCTCTCCGTGGCGCGGGCGTCGAGATCACCACGGAGGCGAACTCCGGCATGGTGGTGGGTCTGATCTCTGAGGTCGAGAGCCCCACGGGTCGGGTTCTCGCGGTCACGGTCCGGGTCGAGAGTCCCCAGGGCGAGGACATCAGCGGCTACCTCGAAGAAGTGGCCGCCATGCTCGCGAGCATCCGCGTTCCCCAGTCCGGAGAGGATGCCTGATGTCCACCGTCCTGCCCGATGTCCGCCAGGCGGCTATCGACGAGTCCGGCTATGCCCACAAGGTCCGGCTGTGGCAGCCGCACAACCCCGCTTTTTGGCTCTACTGGTGGATGCTCATCAACGGCGCGTTCGTCTATCTCTCAGAGTTGGCCGACTTCCGGGTCTCCGGTCAGTCACTGACCCTCGCAATCGGGTTGGAGATCCTCTACACGCTCCCGTTCGTCTGGTTCATCACCCGTCGGGACCGTTACGAGCGAGAGCCGGCCAAGCTCGCGGCGCTCGCCTTCCTCTGGGGTGGCCTGGTCTCCACATTCCTGATGGCCGCCAGCGCCAACACGGCCGTGCTCAACATCTACGCCAAGACCATCAGCGTGGACTTCGCGACGAGCTGGGGCCCGGCCTTCACCGCGCCGTTCACCGAGGAGACCGCCAAACTGACCGGGATCCTCATCGTGGTCCTGCTGGCCCGTCAGCACGTCCGCTCGATGTACGACGGGATCCTCCTCGGCATGTTCGTGGGCCTGGGGTTCCAGGTCTTCGAGAACGTTCAGTACTTGCTGAACACCGCCCAGGCGAACTTCAACTCCAACCCGTTCTTGGACATCTTTTTCGTCTTCGGCGCTCGCAGCGTCACCGGTGTCGGCGGGCACTGGCTCTTCACCGGTCTGTGCGGAGCAGGGGTCGGCTACTACCTGGCCGAGACTCAGCGCAGCAAGGCGGCACGGCTCCTCGGAGCGTCCGGGTTCATCGCTGTGGCGATGCTCGCGCACGGGCTCTTCGACGCCGGGGGGGCCCTGGGCTCCATCGCCATGCCGATGGGCGCCACGATCCTGGTGATCTCGATCGTGGTCGCCTGGAAGCTGGCCGGCCGCCGGGCCCGCTCGTGGATGCGGGTCCTGCTCGCCGACGAGGTCGCCCGCGGCACGTTGTCCGAGGAGGAGCTCGAGGTCCTGGCCGGCCCGCACAAGGCGCGCGAGACGTACCTGAAGGCCCTGAAGAAGTCCGAGGGCAAGCAGGCCGCCAAGCGAGTAGGCTGGGTGTTGGACAGCCTGACCGAGCTGGCCGGATCGATCGCAGCGACCAATGACCCGGCAAGCAGCGACGCCGAGGTTGCCCGCTCCGAAGTGCGACGAGTGAGGAGCATCGCGTAGGCCTCCGTGCCGCAAGGCCAGGATCGGCAAAGACGGGGGTCGCGCCCGAACGCGCCCCACCTCCGTCGACCTTCACGGCCACGAACAGTGCACGGCAGGCTCGGTATGGGTTGACTCCCCGTGGGCGATCCGCCGTGGAAGTGGGGGCTGACCCTGCCCGCCCAAGCCTTCATCATCCGATCATGAGTCACCCGCCGAGAGGTCCCGGAGCCGGGGAAACTGCGAAGGATCGACCTCAAGAGCCGGATCCGTCGTCAGATGCAACAGTTCTAGGCTGTCCGACAGCGCCTCCAACAGCTCAAGGCTGGTCAGGCGTCGGTCGAGGATGACGAGTTGGCGAACTGGCAGGCCGCGGAGGAGCTCCAGATCGCTTTCGGCGAACCCGTGGGCGTGGTTGAGGACTCGCCTTCGCCAGGATGCCCCCCCGGCTACGACCTGCTCGCAAACGGCCAGATCGCAGGACGAACCTCTCCGAGCCTGCTGGACATGATTGCCGCCATGGCCACCGGGCTCGCTGGCGCGGTCGCCATCGCCCACCGCGATGTCGCGGCTGTGCTGCCCGGCGTCGCCATCTCGATCTCGTTGGTTCCTCCGCTCGCCGTCGTCGGGATCTGCCTCGGGCGAAGCGATGTCGAGTTGGCCCTCGGCGCGCTCGTGCTCTTCTTCTCGAACTTCCTGGCCCTCGTGCTCGCCGGGACCATCGTGTACGCCGTGGTCGGCACATGCCCAAGAGACCGCCCAGCGGCGCGGCGGATCGATACGGCGTGCCTATGCCGTCCTCGGCGTCATGATCGGCGCCGTCAGCCTTCCCCTGCTCGCCAACACGCTGGTCACCTACGCGTTGACCGACTGGTCCCATCAAGCCGAGACAATCGCTCAGCAGTGGGCCCTGGCGAGTGCCCCACTTCGCCGCGTATGCCGCGGAGAGATGACAGGCCTCATTGCACGCTGTGGTGCATCCGTTCGGACGGGAGCTGGTCAGGCGGCGTCGGTGAGGCCGTCGAACGTGAGGCGGCGCGTGGTGTAGCCGCGATGTCGTCGTCGGCGTTGTCGATGCTCGGCGGCATCGGGTAGTCGTCGGGTGCCGGTGTGGTCGACCAGGTAGAACACGCCGTAGGGGTCGCGCCAGATGTAGATGCCGGGGAAGGGCTGGCGGACGTCCCAGGCGTCGAAGGTCTTGATCCGGTGATGGGCGCGAGTCATCGGCCCGTAGTTGCCGACCCCGGACTCACCGCCATCGGCGTAGGCGATGGTGTGGTCGATATCCATGCCCCGGCCGGTGTTGGTCGCGTAGGGGAACACGTCAGCCGGGGTCAACACGCGCACCGCTTCGCGATGCCGGCGCGGGATCTCGTAGGCATCGACCGGCGCCTGCCGGTCCAGGTCGATGACCGGGGTGATGGTGAACCGGCAGAACGGGCCCAGCACGGTGCGGATCCACTCCTCAGTGACCGGCCCGTGGCCCTCGAGCCGGCCGATGCCCGGGACGGGGTCGCCGTGCTCGTCCAGGAGTCGCGTGCCGCCGTCGGCGTAGCAGTGCAGATACAGCTGCACCCGCGGCCGCAGGTCCAACTCGTCCTCAGCATCGGGGTTGCACAACCGGAGGAGCGCCTCGACGCGGCGCTCGTCCACGGAAGCGGCGGGCATCCGGTCTTTCAACCGTTCGGCGCCCTGGGTGACGGCCTCGTCGATACGCGCGATCTCCGCGGCGTCGGCACGGACCAGGAACGACGCCATCCCGTGTGCGGCGGACCCGGCCGCGGCTACGGTCTTCGCGAACCGTGCCGTGCGTGCCTGCTCCTCCTTCTGCCGCGCCAACGCGGGTGCCGCAGCGGCGACCTTGCCCGCCACCATCTGCTCGAAGCGAGACCAGGCGATCCGCCCGTCGGCAGCCTCGCAGACTTCCGCATCGACCCAGGCTGCTTCGGCCTCGGACAGCTCCCGGGTCGCTGTGGCGACGTGGCGGGCATAGGTCACTCGCACCTCGCCGGCCTCGACCCGAGAGGCGAGCTCGGGATGACGCAGGTAGACGTCCAACGCGTCGCCGATCAGTCGTTGCGCGGCGTACGGCGACCGTCCGATCCGGGCGCCGAACCGCGCCGCGGCGTGCTCGGCCACCGGCGGTGTGCCCGCCCCGCCCAGCGTCTTGCCCGTCGCCCGACCCCGCCGCGATGCCTGCGGGCCCAGCTTGTCGGGATGGTTGACCACCGCGAACTGATACGCCGCGCGGAACAGGTCGACCTCGGCCGCGCGCTGCGCCCGGTGGCAGGTGTCGGCGAAGGCGAGGACCTGCGCTTCGCCCATCTCCACCAACCCGCCCGGTTCGATCATGGGGC
>CAZJDU010000009.1:0-30505 GCA_964544855.1 uncultured Nocardioides sp.
CCGTACGAGAAGCGCGGCTCCCTGGTGACCCGCAACGAAGTGATGATCGTGTCCGGCCAGTTCGCGGCCTTCGTCATCAACGCGATCATCTTCCAGGTCTGGGGCGAGCACGACGTCGTCTGGCGTTACATGCTGCTGGTGGCCGTGCTGCCGGCGATCGCGCTCCTGATCGGCATGCTCTTCATGCCGGAGAGCCCGCGCTGGCTGTCGTCCCAGGAGCGGGACGACGAGGCGCTGGGGGTCCTCGAGCAGGTCCGGTCCCCGGAGCGGGCCGCTGCCGAGATGGCCGAGGTCCACGCCCTGGCCGAGGAGGAGAAGGAGGCGCAGACCGGTGGCTGGGCCGACCTCGCCGTGCCGTGGATCCGCCGGCTGGTCCTGATCGGCATCGGGCTCGGCGTCTTCCAGCAGTTCACCGGCATCAACTCGATCATGTACTACGGCAGCCAGCTCCTCGGCGATGCCGGGTTCTCCGCCGAGGCGGCGATCCTCGGCAACACGCTCTTCGGCCTCGCCAGCGTCCTCGGCATCAGCGTCGGCATCCTGGTGATGAACAAGATCGACCGCCGCGCCATGCTGCTGGGCGGCTTCGCGCTGACGACGTTCTTCCACCTGCTGGTCGGGCTGTCGGCCTTCTTCATCCCGGCGGACGCGGCCGCGAAGCCCTACGTCATCCTCGCCTTCGCCGTGCTGTTCGTCTTCTCGATGCAGGGCACCATCGGCCCACTGGTCTGGCTCCTGCTGGCCGAGATCTTCCCGCTGAAGATCCGCAGCTTCGCCATGGGCGTGTGTGTCTTCTGCCTCTGGATCGCCAATGCCGGCGTCGCCTTCGGCTTCCCGCCGATCGTCGAAGGGCTGGGCATCGCGCCGACCTTCTTCATCTTCGCCGGACTGGGCGTGCTGGCACTCGTCTTCATCTACACCTCGGTTCCCGAGACCCGGGGGAAGACCCTCGAGGAGTTCGAGGACGAGTTCAGCCGGCAGTACGCCTGAGGCATCATCAGTCCCATCTCCAGGAAGGAACAACCGATGTCCGTCATGGTCGCAGTCCCGGACAGCCCCGAAGGCATCGCCGCGCTCCACGCCGGCGCCGCCGAGGCCCGACGCCTCGACACCGATCTGCTCGTGGTCAACCTCGCGCTCCGGCCGCTCGACATCACCGAGCTGCCCGGGGACGTGAAGGTCCAGGTCCTCGAGCGCCGCGGCAAGGACGACCGCGACCCGGTCGACGCGGTGCTCGACGAGATCGGGCTCCACGGAGCCGAGCGTCTGGTGATCGGGATCCGCCGTCGCTCCCCCGTCGGCAAGGCGCTGCTGGGCAGCATCAGCCAGCGGCTGCTGCTCGAGTCCCCGGTGCCCGTGCTCGCGGTCAAGCTCGGCCGCGGCGACGTGGAGTAGCCATCGAGCTCGCGCTCCCCGATCACGCCGCCACCGCCTGGATCCTCCTGGCGGTGGCGGCGTTTCTCGTCGGTCTCGCGAAGACCGCGATCGGTGGGGTCGCCACGATCGCGGTCGCGATCGGGGCCGCGGTGATGCCGGCGCGGGAGTCGACCGCCGCCCTGCTGTTGCTGCTGCTCGTCGGCGACGTCGTCGCGGTGTCGATCTATCACCGCGCCTGTGACTGGCGGCTGATCCGCCACCTCCTCCCTGGCGTGGTGCCCGGGCTGGTCCTCGGCGCTGCGGTGCTCGCGGTCATCGACGACGACGTCCTGCGCCGGGGCATCGGGGTCCTGCTGCTCGGCCTGCTGGCGTTGCAGCTGTGGGTAGGACGCTCCGGCCCCCGCGACGAGCCGGCCCGACCGTGGGGGCGCACGGCACGCGCCGCGACCGGGGTCGGCGCCGGCTTCACCACGATGGTCGCCAACGCCGCCGGCGCGGTGATGACCCTCTACCTGCTCGGCCAGCGGGTCGACAAGCTGCGCTTCCTCGGCACCTCGGCCTGGTTCTTCCTGTGCATCAACGTGGCCAAGCTGCCGTTCAGCGCCGGCCTGGGTCTGATCAGCGTCCCGATGCTGGTCATGGCCGTGGTCCTGGCACCACTCGTGGTGACCGGCGGTCTGCTCGGTGCCCGGCTGGTACGACGGCTGCGGCAGCGCACGTTCGAGGTCGCTGTCCTGCTCGCCTCCGCGGTCAGCGCCGCCGGCCTCCTGGTCCGCTGAACAGCACGACGCCCGGCCTCCCCCAGGAAGCCGGGCGTCGTGGTTCTCGGTCCGCGTGTCAGCGGCCGGCTGCCTCCCGGAGCACCTTCGCCGCGACCTCCAGCCCCTCGATCGGCCCGAAGGCGGTGTCCTCGTGCTCGATGTTGACCGCCATGTCCGGGTCGACCTCGGCGAGCGCGGCGAGGAACTCCGCCCAGAAGTCGACGTCGTGGCCCTGCCCGAGCGCGACGAAGTCCCACGCGGAGTCCTTCGGCCACTCGTTGACCCACTCGTCGCCGCCCAGGTTGACCCGGTGCTCGCTCGGGTCGAGCCGGCGGAACCGCTCGTCGAGCACGCCGTGGATCCGGCAGGCGTCGTTGATCCGGGTGTCCTTCGCCGCGGCGTGGAACACCAGCGGACCGAGCCAGCGGACGGCCGCCACGGGGTCGATGCCCTGCCAGAACAGGTGCGACGGATCCATCTCGGCGCCGACGTTGGTGGCACCCGTGCGCTCGACCAGGCGCTGGAGCGTCGGCGGGTTGAACACGAGGTTCTGCGGGTGCATCTCGATCGCGACCTTGACGCCGTGCTCGCCGGCGAGCTCGTCGATCTCGCGCCAGAACGGCACGGCGATCTCGTCCCACTGGTGGTCGAGCATGTCGAGGTACCCGCTGTTCCATGCGTTGACCACCCAGTTGGGCTTGGTGGCGCCCGGGTGGCCGCCCGGTAGGCCGGACATGGTCACCACGCGCGTCTGCCCCAGTGCGCCGGCCACCCGGATCGACCGGCGTAGTTCTTCCGCGTGCTTCGGTCCGATCGCCGGGTCGGGGTGGAGCGGGTTGCCGTTGCAGTTGAGCCCCTGGAGGGCGAGTCCCTTCTCGGCGAAGGCGCCGAGATAGTCCTCCCGCGCCGCCTGGCTGCCCAGAATGTCGTCGACCGGGAGGTGGACCGGCGGCAGGAAGCCGCCCGAGTTGATCTCGATGCCGTCCAGACCGAGCCGTGCGACGACGTCGAGAGCGTCGCCGAGCGGGCGGTCGTGGAGGATCGCGTCATACACACCGAGCTTCATGATGGTTCTCCGTCTCTGTTCATACGTGCTGAGGTGTGCCGACCCGGACGGAACCACCCGCCGCGTCGGCCGAGGCGGCCACGGCCGCCAGAATCTCCATGTTGTGGACGCCCTCGGCGAAGCTCGCGCACCGCGGGAGTGACGCCGACTCCGGCAGTCCGGCGACCTCGTCGAGGAACGCGCGCGCCTGATAGGCGAAGGCGTCGTTCTGGCCGAAGCCCACGCTCGGTGCGTCCATCGCGAGCCCCCCGCCGAGATACGGGTGCTCCGGACCGAGCACGACCTGGCGGAACCCGTTGTCCCAGGAGTGCCGGATCGTGCCGTCGGCCGCACGGTCGTGCAGGAACAGGCCCACCTCCGCGGGTCGACGCTGGTCGAACGTCGCCGAACCCCTGGTACCGAAGATCTCGAAGGTCAGCGAGTTCGCGTGTCCGGCAGCGACCCGCGACACCTCGAGCGAGCCGGCACCGGAGGCGAACGTCGCCGAGAACGCGGCGTAGTCGTCGTTGCCGACCGGCTCGTGCTCGTCGCTCACCTCGACGTGGTCGTGGCCGACCACTGTCCCGAGGGGCAGCGGCCGGGTCGGGATCGAGGTCACCAGCCGCGCGCCGCTGACCTCGAGCATGTCACCACACAGGAACTCGCCGACGTAGCCGAGGTGGCTACCGACATCGGCCAACGCACCGGTGCCGGGCACACCCTGGTAGCGCCAGCTCATCGGGGCCAGCGGGTCCGAGCCGTAGTCGGTCCAGTAGCGGCCGCTGAAGTGCAGCACCTCTCCCAGGTCGCCCCGCTGCACCAGCTCGCGGATCCATGCGATCCCGGGCGACCGACGGAAGGTGAAGCCGACGCGGGCGACCGACGACGCCCGGTCAGCCAGTTCGGCCATGGCCCGGGCATCCTCCAAGGAGTCGCTGAGCGGCTTCTCGCACAGCACGTGCTTGCCCGCGTCGAGCAGCCCGCGCACGACCTCGAGGTGGAGGGAGTTGGCGATGACGACACTGACCACGTCGATGTCGTCGGCCGCGGCGATCGCCTCCCACGACGTGTCGTGGCGTTCGTAGCCGAACCGGCGCGCGGTGTGGTCGGCCAGGCCGGCGTTGACATCGCCGATCGAGACCAGCCGCACCGGCGGGAGTTCTGGATCGTAGAGGGCACTCGCCGTCCGGAAGCCGGCCGCGTGGGCCTTGCCGGCCATGCCGGCGCCGATGACGGCCACGCCCAGGGAGTTGTCGGACATGAAGAGTCTCCTGTCAGTCGCTCGTCGAGGTGAGGTCAGTCGTTCTGCGGGAAGCCCAGGTTCAGGCCACCGTGGCTCGGGTCCAGCCAGCGGGAGGTGACGACCTTGCCGCGGGTGAAGAAGTGCACGCCCTCGGTGCCGTGAGCGTGGCTGTCGCCGAAGAGGCTGTTCTTCCAGCCACCGAAGGAGTAGTAGGAGACCGGCACCGGGATGGGCACGTTGACCCCGACCATGCCCACCTCGACCTCGTGCTGGAAGCGCCGGGCGGCGCCGCCGTCGTTGGTGAAGATGGCGGTGCCGTTGCCGTAGGGGTTGGCGTTGATCAGCTCGAGGCCCTCGTCGTAGGACGCCACGCGGACGGTCGACAGCACCGGGCCGAAGATCTCGTCGGTGTAGATCGACATCGCGGGCGTCACCTTGTCGAAGAGGGTCGGCGCGAGGAAGAACCCCTCGCCGTCGCTGTCGTACTCCCCGGTGCGGCCGTCGACGACCAGCTCCGCTCCCTCGGCGACGCCGGCATCGACGTACGACGCCACCTTGTCGCGGTGCGGACCGGTGACCAGGGGGCCCATGTCGCATCCGCGGGTGCCGTCGCCGGTGCGGAGCTTGCCCATCCGGTCCTTGATCTTGGAGACGAGCTCGTCGGCGATCGAGTCGACGGCGACCAGCGCGGAGATCGCCATGCACCGCTCCCCCGCCGAGCCGAAGCCGGCGTTGATCGCCGCGTCGGCCGCGAGGTCGAGATCGGCGTCGGGGAGGACCAGCATGTGGTTCTTGGCACCGCCGAGTGCCTGCACGCGCTTGCCGTGGGCGGTACCGGTCTCGTAGACGTACTTCGCGATCGGGGTGGAGCCGACGAACGAGACGGCCTTGACGTCGGGGTGCGTGAGCAGCGCGTCGACGGCCTCCTTGTCGCCGTTGACGACGTTCATGACGCCATCGGGAAGACCCGCCTCCTTCCAGAGCTCGGCGACAGCGATCGTGGCGCTCGGGTCCTTCTCGCTGGGCTTGATCACGACGGCGTTGCCGCAGGCGACCGCGATCGGCACGAACCACAGCGGAACCATCGCCGGGAAGTTGAACGGCGAGATCACCGCGACCACGCCGAGACTCTGCCGGATCGAGTAGACGTCGACGCGGGTGGACGCGTTCTCGGAGAAGCCGCCCTTCAGCAGCTGAGGGATGCCACAGGCGAACTCGGCCACCTCGAGCCCCCGCGTCACCTCACCGAGTGCGTCGTCGAGCACCTTGCCGTGCTCAGCGGTGATCAGGGCGGCGATCCGCTCCTTGTCACGGTCCAGCAGCTCGCGGAACTTGAAGAGCACCTGGGTGCGCTTGGCCAGCGAGACGCTGCCCCAGTTCTCCTCCCATGCTCTCCTGGCGCCGGTGACCACGTCGTCGACGAGGTCGGCGGAGGCCAGGTCGAGGGTGCCGGTCACCTCGCCGGTGGCGGGGTTGAAGACGTCACTGGTGCGCTCGGCGGTGCCCTGCCACGGCGTGCCGGCGAGCAGGTGGGTGATACGGGTGGGAGTGTCGGTCATCGGATGTCCTTCGTGTCTCGGTGGTGGGGGCGGCGACGTCGTCCAGTGCCTCAGCGAGGCGACTCGAGCGTCGGCGGCGTCTGCCACTTGTCCAGGTGGGCCTTGATCTGCGCCAGGTTGAAACGGTGCGACTCCTCAGCCCGGTCCTCCCACGCGAAGACGCTGGTGCTGATGATGCCGTCGAAGCCGTTGCGTTCCAGCGCGGCGAAGCAGCGCGCGAAGTCGACCTCTCCTTGGCCCATGTCGAGGTGCTGGTGCACCGTGACCTCGGAGCCCGGCGGGTTGACGATGTAGCGCAGACCCGAGCTGGCCGTATGGTCGTAGGCGTCGGCGATGTGCACGATCCGGGTGCGGGGCCCAGCCTTGTCCAGGATGCCGTCGACGTCGTCGCCCTGGTGGAAGGTATGGGGCGTGCAGTAGAGGAACGACACCAGGTCGGAGTTGATCGCGCGGATCACGTCGATCGCGCGCCTGCCGTCCTCCTCCCAGTCGTCCGGATGCGGCTCGAGCACGAGCCGGATCCCTTCGGCCTCGAAGACGGGCAACAGCTCTTCCATCGAGCGCCAGAACTGTGCCTCGCAGGCCGCAGCCTGCCGCGGGTTGCCGTTGAACTCGGAGTTCATCGTGTCCACCCCGAGGAGTGCGGCCAGCCGGATCGCCCGCTTCCAGTAGCGGACGGCGGCCTGGCGGGCGTCCTCGTCGGGCTCCGACCACTTGTACAACGGCAGCACGGACGCAACGCCCACGCCGGCGGCGTCAAGTGCCTTCCTGAAGCGCCGCACCCCGTCGTCGTCGACGCGAGGGTGGGTGAAGAAGGGGGTGAAGTCCTCGCGCGGACTGAGCTCGATCCACTCGTAGCCGTGGTCGGCCACGACGCCGGGAAGCGTCTCCAGTGTCGTGGTGTTGCGGATCATGTGCGGGTCGAGTGCGATCTTCATGCCGTTGCCTCCTCGGTCTCCTCGAGCTTCACGGCCACCGGGAGTCCGGTCCGCAGTGACTCCATGCCGGCCTCGCAGACCACGGTGGCGGCATAGCCGTCCCAGGTCGTCGGGCCGGCGATCTCGCCGCGTCGGGCGGCGTCGGCCCAGGTCTGGACCTCCCGGTCGTAGGCCGCGCCGAAACGGACGCGGAAGTCGTCAGGGATCGCGCCACTCCACCGGTTGTCCTTGCGGAGGAACACCCCGGAGCCGAGTCCGACGGTGGCGTTGCCGCGCTCCGCGGTCGCCTCGCACCGCACCTCGTAGCCGACCCCGCAGTTCACGAAGAGCTCGGTGGTCACCATGCCGCCCCCGGACATCCGGAAGACCGCCACCTGGGGGTCGATCATCCCCGCGTGAGCCTGGGCCGCGGGAGCGGGCGAGTGGACCGTGATCTCCCCGATCTCCTCGCCGAAGAGCCAGCGGCAGGTGTCGACCTCGTGCACGAGCGAGTCCCGCACGACCATCTCGGAGCGGAACGACTCCGGCACCTGCTTGGCCTTGTGCACGTTGTGCACCAGCAGGAGCCGGCCGAGCTCGTCGGCGTCGAGCATCGCCTTCATCGCGGCGTAGTCGGGGTCGAAGCGGCGCATGAAGCCGACCTGGACCAGCGGTCTGCCAGCGGCCCGTTCGGCCTGCACCAGGCGCAGTGACGACGCGGCGTCCATCGTGAGCGGCTTCTCGCACAGCGCGTGCTTGCCCGCCTGGATGCAGGCGAGCACCTGCTCCTCGTGCACGAACCCGGGCGAGGCGATGACGACGGCGTCGACGCCGTCGTCGGCGATCAGGTCGAGCGGATCGGTGAACACGCGAACGCCGGCGTATCGTGCCGCGAGCTCCGCGGCACGGGTCTCGTCGGGGTCGGCGATCGCGACCAGGGTGGCATTCGCCGTCTGGTGCGCCACACGCTCGGCGTGGTCGGCTCCCATCAGTCCGACGCCGATGACGCCGATGCGGAGGTCGGTGCTGCTCATGGTGGTGGTTCTCCCTTCGCGCGTGCTGTCAGGCGAGCGGTCCACAGGACCGCAGGTGGTCGAGGGTGCGGGTCGCGATCGGCAGGGGGACGTCGGGCAGGCACGGGTAGAGGTCCTGCTCGACGATCGCGAAGAGCTCGACGTGGTCGAGCGCTGCGGCCGCCTCGAGGATCGGGCCCATCGCCGGGATGCCCTGCGGCGGCTCGCACATCGCGCCGAGCCTCACCGCCTCGCCGAAGCCCAGACCCTCGGCACGGACCTTCTCCATGACCAGAGGGTCGACCTGCTTCAGGTGGAGGTACCCGATCCGCTCCGGGTGGTCGCGGAGCAGTGCCAGGTTGTCGCCACCGCAGTAGGAGATGTGACCGGTGTCGAGGCACAGGGTCACCAGGTCCGGGTCGGTCTCGGCGAGGAAGCGCTCGACGTGCTCGTGGGTGTCGACATGGGTGTCGGCATGGGGGTGGAACTGGATCTGCAGCCCGAACTCCTCTCGGACCCTCCGGGCGAGCCGGTCGATCTGCTTCCCGTACGCCGGCCACTGCTCGGCGGCGAGCGCGGGCGCCTCGACCTCGGCACCGGTGATGGGGTCGCGCCAGAAGTCGGGGATCACCACGACGTGCTGCGCCCCCATCGCGGCGGTCAGCCGCGCCGCGGCCGCGACGCCCTCCCAGGTCGACTCCCACGCGTCCGGCCGGTGCAGGTGCTCGAAGATGGTGCCCGCGGTCAGCGTGAGCCCACGGCGAGCGAGCTCGTCGGAGAGCCGGGCCGGGTCGGTCGGCAGGTAGCCGTAGGGCCCCAGCTCGATGCGGGTGTACCCGGCCGCGGCCACCTCGTCGAGGAACCGCTCCCACGGCGTCTGCTGGGGATCGTCAGGGAACCAGACCCCCCAGCTGTCGGGGGCACTGCCGATCAGTGCGGGGCTGCTCATGACTCTCCTCCTTCGCTGGGTGACAGGTGGGCCTGCTGGCGGGACTGGTGGTCGAGGTAGCGCTGGTACGCCTCCCGGGTCGACGCGAGATCGGCGACCTCGCTGACCGGGACGTCCCACCACGACTCGCTGTCAGGTGCGTGGATCGTGGGGTCGGTGGTCACATGGATGACGACCGGTCCACCGTCGGCCGGGGCGTCCTTGGCCGTCTTGATCGCGGCCTCGAGCTCATGGCGGGAGGCGACCTCGATGACGTGACACCCCAGGCTGCGTGCGTTCGCGGCCAGGTCCACCGGGAGGACACCGCCCTCGAGGCGGCCCGCACGGTCGCGGTAGCGGTACTGCGTACCGAAACGCTGCGACCCGAGCTCCTCCGACAGCGAGCCGATCGAGTGGAACCCGTGGTTCTGGACCAGCACCACGATGACCTTGATCCGCTCCTGGACCGCGGTGACCAGCTCGGTCGGCATCATCAGATAGCCGCCGTCGCCGACCATGGCGAACACATCACGGGACTCGTCGGCGAGACGGATGCCCAGCGACGCCGGCACCTCGTATCCCATGCACGAGTACCCGTACTCCACGTGGTAGGCCTTGCGGTCACGGACGCGCCACAGCTTGTGCAGGTCGCCGGGCATCGATCCCGCGGCACAGAGCACGACATCGCGCGGGTCGGTCAGCTCGTTGACGCAGCCGAGCACCGCTCCCTGGGTCAGCACGCCCTCGCCCAGCCGGTCGGTGACCTCGCCCGGCGGCTCGTAGGTGGCCTCGACCCTGGCGTCCCAACGGGCCCAGCGGTCGGCCTGTTCGGCACGGTAGTCGTCGGACACGCGGTACCCGTCCAGCGCCGCGCTGAGCGCGGTCAGTGCCTCCCGCGCGTCGGCGACGACGGACAGACCGCTGTGCTTGCCGGCGTCGAAGCTCGCGACGTTGATGTTGACGAACCGCGTGTCGGGGCCGAACGCGGTGCGCGAGGCCGTGGTGAAGTCGCTCCAGCGGGTGCCGACGCCGATGACGACGTCGGCCTCGCGTGCGATGGCGTTGGCCGCCGTCGTACCGGTGGAGCCGATCGCGCCCATCAGCTGAGGGTGGCCGTGCAGCAGCGAGCCCTTGCCCGCCTGGGACTCGCCCACCGGGATGCCGGTCGTGTCACACAGCTCGCGCAGCGCGTCCTCGGCGCCGGAGTAGTGGACGCCGCCGCCGGCGACGATCATCGGCCGACGCGCGGTGCGGACCAGCTCGGCAGCGGCGTCGATGCGGGCCTGCTCAGCCGGGGGCCGGGCGACGTGCCAGGTGCGATCGGCGAAGAGCTCGACGGGCCAGTCGTGCGCCTCGGCCTGCACGTCCTGCGGCAGCGAGAGCGTCACCGCGCCGGTCTCGACCGGATCGGTGAGGACGCGCATCGCCGCGAGCAGGGCCGCGGGCAGCTGCTCAGCACGGTTGACACGGTCGAAGTAGCGGGAGACGGGTCGAAACGCGTCGTTGACGGTGACGTCGCCCGCGTACGGCGCCTCCAGCTCCTGCAGCACCGGTGCCGACCTGCGGGTGGCGAACGTGCCCGACGGCAGGAGCAGCACCGGGATCCGGTTGATCGTGGCGAGAGCGGCACCGGTGAGCATGTTGGTGGAACCGGGGCCGACCGACGCGGTGCACACCCAGGTCTGCAGCCGGTCGCGCTGCCGTGCGTAGGCGACGGAGGTGTGCACCATCGCCTGCTCGTTGCGGGCCAGCACGTAGGGCAGCCCGGGACGCCGGCCGGCATCGAGGGCCGCGGTCTCGTGCTGCAGCAGCGCCTGCCCGACGCCGGCCACGTTGCCGTGGCCGAAGATGCCGAAGCAGCCCGCGAAGAGCTGCTGCCTCGCACCGTCACGCTCCGACCACTGGTGGGCCAGGAACTCCACGACCGCCTGGGCGACGGTCAGTCGGACGGTCGCGCTCATCATGCCCCTCCCATCGGAAGCCGCGGGTCGACCGGCTGTCCGGCCCAGGTCTCGCGTACCCAGCCGTGGCTCGGGTCGTCGCAGATCAGCCACGCGCGGGTCGCTCCCGGCCCCGCCATCACGTTCAGGTAGTACAGGTCGTAGCCGGGGGCGGCCATCGCGGGCCCGTGCCAGCCGTGCGGCACGAGGACCACGTCGCCGGTTCGGACCTCGGCGAGCAGGTCGATCGGCCGCTCGTCGGTGCCGTAGACGCGCTGGTAGCCGACGGGGTCGGCGTCGGCACGCGCCGGACCGCCGCGCTCGACCTGCGTCTCGAAGTAGTAGATCTCCTCGAGCTCGGTCTCCAGGCCCTCCCGCTCCTCGTCGTGCTTGTGCGGCGGGTAGGAGCTCCAGTTGCCGGCCGGAGTGACGACCTCGCAGGCGATGATCCGGTCGGCGTCGAGCACGTCGGGGACGCCGAAGTTGCGCACCTCTCGTGAGGCGATCCCCGCTCCACGGAGCTCCACCGGCACCTCGTCGACACCGACGTGACGGGCCTTCATCGTCCCGACCCCCGAAGGCACCCGGGCAGCGCAGACCGCGATCCGCGAGGACTCGCCGACTCCGGTCAGTCGCAGGGCCGATGCGGCGGGGGCATAGGCCACGTCGGTCGGCCCGGCGAAGACCGAGGACCGGCCGACGAGACGGATCTCGGTGAGGTCGCCGTCCGGTCCCGTCACCTCGACGCGGGCCGAGCCGGCCAGCGGCACCACGACGTACTCCCACGGGCCGGCCGGCACCTCGGTGGTGCCGCCCTCGGCCAGTCCGATCACACGGAGGCCCGTGTGCTGCCAGCCGTCGCGGGTGTCGTCGACCAGGACGTCGCAGTCGTCGCGCCCGGCCGAGCCGAACGGCAGGACCCAGCGTGCGTCGCTCATTGCACACCTCCGCCGGCACCGTGCACCAGCTCGGCCGCGATGTCCACGGCGGCGGCGACGTCGCCGTCCGGCGGGTAGAGCAGGGCCCGGCCGACGACCAGGCCACGCACCGACGGCAGCTGCAGCGCCTTGCCCCACGACGCGTAGGTCTCGGCGGGCTCCGACTGCGGATCGCCACCCAGCAGCAACGTGGGCATGGTGGTCGACTCCATCACTCGCTCCAGCTCGTCGACGACCGGCAGCTTGAGCCAGGTGTGGGCGCTCGTCGCCCCGAGACCGGAGGCGACCTGGATCGACGTGATGGTGCTGTCGGGGTCGAGCAGGTTCTTGGCCCTGCCGCCGTCGTGGACGGAGAGGAACGGCTCGACCATCGCCATCAGTCCGTGCGCGGCGAGGTCGGTGACCGCACGCGCTGAGGTCTCCAGCGTGGCCACCGTGCCGGGGTCGTCGAGGCAGATCCGGGTGAGCATCTTGCCGCCGTCGAGGCCCCGCGCCGCGATCGAGCCGGCGCTGTAGCCGGTGAAGCGGTCGTCGAACTCGAACGACGCCCCCTGCAGCCCGCCACGGTTCATCGAGCCGATCGCCAGCTTGTCGTCCAACGCTCCCATCAGCAGCAGGTCGTCGAGCACGTCAGGGGTGCCGAGCACACCGTCGACGCCCGGACGGGCGAGCGCGGTGGCGAGCCGCTCGAGGGTGTCGAGGCGGTTGGCCATCGCCATGGGGTCGTCACGGACGCCGAGGGCAGCGCGCGCGGGGTGGTCGGCCGCGACGATCAGCAACCGTCCGTCCTCGCCCACCAGCGGGCGACGGGTGCGGGCGGACCAGCCCTGGTCGATCCGGCCGGGCTCGCGCGTGCGGATCTCGGTGAGATCGAGCATGGTCATGGGTTCCTCTCGGTGCGGCGGGCGAGGGCCTGGAGCACCTCGTCCTCGTCGGGCATGGCGGTGGAGCATTCAAGTCGGCCGGCCACGAGGGCGCCGGCCACGTTGGCGAACTCGAGCACGCGGCGCAGGTCCCAGCCGCTGAGCAGGCCGTGCACGAGGGCGCCGCCGAAGGCGTCGCCGGCACCGAGGCCGTTGACCACGTCGACGGGATACGTCGGCACCTCGACCCGCTCGTCCGCGGTCGCGCCGAGCACGCCCTTCGGGCCCTGCTTCACGACCGCGACGTCGAGGCCGCGCTCCAGGAGTGCGTCGGCGGCACGGTGCGGGTCGGTCTCACCGACGGCGACCTCGCACTCCTCGCGGTTGCCGACGGCGACCGTGACGTGCTCCAGTGCCTTGGCCACCTGGGTGCTCGCGATGTCCCCGCTCTCCCAGAACATCGGCCGGTAGTCGAGGTCGAGGACCGTGTGCGCGTGACGCCCCCGTGCCTCCCACGCCGCGAAGTGCGAAGAGCGTGACGGCTCCTGGGAGAGACCGGTGACGGTGGCCCAGTAGACCCGCGCCTCCCGGATCGCCTCGAGCGGCAGGTCGGATCGCTCGATCTGGAGGTCCGGGGCCGTGGGGTACCGGTAGAAGTAGAGCGGGAAGTCGTCGGGCGGGAAGACCTCGCAGAACGTCACCGGGGTGGGTGGTCCCTCCCCCGCCGTGATGAACGACGGGTCGACCCCGAGCCGCTCCGCCTCGAGTCGGACGTATCGACCGAACGGGTCCTGCCCGGTGCGGGTCACCAGGGCGGTGCGCCGTCCGTGGCGCGCGGCGGCCACGGCGACATTGGTCGCACTGCCACCGAGGAACTTCTCGAAGCTCTTCACGTCCTCCAGCCCGACGCCGTGGTCGAGCGGGTAGACGTCGACGCCGGTGCGGCCGATCGCGACCAGATCGTAGGCGCTCATCGGACACCCCCGATGTCCGCGAGCGCGACGGGTGTGCCCTTGATCCGGGACAGCTCACAGGCCTCGGCGATCCGGAACGCCTCGAGCGCGTCGCGCACGGTGCACGGGCTCCCTGCGCTGCCCGCCGCCACGTCGATGAAGGCCGTCAGCTCCGCGCGGTACGCCGGGAGGAACCGCTCCATGTAGGACCACTTCTGCGGACCGCGCGGATCGGCGACGCCCGGCTCAGCGGATCGGACGGCGAGAGAGTCGTCGTACCCCACACCGATCGTGCCGGCCGACCCCATGACCTCCATCCGGACGTCGTGCCCGGCGCCGTTGTAGCGGGTCGCCGAGACGGTGACCAGGGTGTCGTCGTCGAGGGTGAGCACTGCGGCGGCGGAGTCGACGTCCCCCGCCTCGGTGAAGAAGTCCTCCCCCTTGTTCGCCCCCAGGCCGTAGGCGGACGTGACCTCGCGGCCGGTGACGAAGCGCAGGATGTCGAAGTCGTGCACGCTGCAGTCACGGAACAGCCCGCCGCTGGTCGGGAGGTACGCCGCCGGTGGCGGTGCCTGATCGTTGGTGTTGGCGCGCACCGTGTGCACGAAGCCGAGCTCGCCGTTGCGCACGATCTCATGTGCGCGGCGGTAGCCGGCGTCGAACCGGCGCTGGAACCCCACCTGCACCGGGACCGCCGCCTGCTCGACCTCGGCGACGAGATCGACCGTCTCGTCGAGGTTGAGGGCGACCGGCTTCTCGCAGAACGCCGGCACGCCGGCACGGACCGCCCGGCGCAGCAGGTCGGCGTGGGTCGAGGTGGAGGAGGTGATCACCACGCCGTCGACCCGGCCGAGCAGGTCGCCGACCCCATCGGAAGCCTCGCCCTCGACCTCGTCCGCCAACCGCGCAGCGGCCTCCCGGTCGGCGTCGGCGACCACGAGCTGCTCGACCGCATCGAGTGCCGCGAGGGTGGACGCATGGAACGAACCGATCCGGCCGGCTCCCGCGATCCCGATCCGCATGGGGTGACCTCCTCCATCGACTGTGTGTCAGGCACCACAATGCCTCGTTCAATCTGTTGGGTCAATAGTTTGTCCTGACATTCTTACTTAGTGCTTTCCGCATGCGATCCCGTTACCATGTGAGACATGAGCGCTCTCCAGGTCCCGGTGACGATCGACCGCACGTCGCCGGTGCCGCTCTACCACCAGCTCGCTGAGCAGCTCGGACGTGCGATCGCCGACGGCGAGCTGCAGCCCGGCGACCCGTTCGAGAACGAGGTGTCCGTCGCCGAGCGGCTCCAGCTGTCGCGTCCGACGGTCCGCCGCGCGATCCAGGAGCTGGTCGACCAGGGACTGCTGATCCGCCGCCGCGGGCTCGGCACGACGGTCTCCAACCGCAAGGTGCATCGCAAGGCGCGGCTCACCAGCCTCTACGACGACCTCCAGCAGGCCGGTCAGCATCCGCGCACCGAGCTGCTCGGCCTCGAGACCGAGCACGACGAGCGCGCCGCCGCCGCGCTCGACCTCCCGGCTGACACCCCGTTGCTGCACATCACCCGGCTGCGCTACGCCGGCGACCTCCCGCTGGCGATGATGCAGAACTGGCTGCCGCCGGCGTACGGCGACGTGACCGCCGACGAGCTGACCCGGGGCGGCCTCTACGACGCACTGCGCGCGAGGGGCGCCAAGCCCGTGGTGGCGCAGCAGAGCATCGGCGCACGGATGCCCACACCTGCCGAGCGCAAGCACCTCGACATGAAGCCGTCACAGCCGTTGCTCACGATGACCCGGATGGCCTTCGACCCCGCAGGACTGGCGGTCGAGTTCGGCGACCACAGCTACCGCGCCTCGGACTACACCATCGACCTCATGATCGATGAGCGCTGACCCGGCGCCCTCGGCCGTTCAGCCGCGGCGCTCCAAGCGGTCCTGCGCAGCCAGGCGGGTCGGGGCATTCGCACCGCCGTACCCGTCGTAGTCGCCGGTGCGCTCGACGACCTCGAAGAAGACCCGGCCGATCCGCGGTGTGTAGAAGTGCCGGAACCGGCCGTTCTCGCTCCGGTCGTAGAGCAGGTCGAGCGACCGCAGGGTCGCGATCTCGTCCTCGGGCAGCCCGAATCGCGCACGCAGGTCGTCGTAGTAGTTGTCGGGCACCGGCAGCGGTCGGAGCCCCCGCTCCCGGGCGCGCCGGGCGACGGCCTCGATGTCATCGCAGGCCAGCGCCACGTGCTCGGGATAGGCGCCGTGGCCCGTCGGTGCCACGTTGAGGGGAAGCCGGACACTGCCGTCGGCGGTGCGCATCACCTGGCTCCGGACCAACCCGTGCAACCCCGCCACCTCGGTGGCCGGCGGGGCGGTGAGGCCGAGCACGCTGGTGTAGAAGAGCACCGCCTCGTCGTGCGCCTCCCAACCGTGCGCGAGGTTGACGTGATCCACGGCACGGATCGCCGCCGGCACGGGAGCTCGGTGCCCGTGCTCGAACTCGGCGGTCCAGCCCGGGTCGGCATCGTCGTACCTGTCGTTCAGGAAGACCTCGAGTCCGCTCGGTGCGACGAACCCGGCCAGCGGTTGCTCGCCGGCGTGGGTACGGCGTGCCACCGGGCGCACGGCCAGCGCTCGCGCCCGCTCACTCGCCTCGGCCGCGTCGGCGACCTGGCACCCGATCCCGGCCAGGCGCGGCTCGAGATCGCGGGCGTGCTGCTCGTTGAGCACGACGCGCGCCTGACCGGCCGACCACAGCCGTACCGCCTTGGTGCGGTGCTGACCGCGGAAGACCAGACCCAGCTGGTCGAGGACCGTCTCGATCTCACTCGTGTCCTCGGCCTTGATCTCGACGTAGTCGTAGCCGGTGGGGATGTCGACATCGGCGATGCGCGCGAGGCCGACGCCGTTGCCGAGCAGGCGTGCGGCCCGGTCCTCGAGCCACACCAGCGACCGCAGCGCATGCTCCGCCGTACGGCGGGTGTCGGTCTGGCGGAAGGTGTCGTTGAAGACCTCGAGCGAGAGGGGGCCGTCGTAGCCGGCGCGGGAGAGATGGACGACGAAGTCGGCGAGGTCGAACGCCCCCTCCCCCGGGAACAGCCGGTGATGGCGGCTCCACGACAGCACGTCCATCGTCAGTGCCGGTGCGTCGGCCAGCTGCACGAAGAAGATCTTCTCGCCGGGGATGTCCGCGATCGCCGCCGGATCATGACCGCGGGACAGGATGTGGAAGCTGTCCAGGCAGACGCCCACCGCTGGATGGTCGGCGCGTTCGACGATGCGCCACGCCCGCCGATAGTCGTCGACGTACGTCCCCCAGGCGAGCGCCTCGAAGGCGACCCGGATGCCGTACGCCTCCGCGAGGTCACCCAGTCGCCGCAACTGGTCGGCGGAGACCTCATCGGAGTCGAGCGTCGCGGTGCCGACGTTGCTGCACACGAGAACGGTGTCGACGCCGAGCCGCCGCATCACGTCGAACCGAGCCTCAGCACGCCGCAGGTTGTCGGCCAGGACGTCGGGGGTCACGCCCTCGAAGTCGCGGAACGGCTGATAGAGGTCGAGCGAGAGGCCGACCCGGTCGGCCAGTGCCCGGATCTGCTCCGGGCTGGAGTCGCTGACCACCAGATCGGGCTCGAAGATCTCGACCCCGTCGAATCCTGCGGCGGCGGCCGCCTGCAGCTTGTCCTCGAGACTGCCGCTGAGGCACACCGTGGCGATCGAGTGGCGCATCCGTCCTCCTGGTCCGCTCTGTCCGTACCGCTCGTCAGTACAGCTCGCCCGCACCGTCGACGGGGCCGCCGACGAGGGCATCGAAGTGCGCGTGCATCCGGTCGACGTCGGGCTCTCGGCCGGTGATGAGCCGGAGGCTGTCGACCGCCTGGCCGACGGCCATCGCTCCCCCGTCGAGCGTGGGGAGCCCGCGGGCCCGCGCCCGACGGACCAGCTCGGTGTCCAGTGGCCGGTAGACGACCTCCGCCACCCACGCGGAGTCGTCGAGCAGGTCGACGTCGAGGGCCAGCCCCGGGTGCTCCTTCATGCCGACCGGTGTCACGTGGACCACGCCAGCCACCCGTGGCAGCCACTGGTCGATGCGTCCCCCGCTGCTGACCAACCGTCCACCGGACGCGTCGGCGTACCGCGCGACCATCGCCGCGGTCGCCTCCTCCGCCCGGTCGTGCACGACGATCTGCGGGAAGGCCATGTCGATCAGCGAGGACGCGGTGGCGAGCCCGGCTCCCCCGGCGCCGACCTGCAGCACGGTGCCGTACCCGGAGCGCGACCCGAGGAACTCCTCCAGCGGGGTTCGGAAGCCGGTGCAGTCGGTGTTGTGCGCGACGCGACGACCTCCGGTGAGGAGGATCAGGTTGGCCGAGCCGATACGTCGTACGTTGTCGCTCACCTCGTCCACGTGGTGGAGGACGGCCTGCTTGAAGGGGTGGGTGACGTTGGTGGCGACGAAGCCGTCCTCCTCGAGCCGGCGCAGTTCGGTGTCGAGGTCGACGCCCGGGTGCTCGAGCAGGTCGACGATGCGGTACTCGTAGTCGAGTCCCAGCAGGCGCGCCTCGCGCATGTGCAGAGCAGGCGACAGCGACGGGCCGATGCCGTGACCGAGCAGGCCGACGCGATAGCGGGTCCTCATCGGCTCACTCCCAGCGGAGTGAGCAGTCGGCGGGCGTTGTCCACCATCATCGTCTCGATGGTGGAGTCGTCGACGCCCAGCTCCCGCAGTCGTGGCAGCACCCTCCTGCTCAGGTGGTCGATCGACCAGTGCGGCGTGTGCTCACGGCGCCACGACGGCGGTGTGACCCGGCTGAAGCACGCGCTGTCGTGGGACAGGACGAGCTGGTCGGCGTACCCACGCCGCACGAGCGCGACCACGGTGTCGATGCGGTCCTCGTCCTCGCCGGTGTGGGCCATGCCGAAGCGGTCCACGCCGAGCGTGACGCCGGTGTCGAGCAGTTCGAGCAGATAGTCGAGGTCGGTGCTGTCGCCGCTGTGACCGATGACCACGTGGTCCGCGGCGACGCCATGCTCGAGGAGGAACCGGGCCTGGTCCAGCCCGTTGCGGACCGCGGGGTTGCTGTGGGTCGTGATGGGGACACCGGCGGTCCGATGGACCTCGGCCGCAGCCGACATCACGCGGGTGACGTCCGGGGTCATCCCTGGCGTGTCGGTGACGACCTTGAGCATGCCCGCACGGACCCCGGAGCCCCCGATGCCCTCGGTGACGTCGCGAGTGAACATGTCGACCAGGGGCTCCGGGCCGCCGACGAGGCGCCCGGGCCCGTGGGTGCGGAAGTAGGGCGGCAGCACCTCGTCGGCGTACCAGCCCGTCGCGGCGACCAGGTTGACCCGGACCCGGCGTGCGACCTCGGCCACCAGGTCGACGTCGCGGCCGAGCCCCGGGACCGTCAGGTCGACGACCGTGCGGACACCGAGGTCGTAGACGTCCTCCAACGCGGCGACGGCCCCGGCCACCGCTCTGTCGCGGTCCCACTCCGGATGCGGGTAGTCGTGGTCCAGCTCCGGCGAGCGGACGAAGATGTGCTCGTGCGTGAGCGTCCACCCCAGGGCGCCGGCAGCCACCGACCCCTGGTAGGTGGACACTGCGGCGCTGGGGTCGCCCCCAACGCCCGTCACTGCGCGGATTCCTTGATGGACTCGTAGACGGCGAGCGAGTCACCCTCGAGGTTGTCGCGGAACCAGGCGTCGGTCTGCTCCGAGAAGGCCTGCTGGTCGACGTCCTCGACGACCTCGATGGACCCCTCGTCCTCCCATGCCTGCAGGATCTCCGCCTCGGCCTCCTCGACGCAACCGGGCATCTGCTCGACGGCGCTCGCGACCGCGTCGTCGAGGGCGGTCTGCTGCTCGTCGGAGAGGTCGTCGTAGCTGGGGGCGGCGACGATCAGGTTGGAGTTCTGGGCATGGTCGGACATGCTGACGTAGTCCTGGACCTCCGGCAGGTTGGAGGCCTGGATGTTGGTCAGCGGGTTCTCCTGCCCGTCGACGACCCCCTGCTGGAGGGCGAGGTAGAGCTCCTCGTAGGCGACCTCGGTGGCGTCCGCACCGAGCGCCTCGGCGTTGAGCAGGAACTGCGGCGAGCCGGGGAAGCGCATCCGCAGGCCGTCGAGATCGTCCGGCTCCTGGATCGGCTCGTTGGCGGTGAACTGCCGGGCGCCTGCGGACCAGGCCCCGAGGATGCTGACGTCGGAGGCCTCCTTGAAGTCGGCCTTGAGCTGGTCGGCACCGTCACCGTCGAAGTAGGACTGCAGGTGCTCGGCGTCGTCGAAGGCGTACGCCGCGTCGATGACGCCGGCCGGGTCGTAGACCGCCGCGAGCGCGGACGCGCCCTGGATGTCGATGTCGATGTCGCCGGACTGGACCGACGCGATCCGGTCGGCGTCGCCACCGAGCTGACTGGCGGGGAAGATCTCGACCGTGAGACCGACGTCGGCGCCCTCGGCCTCCTCCTTGATGACCTCGGCACCGCAGGTGTGCTGCGGCTGGTCCTCGGTGTAGCTGTGGGCGAGGGTGAGCTCGACGTCGCCGTCGCCACCGCTGCCACCGTTGTCGTCGCCACCGCACGCGGTGAGCGCCATGGCGGTCAGCGGGATCACGGCTGCTGCTGCCAGTTGGGGGCGGGTGATCTTCATGGTTCTTCCTTCCTCGAGATATCGGCTTCTCCGACACCTCTGTCGCTGCTGTGGGGGGTGAGCGTCCGGCAGGTCATAGGCCGAGCCGATCAGGCAGCCAGGTCACGAAGCCCGGGGCGAAGATGACCACCAGGCAGATGACGACGAGCGGAACGATGAACGGGAGGGTCCCTCGGAACACCTGTCCGACAGGGACCTGCTGGGTCGAGCTGAGCACGTAGAGCACGGTGCCGACCGGTGGGGTGAGCAGTCCGATCATCAGCGAGATGATCATCAGCACGCCCAGGACGATCGGGTCGACGTCCAGGCGGACCGCGATGGGGAGCAGGATCGGCACGATCAGCACCAGGACGGCGGTGGCGTCGACGACGGTGCCCAGCACGAGCATCAGCAGCGCCACCAGCAGCAGGAAGACCGTGCCGTCGTCGGTGATGCCGAGCACCAGCTCGGACAGCTCCTGAGGCACGCGCTCCCTGGCGAGCACGTAGCCGAGCAGCGCCGCGGACGCGACGATCAGCATGATCGCAGCGGTCGTCATCACCGTCTCGGCGAAGATCTGGGGCAGCTCGCGGAGCTTGAGCCGCCGGTAGGCGAAGCCGAGCACGAACATGTACGCCGCGCCGACCGCAGCCGCCTCCGTCGGCGTGAAGAAGCCACCGAGGATACCCCCGAGGATGATCACCGGCGCGACGAGCGGGAGCAGCACCCGCCGTCCCGTGGTCGCCAGGCGGGACCAGGAGAAGCCGATGTGCTGGATGTCCGGCTGCCGCCGCACCATGAAGAAGACGACGACGCAGAGACCGGCGGCCATCAGGAGTGCCGGCAGCACCGACGCGGCGAAGAGTGCGCCGGTCGAGACCTGTGCCTGCCCCGCGTAGATGACAGCGGGGATGCTGGGCGGCATCACGGGCGCGATCAACGCGGACGCGCCGACGACGCCGAGGCCGAACCTGCGGGTGTAGCCGTTGCGCAGCATCGCCGGGATCTCGACCTTGCTCAGCGCGGCGGCGTCGGCGACCGCCGAGCCACTCATCCAGGAGAAGCCCAGGCTGACCCCGACGCTGACGTACCCCAGGCCACCGCGGACCTTGCCGAAGAGCGCGAGGGCGAAGTCGAACAGCCGGTCGGCGATCCCCGCGTGGTTGGCGACGACGCCGAGCAGCACGAAGAGCGGTACGGCGAGCAGCGGGAAGCTCGCCGTGGAGTTCGCGATCAGGCGCATGGCCAGGCCGAGCGACTGGTCGGTGAGCACCAGGTAGGCGAAGCCGGGACCGAGGAAGGCGAAGGCGACCGGCACCCGCAGGACGAGCAGCACCATGATCGCCACGAGCAGCAGCAGGACGGTCATCGCAGCTCACCACCCTCGGCCGAGGCCGCGGGGTTGATCTGGATCGCGAGCTCCTCCGGGTGGGTCGAGCCAGGGACACCTCGGACGGCAACGAGGGCCGCGGCGATCCCGGCGCGGATCGCGGCGCTGAGGAACCCCAGCGCAGGCACGACGTACACGTAGGACATGGGCAGCCCCATCGCAGGTGAGGTGAGGTTGCCGGACTCGGTGACGAGGTCCCAGCACGCCCAGGCGAAGGCTGCCGACGTGGCGGCGACGATCACCATCGCCACGACGTGGACCACCCTCACCAGCATCTGGTTGGAGAGGGAGTCGACGATCTGCAGCGCGAGGTGACCGTCGCGGGTGACCAGTACGCCGACGGCGGCGAAGGTCAGCCAGACCAGCGAGAACCGGGCAAGCTCACCGGTCCAGGTGTAGCCGTCCATCGGCAGGTAGCGCTGGGCGGACTGCAGCAGCACCAGCCCGAAGATCAGCGCCGTGGCCAGGCCAGCGACACCCACCTCGATCGCGGTGATGATGCCGACGGCGCGTCTCAGCACGCGCCTCCCACTGCCTCGATCGTCACTCAACCCGGGTCCACTCCTCGTTCTCAGCACCGACCGACGGCGTGCGGCCTGTGGTTGCTGTCACACAGCCCGGACACTAGGAATCGCGCTGCAACCACGGCAAGTTGTTGCCATAGTTGCCACCCTCGTGGCTAGATGGACGCCGTGCCACCGACCATCTACGACGTCGCGCAGCGTGCCGGCGTCGCCGCCTCGACCGTCTCCCGGGCCCTGAACAACCCCGGCCGGACCAGCGAGGCCACCCGGCAACGCGTGCTCGCCGCGGCCGAGGAGCTCGGGTACGCCACGACTCCGCGACGCTCACCCGCCACCGGCAACCGACACCGGACCGTCGCCATGGTCCTCTCCGACATCACGAACCCGCACTTCTTCGAGATGATCCGCGGGGTCGAGCAGCGCGCCAAGGCCGCGGGGGCCACGCTGGTCATCGTCAACGCGGAGGAGTCACCGCGCATCGAGCTCAACCAGGTGCGCGACCTGGCACCGTCGGTCGACGGCTTCGTGCTGGCCGCCAGCCGACTGCCCGACCAGGATCTCCGCGACCTCGCGGGTCGCCATCATGTCGTGCTGCTCAATCGCGAGCTGCCCGGCCTGACCAGCGTCTGCCTCGACACCGCCAGCGGCTGCCGGCAGATCCTCGAGCACCTCGCCTCCCTGGGGCACCGCAGCTTCACCTACTGCGCCGGGCCACCCGGCTCCTGGATGGGCGCTGCCCGGTGGGCCGCCCTCAGCGACGGCGCCGAGGAGCACGGCCTGGTGGCACGGCGGGTCGGCCCCTACACGCCCACCGTCGCCAACGGCGGCGCCGCGGCCGACGGTGCCCTGCGCTCTGACACCACGGCCCTCGTCGCCCACAACGACCTGCTCGCCATCGGCATCCTGCAGCGCCTCGCCGACCGCGGCGTGGCGGTGCCCGACGACATCAGCGTCATCGGATTCGACGACATGTTCGCCGCCGCCTTCGTCCAACCGAGCCTGACCACCCTCGGCGGGCCGGGAGCGCACGCCGGCCGCCTGACCATCGAGCTGCTGCTGGAGCAGATCACCGGCCGGCACGCGCGTGAGGGAGCGGCCGAGGACGACGCGCCCCACCAGCTGCGGCTGCCGACGGCGCTGGTGCTGCGAAGCTCCTCCGGAGGGGTCCGCGTCGGGGGATGACCAGCTCGGCCGCGGATGGCAACACTGGCAACTCCGTTGACGCCCGGCAGGGAGATGGCGGAATCGAGCCATCGTCTTTCGTGATGGCCATCACGCCGGTCGCCGCACCGTCTACGCACCGCGCTCGGCGCGGCGGATCTGGGGCAAGCAGGCTCCGGTCGTCTTCGTGTGGCCGGGCAACACCCAGACCGACCGCGTCTTCTTCGACTCCGCCGCCTGGTGGCAGGTCGCGGAGCGGGAGGGATTCGTGCTCGTGGTCGTGGTCGTCTGCGAGCAGTACAGCGCGTCGGCGATCTCGGTCAGCCATTGCGACTCCGACCAGTTCTTCCGACAGCTGCGCGACCTCGTGCAACGTCGGTACGAACCAGGACGGCCAGGTGAACCTCGATGGCCGGGCCCTGCCCGCGTCGTACCGACCGATCCCGACCCACCACATCTACGGGTACGGCGACCTGGGGTTCATCGAGGGAACGCTGTGGGACGACATCGACAACCGGCTCGACGCGTGGGCGGCGTACCACCTCGACGTCAACGGCACGGCGCTCGACGAGGTGGACGACCTCGACGGCGTTCGCAGCGGTTGGCACGAGCGGTTCCGGAGCTGGACGTGGCACGCGGCCGACGAGGTGCCGATGGTCAAGCTCACCCGCAACGAGTACCGCTCGCACAACAACATCCCGGAGGAGACGCCCCTGCTCTGGGACTTCCTGCGGCACTACCGCCGGGAGGTGGCACCCGACGGCACGGTGCGGCGCTGGTACAGCCCTTCCGGCTTCCGCCGACGGGACGACGTGGAGATCCCCGCCTGAGGTCCGCGGGCGGGACGAGGCCGTTCTCCTCGGACCTGACCCGGCGGTGACCAGACGACACGCCGCGATCGAGCACGCTCGCGGGCCTGCTTTCGGCCGGTTCTCACCCCGAGCCCTGTGGAATGGTCCGCAGGCGGCGTCACCAGCGCCGCAGCCGCACTCGCGTCAGAGGAGCCCCCGTGCATCGATGGTCGGCCGGGCCGCCACACACATCCGGGACGTCCCGCCCGGGATCTCGTCACGCCGGGCACGCCGCCGGTGCAGTCCGAGGCATCGCCACCGCGATCGCCCTCGCCCTGCTCTCGTCGCTCGCAGCGTGTGCGGACGCTGGCTCCGGGCCGTCGGCGGAGGCGCCCGACGGCGGCTCGCCGAGGGTCAGCGCAACGATCGCCACGGACCTCGAGGTCCCGTGGGGACTCGACTTCCTGCCCGGAGGCGACGCCGTCGTGACCGAGCGCGACTCCGGACGCGTGCTGCGCATCTCCGGTCCCGACCACGCGGTCACCGAGCTGGGATCACTGGTCGAGAGCACACCGAACGGCGAGGGCGGCCTGCTCGGCGTCGCCGTCTCGCCGTCGTACGGTCAGGACCACACGCTGTACTTCTACCTCTCCGCGGAGTCGGACAATCGGGTCGTCCGGGCAACGGTTCGTGACGGTCGGCTGCTCGAGCCCGAACCCCTTCTGACCGGGATACCGCTCAACAGCTACCACGATGGTGGCCGGATCGCCTTCGGCCCCGACGGCTACCTGTATGTCGCCACGGGCGACGCGGGCGACCGTGACCGGGCCCAGGACCCCGGCAGCCTCAGCGGCAAGATCCTGCGTCTCACCCCCGACGGGGCACCGGCGCCGGGCAACCCGGGAGGCACGCCGGTGTGGTCGCTCGGCCACCGCAACGTGCAGGGGCTCGCGTGGGTGGACGACCAGCTGTGGGCCTCGGAGTTCGGCGAGAACGCCTACGACGAGCTCAACCGCATCCGCGCTGGGGCCGACTACGGCTGGCCCGACGTCGAGGGGACGGGCGGCACCGATCGCGGCTACGTGGACCCGGTGGTCCAGTGGCCGACCGAGGAGGCATCTCCATCCGGCCTCGCCGCCGCGGGCGGTGCGCTCTGGATGGCTGCGCTCCGTGGGGAGCGGTTGTGGCGCATCGACCCGGTCACGGGCGACGCGTCCGACCACTTCGTCGGCGACCACGGACGGCTGCGCACGGTGGCGCTTGCGCCCGACGGAACGCTGTGGGTCACCACCAGCAACCGCGACGGCCGCGGTTCGCCGAGCAGTGAGGACGATCGGATCCTGCAGGTCAGCCTGCCCCAGGATGGGGCCACCGCGAGATAGTCCGCGGCGATCTGGCCCGTCACGGTCCGGTCGGCGGCCGTCAGCTGCGGTCGATCATCGCCTGCATGGCTTCCGGGTACCGGTCGCCGACGACCGTGACCGCGTCCGAGACGGCGGTCAGGTCGGCGACGTCGTCGGGGCCGAGGCGGAGGTCGACGGCGCCGAGGTTCTCGGTGAGCCGCGCGAGGCGTCGGGTGTCGGTGATCGGCACGATCCAGGGTCGCTGCGCGAGGAGCCAGGCGAGCGCGACCTGGCCGACGGTGGCGTCCAGCCGCCTCGCGATCGATCGGACCCGGTCGACCAGGTCGAGGTTCGCGACCAGCGCGTCAGCGGTGAACCGCGGCAGGTTCGCGCGGATGTCGCCCTGACCGAACGTGGAGTCCCGGGTGACCGCGCCGGTGAGCAGGCCACGGCCCAGCGGGCTGAACGGGACGAACCCGATGCCGAGCTCGGCGAGCACGGGCAGCACCGAGGTCTCCGGCTCGCGCCAGAACAGGGAGTACTCGCTCTGGAGCGCTGTCACCGGCGAGACCGTGTGGGCGCGACGGATCGTGGTGGGTCCCGCCTCGGAGAGGCCGAAGTGCCGGACCTTGCCCTCGGCGATGAGATCGCGCACGGTGCCGGCGACGTCCTCGATCGGTACGTCGGGGTCGACCCGGTGCTGGTAGAGCAGGTCGATGGCGTCGGTGCGCAGCCGACGCAGGGACCCGTCGACGGCGGCCCGGATGTCGTCCGGTCGGCTGCCGATCCCGGTCTGGTGCCCCTCGGAGTCGTAGGCGAAGCCGAACTTGGTGGCGATCACGACATCGTCCCGGACCGGCTGCAGTGCCTCGCCGACGATGTCCTCGTTCTCGAAGGGACCGTAGACCTCGGCGGTGTCGAAGAGCGTGACGCCGGCGCCGACGGCGTCTCGGCGCTCGCGTTCATCGCGACGACGTCGTGGCGACCGTTACGGATCCACGCCGGGGCGCGGCTGATGGAGCGCGAGGGCTCCCATGCGGTGTCCATGCAGGCGCTCGCAGCCGAGGCAGGGGTGAGCGTGGGCCTGATCTACCGCTACGTCGGCGGCAAGGACGACATTCTGCTGGCGGTGATCGTCAACGTCCTCGACGACTTGGTGCCGGTGGCGGTCGATCACCTCGCAGTAGCCGCGGAAGGCTGCGGCGAGTCGGCCGACCGGGTCGTCACCGGCCGCCGCGATCGCCGCCGGTACGGCGGTCGCTCGTGTCGGCGAACCTGCGGCTTCGACGAGTACGTTCGCCAGCAGTTCGCTCTGGCGCTGCACGGGATCGTGGCGCCGAAGCAGAAGCGGCGCCACGCAGCCCTGTTGGAGGGGTGAGGTCCCTCCAGCGCACGGGCCAGCTGGCGAACGGGCCCGGGGACGAGCCGGGATCGCGGCGGTCGACCTCAGCCAGATGATCGGCGCGCCCGCCCCCATCGTCGAGCACGGCCGTCAGTCACCCGGCCGATGGTTCGACGACATCGGTGCCGCTGCTTCTGGGTCAGCTCGGTGGCGAGCTGCGCGTCCAGGGCCGGTGCTTGGCCTGGTGCCGCCGAGCGGCGTACAACAGGGTGCGCAGGCCATCCGCGGCGACCGAGAGCATCGCCAGGTCGACCTCGGGCGCCTCGTGCAGCTTGGCCAGGGTCGCCAGGTAGAGCTCGAGTCGCTGCGAGTTGTGGTCCAGCCATGCCTGGATCGCGTCCTGAGGCGACAGATCGGCCCCGAGGGCGCCGAGGATCGCCAGGGTCAGCTGCCGTTGCAGGGTCCACAGCTCGTCCGCCAGGGAGGTCTTCGCGAGGATCAGCCAGTGGCTGTCGGTGCGCTGATACGTCGCCTGGTGGACGAGCCAGTCCAACTCCAACCGCTCACCGATGGTGAAGTAGACCTCGGCGAACCAGCGCAGGTCCGCGTCCACGTCCTGGGCCGCCTCGACCAGGTCCAGGGACACGGAGAGCCGCGCGAGCACACACACGTCGCGGGCGAGCTCGACCGGCGCCCCGGCCTTGACGAAGCGGTTCATGCTCGCGTCCAACCTGGCGCGCGCGGACGACGGGAGTACGTCGAGCAGGCAGTCGGTGAGCTCTTCGACGCCGGGTCGCAGCCGGCCGACCTCCGCTGCGGGGTCGACGACGTGGCGGTGTCTCAGGAACCACCGCGCAGCGCCCTCGACCATGAAGCGGATCTCGCTCAGCATCTGCGTCTGCAGGTCGGCGCAGGTCGCGAGGGCGAGCCGATCGATCTCGGTCCAGACCGCGGGCAAGGCCAGCACGTTGCGGCTCGCAAGGTAGCCCAGCACCAGGTTGGGCTCCTTCTGACCGGTGAGCTGAAAGACCCGGAGCATCACGCCGGAGCCGAGCCGGTTGAACATCTCGTTGACCAGCATGCTCACCGCGATCTCACGGCGGAGCGGGTGGGTCGCCAGCAGGTCGTGGAACGCGGCCAGGCTGGGAGGCAGGTACCGGCCGACAGCGTCAACCCAGACGCCCGGGTCGTCCGGCACCTCCGAGGCCAGGAGGTGGCGGCTGAAGGTGTTCTTGCTCATCGCCAGCAGCACCGCGATCTCGGGTCGGGTCAGGCCGATCCCATCCGCCCTGCGCCGGTCGATCGTCTCCTCGTCCGGCAGGAACTCCTGGCCTCGGTCCAGCACTCCGAGCGCCTCGGCGCCCCTGATCGCTTCGACGAGCGGGTCGAGCACCAGCGGTCCCAGCGCCTCGCTGACACTGAGCGACTGTGCCTGGGCGGCACTGTCGGCGAGCACCTGGGCGACGACCTGCTCGGCTGCCTGCCGGAGCAGGTTGTCGCGACGGTCCCGCGTCAGCCGTCTCGCACGGATGGCGGCGTCGAGGAGAATCTTGATGTTCACCTCACGGTCGGACGTCTCGACGCCGCCGGAGTTGTCGATGAAGTCGGTGTTGATCCGTCCGCCCGCCAGCGCGTACTCGATGCGGGCCTGCTGGGTGAGCCCCAGGTTTCCGCCCTCGGCCACCACCCGCGCCCGGAGCTCGTTCCCGTTCACGCGCACCACGTCGTTGGCGCGGTCGCCGACCTCGGCCTGCGACTCTCGGGCGGCCTTCACATAGGTGCCGATCCCGCCGTTGAACAGCACGTCGACCGGCGCCCGGAGCACTGCGCGGATCAGGGCGTCGGCCGGAAGCCGTTCGTCGGTCACACCCAAGAGCGACCGCACCTCTCGCGACAGCGGGATCGAGGTCGCGTTCCGGGCGAACACGCCGCCCCCAGCCGAGAACAGCTCCGGTCGGTAGTCCGCCCATGACGAGCCCGGCAGCTCGTGAAGACGCTTGCGTTCGCGGTACGACGCGGCGGGTTCCGGATCGGGATCGACGAAGATGTGGCGGTGGTCGAACGCGGCGACCAGGCGGATCCGATCCGAGAGCAGCATCCCGTTGCCGAAGACGTCGCCGGACATGTCCCCGATCCCGACGACGCTGAAGGTGTCCCGCGAGGGATCCACCCCGAGCTCCCCCAGGTGCCGGCGCAGTGACTCCCACATGCCCCGAGCGGTGACGCCGAGCACCTTGTGGTCATACCCCGCGGAGCCACCGGAGGCGAAGGCGTCGCCGAGCCAGAAGCCGTAGTCGGCGGCGATCGAGTTCGCCAGGTCCGAGAAGGTCGCGGTGCCTTTGTCGGCCGCGATCACCAGGTAGGAGTCCGGGCCGTCGTGGCACACCGTCGACGACGGCGGCACGATCTCACCGTCGACCAGATTGTCGGTGACGTCGAGGAGACCGCGGACGAAGGTCGCGAAACAGTCGCGCACCTCCTCTGCCAGCGCCTGGGCGTGCGTCGCCGCAGGTCGGCGCTTGACGACGAAGGCACCTTTGGCACCGTGCGGCACGATGACGGAGTTCTTGACCCGCTGCGCCTTCATCAGCCCCAGCACTTCGGTCCGATAGTCCTCCGGTCGGTCGGACCAACGAATGCCACCGCGGGCAACCCGTGAGGCACGCAGGTGGAGCCCCTCGATGCGCGGGGAGTAGACGAGCGTCTCCACACATGGGCGTGGCCGAGGGAGGAAGCTGAACTCGGAGGGATCCAGCTTGAGGACCAGGTAGGGGCACGGTTCCCCCTGATCGTCCAGCCGGTAGTAGTTGGAGCGCACCGCTCCGGTCAGCACCGACCGGAAAGCGCGCAGCAGCCGATCCTCGGTCAGATTGTCGATGGTGGCCATCTCCTCATCGACGCGGCGGCGCACCTGCTCCTCCCGCCCCAGTGCCCTGTCCGCCGGGTCGAAGCGGGTGCGGAACAGTTCCATCAGCAGCGTGGTGATCCGCCGGTGGGTGAGCAGCGTGCGTTCGGCGAAGGCCGGCGTGAACACGGTCCCCGCCTGCCGGAGATAGGCCGCCACCGCTCGGAGCACCATCACCTCACGCCAGGACAGTCCCGCCCGAATCACCAGCTGGTTGAAGCCGTCATCCTCCGTCTGCCCGGTCCACACCGCGTCGAACGCTGCGGTGATCAGATCCCGCACTCTCTCGTCGAGCAGTGACCTGGCGTCACGAGGCAGGAGCGCGAACTCCTCCACCCGCAGCACCGGCCGATCAGCCGGGGACACCTCGAAGCCGGCATGGGAGGACACCCGCAGCCCCAGGTTCTCCAGCACCGGGAACACGTCGGCAATCAGGGCGGGTGCTGGGCTCGACCAGAACAGCGCCAGATGCACGTCCTGGGACGCAGAGTCACCGCTCACCTGCTGCCCCCCGATCAGCTGCAGCATCGGTGTGGAACGGTCGGCGAACTCCTCCAGCGCAGCGACGTACACCGGCGCCAGCTCCGGCGAGTGGGTGTCGGCGAACGTGGTCGGGAACGCGGCCGCGTAGCGCTCCAGTAGGAGGTCCGCAGCCTCCCCGACATCGCGGCGCAGCAGCTGCTCGACCCGGGCCTGCCAATCGTTCACCGAGGTGGCCACCGTCGCATCACCAGCGTTCCCGCCGTGCCAACTCCCCTCTCGGACAGTCTAGGCCGACGGGGGCGCCATGGAACCGCCCCCGGATTGACGGCGGCGTGGTGAGGCCACGGCGGCCCGAGCATCGTGGTCGTGTGACAGCTTCTGGCAGCGGTAGTCCCCATGGAGGACACCGACGA
>CAZJDU010000009.1:30605-67255 GCA_964544855.1 uncultured Nocardioides sp.
GTTCGCGCAGATCCGTCTCGCTCTGATTCATGAGCCGTGCGGCAAGACCCACCGACACCCAGTCGTCGAACTCCTCGGGCGACAAGCCGATCAACTCTTCGATGCGCTGGAGGCGCTGGCGCAGGGTGTTCCGGTGGATGAACAGCGCGGACGACGCCTGGGCTACCGATCCCCGCTTCGACAAGAAGACGTCGAGGGTCTCGATCAACTCTGTGCCGTTGTCGAGGTCGTACTTGACCACGTCCGCCAGCAGGTCGAGAAGCTCACGCATCTCGGCCGACCCCGCCAACGCCTTTCGGGGCAAGAGGTGCAGGTGTGCCACCTCTTCGTAGCCGACGATCCCCGTTCCACTGAGTTGAGACCATGCCAGCGCGTTCTGCGCATGGCTCAGCCCGGCATGGACTTCACGAAGAACCGCGGTCTCAGGCCCGACGCCGGCGTAGATTCGCACCCGTGCCTGACGAAGGGCATTGATCACGCGCTCGAGCAAGGACGCCCGTGTGTTCACCTCGGTGATCTCGCAGAGAGCCAGGTAGCGACCGTTGCTGCCGAGGATGAGTGCGTTGCGACCTCTTCCGGCGAAGGCGTCCTTCAGGAGGCTGTAGACCTCCTCATCGTCGTGTTCCCATGCGCCGGATCTGCTGGGGCGAATCCGAACGACAACCGGACAGGTGCGGTCGGCCCGCCAACCACGCTGCCGCAGCAGCCGCTCGGTCTCCTCGGGAGCCGACGCGAAGATCAGCTCGTCGACCACAGGCCGCACGCGCTCACTCCCGCGAAGCGCCAAGACACCAGCAGCGATCTGCGACCCGATGCCCTCGAGGAGTCGCTCATCGTCCTGGGTGAAACGTCGTGCCCGGAAACAGGTGATCGCACCACTCGGCGCGGCGGCACCGAGCGGAATCCGCAGTCTGTGCAACGAGAGGCGGTCGACGAGGCCGAGGACGTCATCCTGCCCGATCTGCGCCTGACGGGCACCGGCGAAATGCTCCTCACGGAAGCCTTCAGCGACGGTCACCGACGAGTGCGCTTGGTGAGGCTGCGCGTCATCGGTCATCACCTCGACGATGCACACGTCTGCCTCCATAGCGACGGCGCACTCGTTCGCCATGTTGGTCAGACATCGCTCCAGCGTGCCCCAGGTGTCCTGCGGAAGATCGTGGAGGAACTGCGCGGCAGCGGACTGCACCTGCAGCCGATCGAGCGTCTCCGCCTGCACCAGACCACTGGCCAGCAGGCGTCCCACCTCGGTTGCAAGGCTCACGTCGGAGTCCACAAAGGCATCTTCACCACGCGCATAGAGCGTGAAGACCCCCAGCACCTCCTCACCGGGCGCCACGATCGGGACAGCCACCATCGACTTGAACGCCGACTCCCGCAACTGCGGGTAGGGCTTGAACCGCGGGTCGTTCTCCGGGGCCGAGGGGATCACCACCGTCTGACGCATCAGGGCGGTCCAACCGGTGACCCCCTCGCCCAACCGCAACCGGATCTGGCCGACGTGCCCCCGCTGGACGCCCTCGGTGGCCACGCGAAGCACCAGCTGCTCATCGTCGCGGTCCCACAGATAGACGAACGCACCGTCAGCCCGAGTGGTCCGCGCCGTGAGCTCCACGGCCCGCTGCGCGAGTTCCAGGGGATGCCTGCCGCCACTGACCAGGGCCGTGAGCTCAGCGAGCGCCGCCGCGCGCCGTTCCGCGGCCGCCAGAGCCAGGCGCAGCGCCGCGACATCGTCGCGCGCAAATCGGCCGTCAGGAGAAGGACTCTCCGGTGGAGCCATACCCCAGGACTCTACCGGCAGGTCGCCCTGGTTCAGCACCACTCGGCCGTCAGATGCACTCGAGATACCGTGCGATCTCCCACTGGCTCACCTGGGCGCGGTACTGCTGGATCTCCCAGTTGCGCGTCGCGACGAAGTGGTCGATGAAGGCATCGCCCATCAGCGACCGGACCGTGTTGCTGCCGTTGAGAAGGTCGACCGCGCTGCTCAGGTCCGATGCGAGCTTGGTCTCCGGGTCGTCGATCAGGTAGGCGTTCCCGCTCACCGGCGACGGAGGCGTGAGGCCCTTCTGGATGCCGTGGAGTCCTGCGGCCAGGCTAGCGGCGATGACCAGGTACGGGTTGGCGTCGGCGCCGGCGATCCGGTTCTCGACGCGGGCGGCAGCTCCGGCGCTCGGGATGGCACGGACCGCAACGGTGCGGTTGTCCATGCCCCACGTGGCGCTGGATCCGGCCCAGGCGGCACCGTCCGTCCGCTTGTAGGAGTTGATCGTGGGCAAGTAGAACGCCGTCATCTCCCGGGCGAGGCCGACGACGCCAGCGACATACCCGACACCCGCCTCGCTGAGCTCGGCAGGACGCTCGGCGTTGGCGAACGCCGGGGCACCGTCGGGCATCGACAGGCTCTGGTGGCAGTGCCCGGACGATCCCGCATCCGGGCTGATCTTGGCCATGAACGAAGCCGTGAGCCCGTGCCGAGAGGCGAGCTCCTTGACGGAGTGCTTCAGCAGCATGGCGTTGTCGGCAGCCTTCAGCGCATCGCAGTAACGGAGATTGACCTCGAACTGCCCGGGACCGTGTTCGCTGTTGCTGGCCTCGATGTAGATCCCGTAGGCGGCGAGTTCCCGGCGGATCTCGCCGATCACCGCCTCCGAGGCCGTGTCGCGATAGACGCTGTAGGTGTGGTTGCCATGGGTGAAGGGCTCCAGGTCGGCATAGCCGCCCGCAGCGAGCTCGGACGGTGTGCCGCGGAAGAGGAAGAACTCCAGCTCGTAACCGCACTTGGGGACGTATCCCATCTCCTCTGCCTGAGCGATCACCTTGCGCAGGATCGTCCTTGGCGCCAGCTCCAGCTGGGAGCCGTCGAGCTCGTAGATGTCACAGATGACCGACGCGGTTCCCGGCTCCCACGGCACGAGGGCGAGCGTGCTCAGGTCGGGCTTCAGCGTGATGTCCGGGTAGCCGGTCTGCCATCCGGTGTAGTCCAGACCCGGAATCAGTTCATCCTGCATGTCCCAGCCGAACAGGATGTTGCAGATGTTCGTGCCCTTCTCGGCTACGCTCTCGAGGAAGTACGGCGCCGCGACCCGCTTGCCGCGCCAGAGACCGTCGATGTCGACGGCTCCAATCTTGAACGTTGTGATGTCATGCTCCTCGACGAACCTCTCGAGTTCCTCGGGAGTCGTTGCCTGTGGGGTCTGCGTGGCCACGGCCGCTACCTCTTTTCCACGTGTTGACGTTCTGATTGATGTTAGGTGGATCACGCGCAACGAGGTGTGGCCCCGAAGCACACCTCGAGAGCGCGGCACGTGCGCGCTGCACGTGTGCCGCGCTCGCGCGTTCGGTCAGCCGACTTGACGCGCAGCGTCGAGCATCTCCTCGCGCGTCACCAGCTTCTGCCGAGGACGTCGCGTACGACGACCAGCAGCGCGCTCGGCCTTGTCGATGCGCGCCCAGGCATCGGCGTCGACGATCTCGACGCCACGGAACGACAGACACTCCCCCAGGTCCTCGGGACTGCCTGTTGGATCCTCGAGCCTGCCGGCACGGAAGTCACTGAGCAATGTGTCGACCGTCTCCGCAGAGTCTGCCTTGTTGGTTCCGATGATCCCGGTCGCACCGCGCTTGATCCAGCCCGAGCAGTACAGCCCCTGGATTGCTTCTCCGGTTTCGGGATCGGTCACCCGGCCCGAGACGTGAGGCAGCGTTCCCGTGTACTCATCGAAGGGGACCTCGTCGACGGGAACACCCCGGTATCCGATCGCCCGCACGACGAGCGAGGCCGCGATCGTCTCCTCGGTGCCGTCGGCCGACTCGAACGTGATCGACTCGACGCGCCCTTGACCGTTGATCGACACCGGAGTCAACCCGTAACGGAACACGACCTCACGCGTGCCGTCGGCACTCTCGTCGACGGCGCCGCTGAGCAGCTGGGCACGCCGGCTCGCCTCATCAGCGAGGTGGGAGACCTCGTCAGGGGCAACCCGAACCGCGACGCCGTCGGTGTGGAACAGGTCTGACAGCTCACCGGTTGTGTAGGCCGCATGCTCCGGACCTCGGCGCGCCGTCACGGCGACTTCGGACAGGGAGCTCTTGCCGAGTGCCTCCAGTGCGTGATCGGCGATGTCGGTCCGCTCGAGATTCTCCGGAGGCTGTGTCAGGATGCGCGCGACATCGAGCGCGACGTTCCCGTTGCCGATGACGACGGCACGGTCGCCGCTGAGGTCGTATTCAGCATCGGCGAAATCCGGGTGCCCGTTGTACCACGCCACGAACTCGCGTGCCGGAACACTTCCCTCGAGGTCCTCCCCCGGGATGCCCAGATGACGATCTGCACGGGCGCCCGCGGCCCAGATCACAGCATGGTGGTGCGACAGGAGCTCGTCGATCATGACGTCGCTCCCGACCTCGACATTGAAGAAGCATTGGACGTTCTTGCGAGACAGCACCGCGCCGAAGCGCTTCGCAATGAGCTTGGTGTTGGCATGATCGGGAGCGACACCAGCGCGAACGAGGCCGAACGGTGTCGGCAGCCGTTCGAAGATCGAGATGTCGACCCCCTCGATCTCGCTGAGCTCTCCGGCCGCGTAGCACCCAGCTGGCCCGGATCCGACGATCGCAACCGAGAGACGAGGGCGTTCGGCCGGCAGTCGACGATGGATCGGGTCCGGCGGCGCGGACTCCTCGATCGGATTCGTATCGAAGTACGACCGGTTGACCTCGAGGTAGTCCTCCAGGTTCTCGGGAAGATCCCACTCCGATTCGATGGCATTCACGGGGCACTCGTCCATGCAGGCACCGCAGTCGATGCAGGTGGCGGGGTCGATGTACAGCTGCTCGGTGGTCGCGAAATCCGGGTCGCCCGGCCGTGGGCGAATGCACTGGACCGGGCACACCGGGATGCAGGATGCGTCGTTGCAGCACCCATGGGTGATCACATAGGTCATCGGTTCTCCCCCGGAACGCTTGCTGGGCAGGTCACATGAGCGTAGGTCCGGATCTCCCCGACCCCCATGGCCACGGGGCACACGTTCGCGGTCGTGACAGTGCACGGGTGACGTTGCCGAGGCACGCAGTCCCGCGCACGATGGCGACATGGCCGTCCCGAGGAGCGGCCAACGCCCCGAGACACAACCCAAGGACCATCCGTGCCCACTGACGTGATTGCAGCAACTCTGACGGCACCCGGTTCTCCGTTGGAGCACCAGACCCTCGTTCTCGATGACCCGCTCGACCACGAGGTAGTGATCCGAACTGAGCGAGTGGGCCTCTGCCACAGCGACCTTCACTACGCAGCCGGGTCGTTGGACATCCAGCTGCCGGCAGTCCTGGGCCACGAGGTCGCCGGCATCGTCGAGGCGGCCGGTGTGGCGGTCACGGCGGTCGCCCCGGGCGATCGCGTCGTGGCCACCGTCACCCCCGCCTGCGGCCGCTGCGCGCAGTGCCTCCGCGGTCGTCCGACTCAGTGCCGCCGTGCTGACGTCGTGCGCGCTCGTCCACGCCCGCGGCTCTCGCAGACGTCGGGCGAACCCGTGGAGTCCCTCGGCGGCATCGGAGCCTTCGCAACGCACTTCCTTGCCAGCGAGCTCTCGTTGGCAGTGGTGGACGACAGCCTGCCGTCAGAGGTGGCGTGCCTCCTGGGTTGCTGTATCAGCACCGGTGTGGGTGCCGTCGTCCACGGGACGACCATCGGCCCCGAGGACGCCGTACTGGTCGTCGGTTGCGGGGGTGTGGGGATCGCCGCGGTTCAAGGCGCACGACTTGCGGGCGCCCGCGAGATCGTCGCTGTTGACACCAGTCGGTCGAAACTGGATCTGGCGCGCCGATTCGGTGCGACCGCAGGTGTCGAAGCCGCGCCGGACAGTGCGGAGACGCTCGAGCAGCTCGCGGAGATCATTCCGAACGGCTTCACTCACGCACTTGAGGCAGTGGGACAGCCCCAGACAGCCGAGCTCGCCTTCCGGGCGTTGGCGCCCGGCGGAACCGCCACGGTTCTCGGGCTGATGCGCCCCGGAAGCGAGATCAAGATCCCGGCCGACGAGCTCATCTACGGCGACCGGAGCATCCAGGGCGCCTACATGGGCGCGAACCGCTTCCTGAGCGACGTGGGGATGTTCTGTGACCACTACCGCCGTGGGGCACTCGACCTCGACGGCATGGTGACGCAGGTCGTGCCGTTCGAGAAGATCAACGACGGTCTGGCCGATATGTCGTCCCCGTCCACGATCCGAGTCGTTGCCGACCTCTCGGGAGTCACGACATGAGTACGGACAGCGTGAACGCCCGTGTGGGGTTCACCATCACGCACCGCCGCTACGTCGACTACGGACGAGCTCACTACGCTGGGAACCTGGTCGACGGTGGCTTCATCATGGGGCTGTTCAGCGACGTGGCCACCGATCTCTGCCTCCACCTGGACAGCGATGAAGGCCTCTTGGCCGGCTACGCCGAGGTCAACTTCCTCGCTCCGCTCAAGGCGGGCGACATCGTGGAGGTGACAGCCGAGGCCACGCACATCGGAGACCGCAGCAGGCAGATCGCGTTCGGAGCTCACGTCTTGGCGCGCGCGGCCGAAGGCGCGGCATCGAGCGGAAGAGTCCTCGAGTCCCCGCTCGAGATCGCCACCGCGACCGGGACCGTGGTGGTTCCGACGGCAGGAATCACGGCATGACCATGCCGACGACCGCCGGCGCTCATCGCTCCGTCAGCGCCGCCTTGGCTGCCCGAGCAGCCGCAAACCCCGACGCCACCTGTCTCGGGTTCGCGTCGATCTTCGTCCATGGCCCGAGCGCTGGTCCCCTGCTCTCGAAGGCCATGCCCTGGTCCGGCCTCGCCAGCGACGGATCCTCGCAGCCGCCAGCCGTGCGAGACATGGATCCCGCGGTGATGCTGTTCACGTCCGGCTCGACCGGAGCTCCCACGGCGTGTGTTCTGGCCCATCGCTGTGCGCTGCGAGCAGGCGAGATCCATGCCATGTACCTCCGATTGACGCGTGACGACGTGCTCCTCACGCCCTTCCCCTTGTTTCACGTCGATGCCGCGACCCCGACCGTGTGCGCGGCGCTCGCTGTCGGGGGCACTGCAGCGCTCTCAGCGAGATTCTCGGCATCGCCCTTCTGGGACGAGGTCCGGTCCTCCCGAGCGACCGTCTCCAACTTCGTGGGCGCGACTGCGAACCTGCTGTGGAAGCAACCGCCGTCGGCCGATGACAGGAACCACCAGGTGCGGCTGGCGTCGGGTGTCCCCATGCCGGCATGCGAGCCGGCGTGGGAGGACCGATTCGGGTTCCCGTTGGTCGAGGTGTCCGGCCTCACCGATATCGGCGTCCCGGTGTACCAGCCGCTCGACGAGCCACGACGGCCCGGATCGTGCGGCCGGGTGATACCGGAGTACGAGGTGGGGGTCGCTGGACCCTATGGGCATCCCGTCCCCGCCGGCGACGAAGGAGAGATCCAGGCCCGCTCCGAGGATCCGGGCCTCACGATGACGGAGTACTTCGGGATGTCGGAGGAGACCGAGCGCGACTTCCGTGACGGTTGGTTCCACACCGACGACCTCGGCCGCGTGGACCAGGACGGGTTCGTCGACTTCGTGTCCCGCAGCGCAGAGGTCACCCGTCGACGCGGCGAGAACATCGCAGCCACCGACGTGCGAGCCGGGATCGAGCAACACCCCGGCGTGGCCGAAGTGGCAGCCGTCGGTGTCCCGAGCGATCTCAGCGAGGTCGACGTGAAGGTGTTCGTGGTGGCGCAGCCCGGTGCTCACCTCTCGGCTGAGTCGATCCACACCCACGCGACGAGCTCGCTTCCGCGCTCCATGGTTCCTCGCCATGTCGAGATTCTGGACGCCCTACCGAAGACCGCAACCGAGCAGGTCGCCCGCAACCTGCTGGCCGCCCGTCCGACCACGAGCCATGTGTGGGACGCGGAATCGAGCGAGCAGCCGAAGCCTGTCCCATGGGAGGAAGAGAACCGATGACCACCACCGACGTGCAGCGCGAAACCAAGGCACAGCTCGATCTGATCGACGGCGGATGGAGCAGACCCTCCGAGACGCTCCGTGCCACCCTCGACGACCCCAACACCGGACGACCCCTTCAACAGCAGGCAGCAACCGCGGCCGACCAGGTCGAACTGGCTATCTCAGCAGCGGCACGGCTCCACGCCGACCAGACGTGGGCCAACAGCTCCGTTGAGGCACGTGTGCAGCTCCTCCACGACATTGCCGACCGATTGGCCGATCGGACCGCCGAGCTTGCGTTCGAGGATGCGATGGCCACTGGAAACCCGATCAGCGTGGCACGCATCGTTGCATCCTCGTTGGGCCCACGGGTGCGGGCCTCCGCGGCCGAGTTGCTCACCGTCGGAGTCGGCGGGTCCCTCCCGGCGGACGGTCGCGATGTCCGCCTGCTGCGACTGCCGCTGGGGCCGGCCGCAGTCCTGGCTCCGTGGAACGCTCCCACCTTCGTCGCCATCGCGAAGGTCGCGAGCGGCCTCGCCGCAGGATGTCCTGTGATCCTCAAGCCGTCGGAATGGGCGCCGGGTGGCTGCCAGATCATCGCAGAACTGATCCAGGACTCCATCGCCTCCCTTGACCTGCCGCCCGCGGTCTTCCAGCTGGTGCACGGGGGCGCAGCCGTCGGCTCCCAGATCGCATCCGATCCGCGAATCCGGGCCATCTCCTTCACCGGCGGCCACGCGGGCGGCATGGCCGTGGCAAGCGCGGCAGCACCCCACTTCACCGCGCTGCAGCTGGAGCTCGGCGGCCACAACCCGGCGATCGTCCTGCCCGACGCTGACGTTCCTGCCGCAGCAGCGGCCATCGCGGAAGGCATGACCAAGCTCAACGGGCAGTGGTGTGAGGCGCCCGGCAAGATCCTCGTACCCAGCAGGCAGCACGACGAGTTCGTCGACGCGTTGCTCGCGGAGCTGGGCACGTTGTCGGTGGGTCCCACGTTCGATGAGTCGACTGATGTCGGGCCACTCGCGCACCGCACCCACCGCGAGCATCTTCAGCAGCGCATCGATGCCTTGGTGGCCAACGGTGCCACGGCGCGGACCGCGAACGACCTCCCGGGCTTGGGCGGGTGGTTCTTCGCGCCCACGGTCGTGACGGGTCTCCCAGCGGAAGCATCACTTCTCGAGCTGTTCGGCCCGGCCGTCAGCGTGCACGCAGTGGACGGCGTCGAGGCCGCAGTCGCCGCAGCCAACGGGCCCGAGACCGGCCTGGCCGGCTTCGCCTTCGGCGGCGACATCGACGCGGCGATGCAGGTCGCTGTGCGGATCCCGGCCGGCGAGGTCCGCGTGAACGGATGCAAGTTGGCCGACCTCGCCGAAGGGTCTGCGCAGTCGTTCTGGAACAACGCCGGGCTCGGCGCCCACGGCCCGACCGACATGCTGCGCTTCTTCCAGGGGCGACGCACGGTCGGGGTCGACGACCCCACGTTGGCGATCTGACCCCGGCGACGATGAGGAATCAGAGAGCGAAGACGGCCGCCGAGACCGACCGTGCGGCACAGATCCTGGTCATCCAACCCGCCGCCGAGGGCACCTTGGACCGATTCGAAGGGTGGTTGAAGCGCGAAGGCATCCGCATGCGCGTGCTCAAGCCCGGGCGCGGTGATTCCATACCGCAGACGTTCACCGACGATGCTCTCATCGTCCTCGGCGGCTGGATGAGCGCGTACGACGATCGAGAGCATCCTTGGCTCGCGGACGTCCGCTCCCTGATGCGATGGGCGGCCAGCGCCGAACGCCCGACCCTCGGGATCTGCTTGGGCGCCCAGCTGATGGCGCAGGCCTTCGGCGGCACTGTGACCCGCGGGCCTGCGCTCGAAGCGGGCGTGGTCGATGTCGCCTGGCGCGACGAGAGCGACAACGACCCACTCACGGCAGGCCTGGGCTCCATCCGGCCCCTGGGGGCCATGCACTACGACGCCATCACGTGCCTGCCCGACGAAGCCGTGTGGCTGGCGTCGGGCAGGGACTACCCACACCAGATGTACCGTGTCGGACCCTGTTCCTGGGGAATCCAGGCACACCCCGAGCTGTCCCTGGAGAGCTACCGCACCTGGCGAGCCGCGTCGCGGGACACCGATCCGGAGGCGGTCGAGCAGTTGCGCCGCGGAGACATCGAGTTCGCCGACCGTCAGCAGGAGGTGTACGACGTGGCGGAGCAGCTGGCACGACGCTTCGGGCGGGTCGTCCTTGCAGCGGCACGATCCACGCCGCATGACGAGGCATCGGCCCACGCCTGACCAGGCATGGGCCGGTGTAGCCTCGGTCGACCAGTGCTCACCGATCCACGAGGTCGCCTGCCACCCGGAGCACCTCGAGACAGCCCGCTCGATCCGGACGATGACAACGCCGTGGCACGGGAGCAGAACGGACTGCGAAGCGCGAGCGACGGGTGGTGGGGAAGGGGTCAGTCGCTCGCACGCAAGGAGTCGCGCATCGCGAGAGCGAACTCGCGTGGCGAGTTGATGGCGATCCACGCCGACGGGCCTGTCGCCCCCTCGACCGTGTAGAACGCGGAGCGGCGATCCGGCACGTCGGTGTGCTGCACGAGCTTCCCGTCCCGCACCGGTGTACCCAAGACCTTGATCTGCCGACCGAACTGGTCACTCCAGAAGTAGGCCGGCTCGGGTGCCAGCGGCGCCGCGTCGCCGAGGATGCGGGCCGCCACGTGGCGGCCTTGACGCTGGGCCGTGGTCCAGTCCTGGTGGCGCCGGTGCTCCGAGCCGTCGTACCAGGCCGCGACATCGCCGACCGCATGGATCCCGTGCGCCACCGAGTCGTCCTCGAGCAGCACAGCACCGTTCGCGTCACACCGGACGCCGTCGCCCACGGAGATCCCGGACCCGAGCAGCCAATCCGTGGTCGGACGAGTGCCGACGGCACTCACGACCAGGTCCCCAGTGAGCTCGGGACCATCGGTCTCGACGCGCCAGCGCATCCCCTCCCGAGAGATGTGGGCCACTCGGGTGTCGAGGTGGAGCTCCACCCCGCCTCCGCGAACCCACCTGGTCGCTTCATCGCCGAGATGCCCTCCGAGGAATCGGTCGAGCGGTATCGGCGCCAGGTCGACGAGTGCGACCTCACCACCGGCGGCGGTGAGGGTCGACGCGAGCTCGGTGCCGATCGTGCCCGCCCCGAGGATGATCACACGGCGGCCGGGCTTGGCGTAGCGTCGAAGCAGACGAGCGTCGGCGGCCGTGCGGAGTTCGGCCACACCCTCGGGCTGGCGGGGCAGCTGCAACGGCGTGGAGCCTGTGGCGAGGACGACGTGGTCGCCGGCCACCGCCTCGGTGCCACCCCCCGGCTGCGCGACGATGACCGATCGCGCTGCCGGGTCCACGACAACCGCCTCCCCCACTACGCGATCATGCCTCTCGTCAGCCCACGGGGCCTCCGGCGCCGAGGCCGTCGCGGAGAGGAAGGTCTTCGACAGCGGTGGCCGGTCGTACGGCGCGTCCGAGTCCCCGTCGATGACGACGATCTCCCCCAGGAAACCGCTGTTCCGGAGCTGAGCGACGCACGCGCCGCCTGCCACGGAGCCGCCAACGACGAGGACCCGTGCAGCAGTCACGACGCATCGTCCTCCGTGACCTGAATGGCGCGCTCGGGGCAGTTCGCGACCGCCTTCGCGACATCCTCGGGTAGCTCGTCGTACCGGTCCTTGCCTTGGGCAACGAACGAGTAGCCCTCATCGTCGAAGTCGAAGACCTCGGGCGCAAAGGCCAAGCATCGCGCATGACCCTGGCATCGCTTCGGGTCAACGGAGACGACCTTCATCGCGATCACCCTCCGATCTTCAGAGTGAGGGGGCCCACTCCGTGCCACTGTTCGTCCGGGTTCGCCAACGAGAAGTGGTCGACTGCCGCGAGGAACTCCTCGAGGGCGATGATCAGCTCCTGGCGGCCGAGGTTCGACCCGAGGCAACGGTGGATGCCGCCGCCGAAGGCCAGGTGCCGGTTCTCCTCGCGGTCGATCTGGACCTCGTTCGGGTCCTCATAGACCTCCGGGTCACGGTTGCCGGCCCCGAAGACGAGAACGACACGCTCGCCCTCCTTGATCTCCTGGCCGGAGACCACGGTGTCCTTGAGGCAGGTCCGAGCCATCGCCTGCACCGGCGACAGTGTGCGGAGGAACTCCTCGGCCGCCACCGGAATCAGATCGGGGTCCTCGCGCAGGCGTTGCTGGTCCTCGGGGTTCTGGGCGAGGTGCCACAGGCTGGAGCGGATCGCCCACGCGGTGGTGTCGAGCCCCGCGACGAACAGGAGGTAGCAGTAGGAGAGCAGTTCGTCATGGGTGAGCTTGCGACCCTTGATCTCGGCTCGGAGGAGCTGCCCGACCAGGTCCTCGGCACCGTCGTCACCCGCCCGGGACTTGAGGAGGTCGTCGAAGTAGTCCATCACGTCGCGACCGGCCTGCCACGCGCGCTCCGGGTCCACGGTTCGCTCGTAGATGATGTCATCGACCCACTGGTCGAACTTCGGCCAGTCCTTCTCCGGAAAACCAGCGAGGCGGCTGAACACGATCGTCGGCATCGGGCGCGCGAACGCGTGCGATGCGTCGACGACGTCGTGTCGGGCGATGTCCTCGGCGAGGTCCCGTGCCGTTTGGTGCATGCCATCGTCGAGTTTCGCGATCGCCTTCGGCGTGAACAGCGGAAGCAGGATCCGCCGGTAGTCGGCATGCTCGGGCGGGTCGATGTCGATCGGGATCAGCGGGGTGTCGGTGCTGAAGGCGGGCAGCAGCATCGACGGCGCGACCGCGAAGGTCTCCGGGTCTTGCTCGGCCGCAAAGATGTCCTCGCTCTTCATGATGTAGCGGAAGCCACCGTGCTTGTCGCTGTGGCCGACCGGGCACTGTTTCCGCAGCTCATCATAGGTGTCGAAGATGTTGTCCAGTGCGGGGCCGTGGAAGTCGAACTCCCGCTGTGTGGTTGCGTTGTCGGTCATCTGTGACCTCCTCATCGAGTGTCATTCGCGGGTCGGGTGGCTGCTCGCTTCACCAGACGATCGAAGATCGCCTGCTGAGCGGCGCTGGTGGCGGCCATCTGCTCGGGATGCCACTGGACGGCGAAGAGGTCGATGTCGTCTGCTTCCACCCCTTCGATCACGTCGCCGCAGGTTGCGGTGACCCGGAGACCATCACCGAGACCACCGAGCCCTTGGTGGTGGAAGCTGTTGACGTGACCCTCGGCCGGACCGAGCACGTCAGCCAACGCGGTGTCGCCGACGATGTCGATGGCGTGGGACGCGTGGGAGGACGGGACGGTCTGCCAGTGGTTCTGCTCAGTCTCCAGGTTCTGGATCATCGTGCCGCCCCGGAGCAGATTGATCAGCTGCATGCCGCGACAGACCGCCAGAATCGGGAGGCCCCGCTCCACTGCCTCGTGGTAGAGCGCCACCTCGAAATCGTCCCGGTCACGACGTACGCCGTAGACGGACTCGTCCGGTTCCTCGCCATAGAGGTCAGGAGAGATGTCGCCACCGCCGGTCAGCAGCAGGCCGTCCATCCGGGCGAGCAGCCCCGTTGGCGGGTCGGTGACCACGGGAAGCATGACCGGCTGGCCGCCGGCGGCGTAGACCGCGTTGGTGTAGGCGGTCGCGAGCTTCGAGCAGTCCTGGTCCCCAAATGGTGTGGCCAGAACCTCGATGGGTGCCGGCAAGGCGATCAGGGGGCGACCCATCTCAGTACACCGTCCAGCCACCGTCGACGAAGAGGGTGCTGCCGGTGACCCAGCTCGCCTTCTCGCTCCCGAGGAACGAGACCGCGTTCGCGACGTCCTCCGGCTGACCGACTCGCCCCAGCGGCGTCCGCTCCAAGAGCCAGTCGACGACCTCCTGGTTGCCGAGGACGCTCCTGGTGAACGGCGTCTCGATGAAGCCGGGCGCGACGGCGTTGACACGAATCCGCGACGACGCAAGGTCGACGGACAGCGCGCGAGTGAGTTGGAGGAGCGCGCCCTTCGATGCGTTGTAGTGCACCTGTGGGTGGCCGCTGCTGGAGATGACGATGTGTGCCTCGACCGACGTGATGTTCACGATCGCCGACGTCGCCTTCTCGCCGCGTGCCTCAGCTCCCTTCCGGAGAAGCGGCGCAGCTGCCTTGCTCATCAGGAACGGACCGGTCGAGTTGACGGCGAAGACCTCGTCCCATTCCTCACGAGAGAGCTCATCGAAGACGCTCGGTCGCACGATGCCGGCGTTGTTCACGAGAAGGTCGAGGTGACCGAACCGGTCGGTCAGCACCTGAGCCGCGCGACGTACTGACTCCTCGTCGGCGACGTTCGCCTCCACTGCCAGGGCGCCGTCGTACTTCTCGGTCAGCTCAGTGAGCGATTCCGGCGCGATGTCCAGCAGGGCAACCCGTGCTCCCTCCTCGAGGAGCGTCTCGGCGATGGCCTTGCCGTTGCCGGACCCTGCACCGGTGACCGCCGCGAAGTGACCGTCGTGATCGGACATGCTGTTTTCTCCTGACTGCTATGCCGGCGACGCCGGTGGACTCTGCGGGTTCTGCCCTCGGCGCGTGGCCCTTGGAGCCTGCACCCTTGCCACCACTGAAGGTAGGTGCCGATCGGCGGCTTGTGAGTGGACGCGGCGCACATGCTTGTGGGCGTGGTAGGGCGCCGTGCACGTTGCCCGTCGTTTGCTTCGGCCCGAGCATGGGAGCGACCCCCAGGACCGCCGGACCATTCATCACGCGAACGCCGGCCACTCGAGAGGAACCCATGACGCAGCTCAACTCTGTCCTCAACCCAGCGACAGAAGAAGTCATCGCTGAGTACGAAGTGGCCGATGCGGCCGCCGCTGAGGCGGCTGTTGCGCGAGCTGTGGCGGCGCAACGCGACTGGTACCACCTCCCCCTCTCGACGCGCAGGGATGGCTTGCGAGCGATCGCCACGGCCGTCGAGGACCACCTCGAAGAGCTCGCACGGCTGGAGTCGCAGGACGTCGGAAAGCCGATCTCGGACGCCCGCGGCCAGATCGCTGGTGTGGCCGAATGCTTCCACTACTACGCCGGCGCGGTCGACAAGATCCAGGGAGAGACCATTCCCGTGGACGGCGGTGTGGACATGACGTTCCGTGAACCGTTGGGCGTCGTCGCTGTCATCGCGCCGTGGAACTTCCCGTTGCCCATCGCGTCGTGGAACATCGCGCCCGCTCTGGCGGCTGGCAATGCGGTGGTCGTCAAGCCTGCGGAACTCACTCCCCTGTCCACGAGGCGCTTCGGCGAGATCGTCGCCGCGCTGGACCTTCCGGCGAATCTGGTTCAGGTGATCAACGGCCCCGGCAGCACCGTCGGCAGTGTGCTGACCGGACACGCGGATGTTGCCAAGGTGAGCTTCACCGGATCCACGGAGACCGGCCGCAAGGTGATGCACGCCGCGGCCGACACCATGAAGCGGTTCACGCTGGAACTGGGCGGGAAGTCGGCCAACATCGTCTTCGCCGACGCGGACCTGCCCCGGTCCATCGCCGAAGCTCCGCTGAGCGTGTTCGCCAACACCGGCCAGGACTGCTGTGCCCGCAGCCGGATTCTTGTCGAACGCACCGTGTTCGACGACTTCGTCGCAGGCTTCGTCGACGTCACGAAGGCTCTGTCCATCGGCGACCCCCTCGCGGACTCGACGAAGATGGGACCACTCGTGTCACGCCAGCACCGTGAGCAGGTGTGCTCCTTCCTGACCGAGGACACCGACGCCATCCTGGCAGGTGACGCACCTGAGGGCGCCGGGTACTGGATGGCTCCGAGAGTGGTCGTGAGCCCCGACCCGACATCGCGCGTGGTTCGCGACGAGATCTTCGGTCCGATCGCCGCCATTCTCCCGTTCGACACCGAGGAGGAGGCCGTGCGGATGGCCAACGACACGATCTACGGGCTCAGCGGCTCGATCTGGACCGGCGACGTCGGTCGAGCGCTCCGCGTTGCGCGAAGAGTCGACAGCGGCGCGCTCTCCGTCAACAGCAACTCCTCGGTGCGCATCCAGACCCCGTTCGGGGGCTTCAAGCAGTCGGGGATGGGACGCGAGCTCGGCATGGCCGCCATCGACGGCTACACCGAGCTCAAGAACGTCTTCATCAGCACGGCGTCGTGAGGTGACGAACCAGGATCGCGATCGTTGATCGAGTAAGGCGTCCGGACGCCGACGTCGATAGCAGCCGAGACGAACCCTCGCATGTGGCCCAGGAGGCACCCGATGCCCGCCCGACAACGTGACGTGGTCCGATCCGATGGCCTCGAGCCGGTCGATTCTCCCGACGATGGCGTCCCCCCCGCCGAGTACTGCCCGGTCTCGATCGGAGCGAAGCTGCTCGGCGATCGCTGGACGTTGCTCGTCGTTCGCGAGTTGATGACGGGGTCCACCGGATTCAACGACATCCACCGCGGGCTCCCCGGTCTCAATCGCAGCATGCTGTCGGAGCGACTCCGGCACCTGGAGCGGCTCGGCGTCGTGGAACGGAGAGAGGTGGCGCCAGACTCTCGGCGGAGCGCCTACCGACTCACCGCATCAGGACGAGCGCTCGGGCCTGTCATCACCGCGATCGGCGAGTGGACCATCAACTGGCAGTTCCCCTCGCCGACCGATGATGACGCAGCGATCCCCATCCTGCTCTGGCGGTTGTACCAGGGGCTCGACCATGACGCCCTACCCAGCGACGGCATCAGTATCGAGTTCCGGTTCGTCGACTCGGAGCCGTCGCGGGGCTGGATCCACGCTGACAACAGGAGCTCCGGCGTCTGTGTAGGGGCTCCTGAGCACAGCGTAGACCTGATCCTCCACACGCCACCGCGGGTGATGTACGCCGTCTGGTACGGGCACATGAAGTTCTCCGAGGCCGTGGCGGCAGACCTCATCCGGATCGAGGGCAACCCGGATGCCGCATCGGACTTTCCGCGATGGTTCCGCTACAGCCCGTTCGCGGAGCCGGTCGCTGCCAGATGCGGGGAGTGAGCTGCAGGGGAACCGCCCTCGATAGGTCTGTCGTTCCGCATCAACCACCGGCCAGCAGGACGATGCCTGTCATGGTGTAGGCGACCATGACGACCACCATCGGGTACTGTCCCCGCAGCCCTTTCTCCTGCTTCATCACGGCGACAGAGCGGTCGTGGGCCGCGACCACGGCGACCACATGTCCGACGACGATGGCCCCGATCTGGACCGCCGCGATCGTGGCGGTCGGCAGGAGCGTGTAGTCCACGGTGGAGCCGGCCAGGCCAAGCAGATCCCAGCTCCGACCGAGCGGGTCATTGCCCAGCAGCACGCCTTGCTGCCCCTGAAAGAGTGCAAACGAGAAGTAGTGCGCCACGGTGTAGCCGATCGCGATGGGGATGAGGGTGTGTGCGAAGAGCGGAGCCGCACGGCGGTCGCCGGTGATGAAGACCCGCGTTCCTGCCATCGCCGCAGCGTAGACAACCGAGACTGCCGCGATCGCGCCGCCGAGGCCGAGCGTGCCCAGCGCTAGGTAGGTGCCACGGTCGGTGCCGGCACCCAGTGCTGACCACGGCGAGGATCGGCTGACACCGTCGAACACCGTCGACCCGAGCACCACCAGGACAACAGGTGTGACGTCGGGAACCACGGGCGTCTCCGCGAGTCGCTTCAAAGGGTTGCGCAGCACCAGAGCGCCGTCGTCGCCTCGTCCCACGATGGAGGCACGGGCGACCATCGAGGCGTACACCTCGAATCCCTCGCCTCGTTCGAACCATCGAGGACCGAAGGTGGCTCCTGCCGCCACATGAACCAGCGAATAGCAGGAGACGAAGATCGCCACGGCTCGCGGAGAGGCAGCGAGGTCGTACACGAGCTCGAGCCAGAGGAAGGCCAACAGTGAGACAACCGCGGGCCAGTGGCCCATCCGATCCAGTACCGCGCCGGAGCCTTGCCGCCGCGGCACCAGGACCATGGCGATCGTCCGGAGCGGATTGATCAGCCGCCACACCGGCCCGCAAGCGAGCGACAACGGGACCAAGCCCACCCAGAACCAGACGTAGAACCAGGTGGGGGCAGGATTCGCCTGTCCCAGATCGTCGGGCCCGAGCCATGCGACACCGAGGAAAGCAGCCAGAAGAGCGATACCGAGGACTCGCAGGAGAACGCGCGCAGGGGCACTGTCGACGATCCGCTGCGCGGCGCTGAGCGGTATGCCTCCGCCGTGCTCCTGGAACCGGGGCGCCGCCCAGAGTGCCGCGACAGCGAAGAAGGAGACAAGGACAACTGCCCCTGCTGCATAGGTCGCAAGCCACGGCGGGACTGGGAGATCTGACCGCCCACCCAACCCGTGCGCCAGCAGACGTCCGACGTCGGTGTGGCTGGAGCTCATTCAGCCCTGATCTCGAGGACCATCTGATGCCGTCCCTCGAACTCGGCCTCGAATCGCCCTGGAAGGTCGGCACGGAACTCGATGACGTTGGCTTCCTCGGCCTCGATATCGACGAGTATGTCGTAGCCGTGGATGTGCAACTGTTCGTCCACATCCGATGTGATCTCGATGACGACGGTATCGCCGACATCGAGATCGACCGATGGCGGTCCGTCCACGACGGAGCCGTCGACGAACTGCACCGAAACCGTCGGGGCCGCGTGTCCGCCAGTGCTCGTCATCAGATCGTGGGGTCGGTCGCCACCCGCTGACGTGGACGACCACGTACAGCTCGTGAGCGTCAGTGCCAGGAAGGTGCCGGCGTAGCGAGCCGCGCGCTGCCCGATCAGCATCACTTCTTCACCTCCACCTGCGCCAGCAGCACGTCGACGCCGTCGCCCTGGAGGGTGACCTCGAAGTCGCCCTCCTCCTCGGCGTTGAACACCAACGTGCCCGGTTCGTCAGCTCTCAGGGGCTGGGTCACGCCTGCATCGTCGATACTCACCGTTCCCGGGACGTCGCTGACGACGGCCAGGAAGACCATCTGCCCCAGGACTGCGCGGATCTGTTGGGGCTCTGCCTCCCCCGTGCCGGAGTCATAGGACAGAGCGGTTCCTTGCACGAGTTCGGTCGGGTCGGTGATCGTGGGCTCGGTCGAGTCGGCTTCCGCTCCACAGGCCCCGAGCGCGACGACCGAGACCATCGCGATCGTCGCGAACCCCCCGCTGGTCGTCCTTCGTGCGGGACCGTACTGCTGCCGTGTGCCATCACTCATCGTGGTCGGTCTCCTGTCGTGGCGTTGGCCCGTGGGTGCCTCGGGCACGCGCTGCAACATAGGCAGCGACCACCGCCAGAGTGAGTCCTCCAGCGATGAGCAAGCCCTGCCGGTCGGCACCGTCCCAGAATCCAGCGGATTGTTCGTCGAGCACCGGTGGGTCAGCGGGCTCCCACACTGATCGGCCGCCGATGCGGGCCGGAGCACCATCCACCAGTAGCGGAATGCTCCATTCGTGGGCGAAGCGATGTGCCTCGGTGGGTGTGGTCGGGATGTCCTCTTCCAGACTGAGTCGCAGGTCAACCCAGGTGGCGCGATCCGGTCCGCCGCCCGCAAGTGGAACCCATCCCTCCCCGTCGACCTCGCCCACGCCTATTCCCCGCAGGTGCGCTTGGTAGTCAGGACTGGACAGGTCACCGCGGGCACCTCGGGCGTCGACCCTGATGAAGCTGCGTCCGTCGTCGGACACGACCTCCACGTCGGTGTCGTCGGCGACCCGAATCCGAACCTGGGGTGGCCGGCTGGCGATCACCGAGACGTCGACCTCGGGTGGCGACGTGTCGATCGTGGTGGTGACCTCTCCGACCACACGACGCTCGAGCACGCCTGAGGCCTCGAACCGCTCGCCCCGACGCTCGAGCCCGATCTCCCACGTGGCCAATGGCTCGCCGGAGTCCAACGCACCGAGTCCCCGATCATCGCCCGACGACCGCCTCAACGGGGGGTCGAGGCGGGGATCGGCCCAGGTCCAGCGTTGCTCGATGCTCAGCAGCACCCACTCGCTGTTCGGGCAGCACGGTCGCATCACGGTCCTGTCGGAAGAGGCCCGCGGCGAGGCCGCAAGGTACGGCGACCCGAGGTCCCCGTACACTCCGTCGGCGGACACCTCGAGGAACGGTGCGCCCTCAGGATCCAAGGCATACACAGGATCCTCCGACCGATTGGTGAGCTCCGCATAGGTGAGCTCACCACCGTCGAGCACCGCGACATCCACCTGAGGCGGCAGCGACGGGGAAACGCCCGTGAGACGGACCGCGATGGTGGGATCAGCGTGCGCCGACGCCGCCGGCGGCGGCGGAGCCAGCAGGGCCGCAACGGCGAACACCATCGCAACTCCTGCCAGCCCCGCCGAACGCCGGAGGGGACGCTCCCTTCGCGCCCGTCTGGGCACGGGAGACATCATCACGTCAGCCCGCGTAGCAACCCGGCCCCGTCACAGGGATCATCGAGCCCTGCTGGGCTCCGACCCACTGTGAGGCCTTGAACTCCCACAGCGTGGCGTAGTTGTCCTCGGTCAGGTAACAGAGCTCAGGAAACTCCTCGCCGTGCTCGGCCTGGCCGTCGGTCCACGTCTGGGACATCCCCGGCCAGTAGGTCGCAGCCGGGTTCGTGAGCCAGATCGGGTACCAGTTGAAGTGGTGGGTCGGGAAGAAGGACTTCGCATTGATGGCGTGCGCGTAGTCCTTGTTGTCCTGGAAGTAGTTGCCATCCATGAGGAACGTCATCTCAGCCACGCCGCCGATCTCGACGTCGACCTGATCGTCCTCACCCAGGCTCTCGAGCGCAGTCCGGATCTCCTCGGCGCCGGGTTCGAGGTTCTCCGTCGGACCGGTCGACCCGTGGTGGAACAGCGAGAACTCGCCGTACTCGACGAGCCAACCGACATTGGACCCCTCGAGATCGAACGGCGCGTACTGAGCATAGATGTTCTCGGGGATGTCCTCGGGGTTGCTCGAGTAGTCCTCGATGATGTCCTCGATGCTGCCCTCGATGTCGAGGTTGGGACCGGACAGGTCATACATCGGTCGACCCACGAACGACGGGCTGTGCTTGACCTGCACCGCAGTCGCATCGATGCCCTCGATCGGGGTCTCCGGCCATCCCTTCTCCCCGTAGTCGGTGAAGGAGAAGAAGTCGGTGAGGTCGACGTCCTGTCCCAGGATGTCCAGCAGACCGAGATTGAGCTCGTCGAGCACGGGGCCGAGGATGTCCTCGATGCCCAGGTCGATTCCCTGCCCTGAGTAGTAGCCAGGGAGGCCGCCCGCCCAGGTGTCCGGCGTGAAGAACGCCTCGCCCTGCGCGTTGCGAATGATGTTGCAGTTGATCGCCGCCGGATCCTGGCCCTTCTTGATCGCGGTGACCTTGGTGAACAAGCAGCCTCCGATATCGGTGACGAACGGAGTCCCCGTCGCCGTCGCGACCTCGGTGGCATTGTGCTGCTGGTCGAAATGGGTGTGGTCCTGGAGGATCGCGTCCGGGTCGGCGGCGATGACGTCCTCCAGACTCACGTACCCGTTGGTGTTGGCGTCCTCACCGGTGTCGGTGAACTGGTCCTCGATGGTGGAGTCGTGCAGGATCACGGTCCCTCCGTAGGACACCAGCCAGGTCGTGTTGCCGATCGAACGCGCACGAACCACGTTGGGGTTGTCCCACCCCTCTCCGAGAATCTTGTCGCGGGCAGCGGTCACCGGATCGGTCTCGGCGGCTGTGGCGGACTGCATGGGCGGTGCCATGACGAGGCCGATGGCAAGGGCGGCTGCAGCAGCCGCCGCGCGTTGGGGACTGTTCCATTTCATGCGGGAGCACCTTTCAGTGGTGGTCGGTTGCGACTTCCGTGGTGGGCGCGAGCAGGCGCCATCCGGCGGACAACGTGATGGGGGTTCAGGCCGCGACCACCTCCTCCTCGACACCGACCTCGTCGAGGTCCACCCCCCTGCTGTCCTTGCCGAGCACCAGGAGCGAAGCGATGGTGAGCAGCGCATAGCAGACCAGGTAGTAGCCGACGGCGCTCGGGCCGAAGCGAGGGATGAGCCACTCAGCGATCAGGGGCGGAAGCGCCCCTCCGATCACGCCCGAGAGGCTGTACGCAACGCCGGCACCGGTGTAGCGATAGCGGGTGCGGAACAGTTCGGGGAGTTGAGCGCCGACCGGGCCGTAGCCGAAGCCGGTCAGACCGAGTGTGAAGATCACAGCGAACCCATAGGCGACGGGCGTGCCGATGTTGACGACCGGCAGCAGCATCAGCGCCCACGGCACAGCAACGACGGCTGCCGACATGATCACGAAGCGGCGCCCGCGGCGGTCGGAGACGATGCCACCGACCATGACCATCACACCGAAGCACAGCGAGCCCACCACGCCGATGCCCAGGACCGTGTTGCGTTCGAGGCCCACAACTGACGGGCCGTACCCCGTGAGCCAGGTGGCGCCGGTGTGGAAGAAGGCAAAGACCATCGCCAGCGATCCAGCGCCGGCCAGTAGCTGTACGGGGTTCTTCTTGACGACCTCCCAGACCGGGGCCTTCGCCACCTGCTTGCTGCCCTTCAGCCTCTCGAAGTTCGGCGTCTCGTCGATCTTCAGCCGCACGAACAGACCGATCGCGATCATCACGACGCTGGCCAGGAAGGGAATCCGCCAACCCCAGGCGACGAACGCATCACCGGACATGGTCAGCCCGGTGACAAGGAAGGTCGCAAACGCGAGTGCAAGACCGATCGCCGGTCCCATCTGGGGGAACATCGTGTAGAAACCCCGCTTTTCGGCCGGCGCGTGCTCACCGACCAGCAGCGCTGCCCCGGCCCACTCGCCACCGAGTGCCACTCCCTGGAGGACGCGGAAGAACACCAGCAGGATCGGCGCGGCGGCGCCGATGGTCGCTGCGGTGGGCAGCAGGCCGATCGCCACGGTCGAGCCGCCCATGAGCAGCAGTGTGGCGATCAGCGTCACCTTGCGGCCGATGCGGTCGCCGTAGTGGCCGAACAGCGCAGAGCCGAACGGCCGCGCGACGAACGCAACACCGAAGGTCGCCAGCGAGGCGAGGGTGCCCCCTGCCGCTCCGAGCGCAGGGAAGAACGTCGGGCCGAAGACAAGTGCAGCAGCGGTGCCGAAGATGAAGAAGTCGTAGAACTCGACGGTGGTGCCGATCAAGCTCGCGAAAGCGATCCTTCCCATCTTCTTCGGTGGAGCATCGACTTGACTCATGTGAATCTCCTACGTGACGTCCCGTCGCGGACCGATCGTCATCGTCGACCCCGGCGTCAGGGATTGATTTCACGTCACGTTAGGAAGCCGCCGACCTCACCGAACAGTCCGAGATCCGGACCGGGCGATCGCTGGCGGCGAGGGCTGGCGAGGTCTAGTTTTCGAAGTGCCGACCGCATCGACGAGCAGATTCATTGGGAGATCGTGATGACCGCTTCAACCACCCGCATGGCCCTTCAGGTAGCCGGCCGCGGCCGTCTCGAGGGCCACCCGCCCGGCGAGGTGGATGGCGCTCGCTTCGAGGGACGCTTCGTCATCTACTCGATGTACGGCGGCAAGGGACCGATCTTCGGCGAGGATGTGTCCCTCTTCGATGCTGCGGCCGTTGCCGAGCACGGCCGAGGGCCGCAGAGCGCGCATTTCGTTTCGATGCGCAGCGGGGTGGTACTCGAGGGATTCGTGACCGGCGACGAAACCATCGAGGGCAACACCATCGGGCGCACCTCGTCGAAGACCCGACTGCGGATCTACTTCGATGCCTCCCCGGACGGAACCCGGCGCTTCACGGACCGCGAGAGCTTCATGCGTGGTGAGCTCGTCGCGACCTATCGGGCGGAGGAGTACTTCCAGATCGATCCTCGAGCAGGAGTGTTCGACACTCGCGTGAACTACACCCTCCTGGAGAGCAAGCCGTTCGCCTTCGCCGGTGAGACCGTCGACTTCGCCGACTTCGCGCCCCAGATGGTCGAACTGTCGCACGGCCACAACCCGGAGCCGGATCCCCACCCGGAGGAGATACCCCAGGAGCCGTGGTTCGGCGACGGTGGACCTGGCGTGTTCGCCGACCACTTCCCGGTGGGCGGCAGCATCATCGCGACGTGAACGACCGTCGTGTCCGCTCCCCTATCGGGGAGCGGACACGACGACTGCAGGTCGTCGCTATCCGTTGCCGCGTGACCCTAGAGCCGGCCGCCCGGCGCCACGATCTCCCAACCTCCGCCGATCATCGCCGCGGCGTGTCGGCATTCGGCGCGAACGCCGGCCCGTGGCCCGGAACGATCAATGCCGGGTCCATGTCGAGCACGCGGGCTCGGCTCGCGGCGAAGGCCGTGGCGTCGGTGTCCACGTCGGTCGCCGCTGGCGGGCGTACGTCTGTCCACCAGAGGTGTGTGAACGCGATCAGCCCATCGTCGGTGGCCGCCAACGTCGTGACATCCTGATCGGTGTGCCCCGGGGTCTGGATCAGGGTGACACCGTCGGAGACCCGAAAACCCTCGGCAAATCGCATCTGCCACGTGTTGTTCTGGTACACACCCCACATGTCGTGCGCCCGCGCGTTCGGAAACAGCGCAGCATTCAGGGTGTGGTCGGGGTGCCAGTGGCTGAAGACCATGTCGGTGATGTCGGAGGGTGCATAGCCCAGCTCCGCCAAGGGATCGAGAATCGCCTCCCGGCTCGGCACCATGCCGGGGTCGACGATGATCAACCGATCCCCGTCGCGCAGGAACGAGACCGTCGACTCGACCACGGCGGTCTCGCCCAGCTCCCACGGCACCTCGGGCGGCACCGAGCCCGCGAAGAGAATCTTGAACTCGTCCACCGTTGAGGTGGGTAGAGCGGTTGCGTCGTTCACTGTTCCATCCCTCCGATTACAGCCCGCCAGGGGTTTGTGGGCCGTCCCCTGAAGGTAGCGACGACCATGAGGCAGAACCAGTGCGAATCTCGGACCACCTCTGCCACTCCCATCATCGCTCGATCTCCGCACGGCGGAGTTGCACTGCGTGCACATAGCGCGTCCGGGTTGTGTTCCGAGGAGACATACGTCCACCAGCCTGACGTCCTTAGCGTCAGGTGACCGTCTCGGAAGTGACAAGCAGCCGAACGCAAGCCTCGGAGATAGGAAGGCACACGGGCATGACCGAAACAAGAACCGGCACCGGACCACCAGACGGACGGACGTCGAGCCATCTGCTGCGGAGTTCGATCAACTTCGTCCACATCGTGTTCATGGTCACCGCTGCGGCTGCACCCCTGGTCGTGGTGTCCACCTACATTCCGATCTCGCTCGCATACGGCGGGGGCATGGCGACGGCGCTGACCTACGCAGCGACGACCGTGATCCTGCTGATCTTCACCGTCGGGTTCGCCGAGATGGCCAAGCGGCTCACCTCTGCTGGTGCCTTCTACACCTTCAGCACGCACGGTCTCGGGCGCCCGCTGGGTCTCGGCGTCGGCTTCACGATCATGGCCGCCTACAGCATGATCTCCACCGCCATCGCCGGCGGGTTCGGCTTCTTCGCCTCCGTCCTCCTCGACACCCATTTCGGCGTCGACGTTCCGTGGTGGGCATGCTCGATCGCCGCGCTCGTCGCCATGTTCGCGATCTCGGCGTACAAGGTGACCTTCGGTGCCGACATCTTGGCAGTGCTGCTCAGCCTCGAGGTGCTCATCGTCCTCGTTGTCGCCATCGCTACCGTCGGGCAAGGCGGAGCGTCCGGCCAGGTGGTGAGCGCCTTCGACCCCACGCGCTGGGGGGCCGCCCCTGCGATCGGGATCGGGTTCTTCCTCGCCTTCTGGTCATGGATCGGCTTCGAGACCACTGCCATCTACGGCGAGGAGACGAAGGACCCGAAGGAGAGCGTGCCGCGCGCTACCTACATCGCCGTCCTGACACTGGGCGTGTTCTACACCTTCGCGGCGTATGCCGCGATCGTCGGGTACGGCGAGGGATCGCCGGCCGAGGCGGCATCGGTGCTCGACCAGTACTTCTTCAACCTCGCGGACGAGTACACCGCACACTTCGTGCGCACGCTGATGGACTTCCTGGTCGTCTCCGGCTTCTTCGCCTGCTCGTTCGCTTTTCACAACAACGCTTCACGGTACTTCTACTCGCTGGGCCGGGACCGGATCCTCCCCCGGGTCTTCGGCCACACGCATCCGACGTTCAAGTCGCCGTACGTTGCTGCTGGCGTGCAGTCGACGATCGCGATCGTGACGGTGTCCATCTTCGCGTTGGGCGGTGCGGACCCGATCCTGCACCTTGCCACCTGGCTGCCGATCTTCTGCACCCTTGCCGTGATCGTCGTTCAGCTGGTGGTGTCGCTGGCCGTCATCGGCTACTTCAACCGCGTCGGTCGAGAGTCTGTTGCTGACTATCTGAAGACGCTCCTGGCACCTGCCATCGGGGCGATCGCCCAGGGAGTCATCGTCTACCTGCTCCTCCGCAACTTGACCTTCCTCGCTGGATCGGACGTGATGATCGTGCGGCTGATCCCGGTGTTCGTGGCCGGCATCTTCGCCATCGGATTCGGCTACGCGTTCTGGCTCCGTGCCAACGCATCGGCCCGGTTCGAGACCATCGGGCAGGTTCACGACGATGAGCTCGAGGAGCTGTTCGTCGATGAGGTCGTGATTCACGAAGATCAGCGTCGGTCGGGAGACGAGCCCGCCAAGGACTGACGTACCACCTCTACCGGCAGGTATCCGGGGGCACGTACCTCCGGATACCTGCCGGTCACCCTGTGGTGGCGCACTCGCCACCACACCCATCCCATGCGCATCTCACGCCACGCGTACACCGCACTTCCGACAGTGCCGCGTCGGCGGCGCCATCCCCAAGGAGCAAGCTGATGAAGGTCGGTGTGCCCACCGAAGTCAAGAACCACGAGTACCGAGTGGCCATCACCCCGATAGGGGTGCACGAGCTCGTCGCCCACGGGCACGACGTCGTCGTACAGGAGGGTGCCGGTGTCGGCTCCTCCATCCCTGACGAGGCGTACGTTGCCGCCGGTGCCAAGATCGCGCCCGACGCTGACGAGACCTGGGGCGCTTCCGACCTCGTGGTGAAGGTCAAGGAGCCCATCGCGGAGGAGTACCACCGTCTGCGTGAGGAGCTGACGCTGTTCACGTATCTCCACCTCGCGGCCGACAAGCCCCTCACCGAGAAGCTCGTTCACACGGGGGTCACAGCGATCGCCTACGAGACGGTGCAGCTGCCGTCGGGAGGTCTACCGCTGCTGTACCCGATGTCGGAGGTAGCCGGCTGCCTGGCACCACAGGTCGGCGGCCACTCACTGATGAAGGCAGAAGGGGGCCGCGGTGTGCTGATGGGTGGTGTCGGCGGCGTGGCCAACGCGAAGGTGGTGGTGATCGGCGCCGGCGTTGCGGGACAGAACGCCGCCAACATCGCGCTGGGCATGGGTGCCGACGTGACTCTGCTCGACACCGACCTCGACAAGCTGCGGATGTCGTTCTGGCGGTACAACAACCGCGTCCACGGCCTCGCCTCGTCGAAGTTGACGATCGAGGAGCAGGTCAAACAGGCCGACCTGGTCATCGGCGCTGTGCTGATCCCCGGCGCAGCCGCGCCCAAGCTGGTCACCAACGACCTCGTCGCACAGATGAAGCCCGGCTCCGTACTGGTCGACATCGCCGTCGACCAGGGTGGGTGTTTCGAGGACTCGCGTCCCACCACGCACGCGAGCCCTACCTTCCAGGTGCACGACTCGGTCTTCTACTGCGTGGCGAACATGCCCGGCGCGGTGCCCCACACCTCGACGTACGCACTCACGAACGCGACGCTCCCCTACTTGGTGGCGCTCGCCGACAAGGGATGGAAGGACGCGTGCCACGATGACGCCAGCCTGGCCCTGGGCCTCAACACTCACGCGGGGCGGCTGACGAACGAGCCCGTGGGACGAGCCGTCGGGATCGAGGCGGTCGACCTCGGCCAGGTGCTCGGCGCCTGACCCCCCCATCGTCGAGCACGGCAGTCAGTCACACGGCCGATGGTTCGACAACACCGGTGCCTTGGGTGTCCCCATCGGGACACCCAAGGCACCGCATGCTCCGCACCCACGCGCAGCAGCGATCGGGTCGACTCCCGCAACGGCTACCGCGGCCGCTACCATCCGCCTCGAGTTATCGACGTCTCGGTCCGCAAGCAGTTCCGCAATCCGTCGCCCGGGAGACGCCGGACCGTTCCCGTTCGTGGCCACCGGATCCCTGGTGCTGGAGCTCCGCGAAGGCGGCCGCATGGTGCGGGGTGCACGCGCTGGTCGTCACCGGTGTCAACGCTGACGAGTGCCCAAGAAGGGCTGAGTCCGATGGACGGCGAGTGCACTCGGCACCTCGACTCGGCCCGGCCCACCGGCTCGCACCCAGCGAATGATCAGGTCGACCGCAGTGGGTTCAAGCACATGGCCCAGCCACACCGGTGCCTGTTTGGTCGAGGCGCGCGTCGACGGAGCCGGCAACACGACGACGACGTTGGACTCGCCGCAGGTCAGCAGACACGAGCTGACTCGAACCTCGGCGTGTCCGCACAGGCCGTCGACCAACTCGGTCAGCTGACGGTCATGATCAACACCCGGATGGCGAACCGCATCGCCGCAACAGCAGCCGCGGCAGATCGTGACCGAACAACGGTCACGCTCTGCCGCGGCACTGATGTCGTCCGTCGGGACGTTCACGCCTGGACGATTGCCGTGGCGCCCGGAGCACTGCGAGCCCTGGTCGCTCGGTGCGCAAGCGCTCCGTGCACGACCCCGATCACGCCCCACATCGCACCCAGCTGAGCCAGGGATCCCACACGGAAGTCCCACAGCAGCGCTGCGGGCATGGTGTGCGGCACAGCGTCCGCCGGCCCCGGGACCAGGACCAGGATGGCCCCGACTCCGACGATGGCCACCACAGCAGTCAGCAGCCACACGATCTCGCCCGCGACACCCCGCTGGTCGAGGTGGCTCCGCACGGCGAACGCCACACCAGCCACGAGCACGCCGAGACCGATGACGAGCAGGTAGGTCAGGGTCCGGTGATCGACGGTCCCCGGATCCCCGACCCCCGGCGGGTTGGCGGGCACGACCAGCGCGGGCAGCACACCCATGACGCCGAACGCCAGCGCACCGAGAGCAATCGACTTGCCGAGGTCGCTCCTGCCCGGAAGGCGGTGACGCGAGCGTGCATACACGACAGCGAACACCAACCCCATCAGCGCCGCCACGAGGACCACGGTGAGGGTCCCCCCGACCTGCTGCTGCAGTCGGGTGACCACCTCACCACTGTCGCCGCTGTGCGTGTGACCTGCCTCCGCGCCGCCGTGAGCGTGGCCGCCATCGCCTGCCTCCTCCAACGCGATGGCTTGGGCGATGGCTGGCTCGACAGCCATCCACAGCACCGTGGCGGCCGCGACGCCGCCGGCCGCGCCACTCAGGGCACCGCGCGCGAGGCGCCGCGCCCACGTGTCGTTCATCGGGCGGGCCTCAGTGACAGGGCACGCCGAGGGCGTGCCGGCCGTCGTGGGTGACCTCGTGCAGGAACTGCGCAGCGCTCGCAGAGAGGAGTGTCCCGTTCTCCTGCACCAGGAAGTACGCGCCGAAGAGCGCGATCACGGCGATCGCCCAGACCCAGGCGGGTACCGCGATGGCCGCTTTGGAGACGGTCGTGGCTGACGTGTTCGACATGTGCTTCTCCTTTCCGTCAGCCCCGAAACGCGGGGTCGACGGCAATGGGCTCGGTGTGAGCCTCGTGGTGGTTGCGGTTGGCGGGAGTGGCGAGGATGTCGCGGGTGCGGTCGTCGAGAGCGTCCTGCTGCAGCATTCCCTGCCCGCGCAGGACGGACTCGAGCGCGGCGACCCAGTGGTCGTAGTACGACCACGTCGGGTCATCCAGCGATGGGCTCTCCTTCTCCCACGCTCTGATGGACGCGATCAGAGCTCCCTGGAACTGGGACCAGTCGAACTGCCCCGCCTGGTGGGCACTGACGGCCAGGGCGAAGGCCCGGATCTCCCACGGCTCGTCGAAGGCGAGGTCGCCTGGACGTCCGCTCGGGAGGTCACACACGAGTTCCTCGACCACTCGACGCTCGTCCTCGGTGGGCTGGCTGCGGGTACCGAGGCTCACGACGCGGCCTTGGCAGGTGCGACCCCGATCATGGAGTCGCGGGTGACCAGGGTCGCGAGCTCCTCCTCGCTCCACCCGTCCGTGCCGACTGGCCGCTGCGGCATCACGAAGTACCTCATCTCGGAACTCGAGTCCCAGATCCGGATCTCCTTCTCGACGGGCACATCGAACCCGAACTCCTCCGACAGCACGGTGCGCGGCTCGCGCACGATGCGCGAGCGGTACTGTGGCTCCTTGTACCAGTTCGGCGGCAAGCCCATGACCGGCCATGGATAGCACGAGCACAGGGTGCACACGATCGCGTTGTGGACGTCGTCGGTGTTCTCCAGGGCGACGAGGTCCTCACCTTGGAGGCCACTGATGTCAAGTTCCTTCGCGGCCTCCGTCGCGTCGTCGAGAAGCCGGGCCTTGAACTCCGGATCGCTCCAGGCCTTCGCGATGAGCTTGGCCCCGAGGTGGGGACCGACCTCGTTCTCGTAGATCTCGACCATCCGGTCGACCATCGTCGTTGTCATGATGCCCTGCTCGATCAGCATGGACTCCAGTGCTTTCACCCGCGCGGCGATCTCCGCCTGGGACTTCACGAGGCCACTCATGCGAACGCTCCTTCGTTCTCGACCAGTTCGATGTACGGGTCCCACACGTCGAAGTACGTGGTTCCGTTGGGGTCGGCGTACTGATCGCCCCACAGCTCCTGTGCCGTGAACTTCACCGTGTAGACGTGCTCGGGCGCCTCGCCCTTGCCGTTGCCGGCCGAGTCCGGGTAGATGAAGGACCCGCGGTGGCTGGTCACGACGCCCGTCTTGCCTCGGATGTAGCGGGCACGGCGGCTGTGACCGAACGGGACGTCGGGCCCCATCCGGACCACATCGCCGACCTTGAACCGGGGCTCCTTGTCGGACGGCCGGCCGGCGGGTGCGCCGGCTGGCACGACGGCGTTGGCGAAGTCGATGAGCTCCTGGCTCTGCTCGTGCTCGGGCAGAGGCGCGTCCGGGTTGTCCAGATAGTACTGGGTACGCCGGTCCAGCTCGGCCTCGTCGATGTGCCCGCCGGTGATGCCGTAGTGCTCGAACGAGTGCAGCCAGTGCTCGTAGTACGGCGCCTTGAGGTAGGCGGCCGGGTCCATGACCTCGATGCCGTAGCGGAACTGGTCCACGCCGAACCATCCAGCGCGGAAGCAGGCCGAGAACATGGTGAAGACGGGCTTCTCCCATTCCGCGCGGAAGACCGGCTCTTCGGTGGGAGGGTCGATCGGACCGAGTCCGTCTGTTCCTCCCAGGTCGAACACTCCGTTCATGCCTTTCTCCTTTCTGCTGCGGGCAGCGGGAAGCCGCCGACAGCGTTCTCCAGTGCGTGCGCCACACGAAGGACGGTGGCATCGTCGAACTTCTTGCCGATGACCATGAGACCGACGGGAAGCCCGTCAGCGAGTCCGGCCGGCACCGAGCAGGCCGGGTGTCCGGTCACGTCGAAGGGGGCCGTGTTGGCGAGCATCTCCAAGGCCCGGCCAAGGACGTCGCCGAGTTCGGCGTCGGGGGCCGGCAAGGTGCTCGCCGTGATGGGAAGGGTCGGCATCACGAGGACGTCGCAACGCTCCAGAACGCTGTCATAGGCGGCCGCAAGCCGCGACTCGAGGCCCCGGGCCATGGCGTAGTGCCGTCCGTACTGCGTCTGCAGCGCGTGCCGCCCTGCCATCATCACCAGCTTGACCGTCTCGGAGAACCGGCTCGGGTCCTCGCGCCAACGACGTCCGTAGTGGCCGATGAGCTCCGGGTCGTAGTAGCCCTTCCAGTTCATCCCGTAGGCGTTGCCGTCGACCATCTGCCAGGTGGCGCCCTCGACCGAGATGACATCCCAGATCGCCGAGCCGTAGGCATGCCAGGGAATCGACACGTCCTCTGCGTCGAGTCCCGCACGGCGGAGCGTCTCGATCGCCTCGCGCACTGTCTCGTTGACTGCAGGGTCGGAGTTGGCGAGCGAGAACCCCTCGGACACGACCCCGATGCGCAGTCCGGTCACCGGCTCGGCGAGCGCCGCGACGTAGTCGACAGGAGCGATCGAATCCGGTTGGCGAGGGTCGAGCCCGTCGACCCCGGCAACGACGTTGAGCGTCACCGCGGCGTCGTTGACGGTGCGTGCCATCGGGCCGAGATGGTCGATGGACTGCTCGATCGGGAACGCCCCGGTGTACGGCACGAGGCCGAACGTCGGCTTGTGACCGACGATGCCGCAGAACGCGGCCGGGATCCGGACCGAGCCTCCCTGGTCGCCACCGAGACCGAGATCGACCTGCCCCGAGGCAAGAAGCGCGGCGGTTCCGCTGGAAGAGCCTCCGGCCGAACGTGAGAGGTCCCACGGATTGCGCACCGGTGCAGGCTGGCTGGTGTGGGAACCGCCGGAGAAGCACAGGTCCTCGCACGTCGACTTGCCAGCGATCGTGGCGCCCGCAGCCAGTAGCCGCCGTACCACGGTGGCGTCCTCGGACGGGATGTAGCCCTCCACGGTCCGGGACCCGTTCATCATCGGCACGCCGGCCACGCTCACGTTGTCCTTGATGGCGATCGAACGTCCGGACAGCGGCCCGGAGGACGCCTCGGTGAGCTCGGTCTGGACGTACCACGCCCCCAACGGGTTGTGGTCGTCGTCGGGCCGGACCCAGGACCTGTCGGGTGCACTGGGAGCGAGGTCGCCGTACAGCTCCTCGACCCGGTCCCACGAGTCCAGAAGCCCATCGGCAACTGCCTCGTACGTCGCGATGTCGACCTCAGCGACCCCGATCCCAGCCTCCTCAGCGAGCTGGGCAAGAGCGGCCGCCGTCGGCTTCTCGATGGGCACGTGACCTCCTTGTTCGGTGAATCCGGGCACATGGCCCGCGTCACAGCCCAGTGAAGCGTCAATCCGTCTATCCGTCAACAAGTCGTGACATATTGGAATGTCAAGTTCCTGTTACAGACAGAGGTCGTGCGCGCGTGCCGGGACAGACACCGGCAGATGTCCCGCCCCAGCCCCTTCGCGCCGTGGGCCTACTGGAAGCCCGGCAGGGGTGTCCTACGGCGCCGGCGGCCGTCCGTCCGTCCTCGACGATGACCAGTCCCGGGCGGTCGTTGTCGCGGGCGTGTTCGTCGGACCGCTCCTGGACAACGTCGAACGCATCCCCGACGCACTCGCTGCAGCCTCGGCAACCTCGGCCACGCCTGTCACCCGTTCTGGATCTGGAAGCCACCCGTTCCGGCACGAGCGACGTAGAGCTCCTGATGCATCCGGTGCGGCCCCTCCGACTTGATCGCGCCACGAGGCATACGCCCACTGCTCGACCGCAGCATGCTCGTGATCGAAGCGTCGTCGCCGCGGCTGCGGCGCACCGCGGCCGCGTACAGGAGGAACGCCTCGTAGACGGACTCCGACAGTGACGACAGCGGCGGGGCAAGCGGCCCGTACGTGCCGCGGTAGCGACCGACGAGCTCGATGTTCTCCGGCGTGTCGAGTGCCTCGAAGTAGCCGAGCGCCGTCCAGATGCCTTGCGATGCCTGGTCCCCGATCCGTTCGCGAGCAGATTCCTCCAACACGAGGGAGAGCGTCTGCCAGCGAGACCTGAAGCCAGCCGCCGCGGTCTGACGCTCGAACGCGACCTCGTCGGCGCCGATGAGCGTGGAGAGCACGCAGTCGGCGCCACTGCGCTCGATTCCATCGAGGGTGGACTCGAAGTTCTCGGTTCCGATGGGCACGAACTGGTTCCCGACGATGGTGGCGCCGACCTCGCTCAAGGCTCGCTCGCCCGCGAGATGTGCGCCGTGAGCCCATCGGTAGTCGTTCCCGATCATGTACCACCGCTTGCCCTCAGAGTTGCGCATCACCGTCGGGGCGGCTGCGCGCACCTGGTCCAGCGGGCGCTCGCCCCAACGGAGCACGTCTCCGGTCCCAGCGCCGCCCTCGTTGAGCAGCGAGTGGATCACGGGCCGTCCCGTTCCGTTGAGGGTGCTGACAACTGCGCTGAAGCTGGCACTGGTCACGCTCGCCACGACGGCTCGACACCCGGCCGCGACGAGCCGACGACCTTCTCGCGCGGCGTGCTCGGCATCGGTCTGATCGTCACCGACGATCAGCTCGACGGGGCGTCCGCCCAGGCCGCCGTCTGCGTTGATCTCCTCCACCGCGAGTTCTGCCATGTACTCGGAGGCAACACTGAACACAGCGCCGGGTCCCGACTTGCTCGTCAGCAGACCGATGCGGTGAACGCCGGCGTCGGCCTGTGCGGACACGGGCCAGCCTCGTCTCCGCATGAGCCAGTCCATGCCCCGCTGGTCGACCTCGCCGCTAACGCTCACGAGCGAGCCGCCAGAGGCACCCGGGCGGATCACCACGCGTAGACGACCTGCCCACGGCTGGTCGTGGACGATCTCGATCAGGTGGCCGGCGACGATGCGACCGAACCGCCCAAGGACATCGACAGTCCCATCACCGAGCCCAGTCGACGGGATTCTCAGCGCCACGGGGGCACCCGTGCGGATCGAGTCGCACTGCGCGTCGAACAGCCAGCTGCCCCCTTCCCCTGAACCGAAGAGGTCGAAGACCTCCGTCGGGGCCTGACGAAGCTCCTGTGTCGCCACGACGAGAACGTCGGCCACGGGGTGACACCTCCAGGGAACGGGCAAGCCTACGCAGACAGGCCGCGGGCCTCCGTCACGTCGTCGGATGCCGCCTCGGCAGCATCGGCGAGAATTCCCTGCCCCAAGATCGCCTGCAGGAAGCTCATCGCATCTCGCACGGGTCCTTCTGGATCCAATGACAGGTAGCGGAACCGGCCCTCGCGACGCTCACGGATCAGCCCTGCTTGCCGCAGGATGCGCAGGTGGCTCGAGACGGCCGTACGACCGACAGTGGAGACTTGGTCGGCGATCTCGCCGGCCGCCATCTCGTCGTTGTCCGCCAGCAACTGCAGGACCTCACGCCTTGTCGGATCCGACAGGGCATCAAACGCAACCTGGGTGGGTGCGCCCATCTTTTCAGTCCCTCCTGACGCGTCAGGCGTTGACGCACGGGCAGGTAAGCCAGTAGAGACACCAGTCTACAACCTGTCGATTCGTCAGGCATCATTGACATGGTGTTCGGCACGGGCCCGGTCACGAAGCATCCAGTACGACGAGCATGGGGCCACCGTCGCCACCTCGACCGGCGGGGCCTCGCGCCGATCGCATGATCGCGACCGTCCCGCCGCCGGTCGGATCGATCCCGTCCGACCCGCCACCTCCGACTCCCGCAGGCGGCTCGTCGAGGGCACCCCCGGGCACAGCTGTCTTCGACAGCTCCACGGATGAACATCCCGACCACGCCTGCGCCTCGCGAGGAGCCGCAGCTCAGGCTTGGAGCAACGCGCGTCCGATCACGAGCACCGCGGTGGCGACGAGTCCCCACAGAAGCAGAACGCGCAGGGTGGCGGCCGAGACACGTCGGATGAGCAGGTCCCCGTAGTGCCAGCCCATGATGCTGCCGGCGACTCCGACGAGAGCGAGGAGCCCCACGGACCGGTCCATTCGTCCGACGACGGCGAACCCGACGGACGCGACCGTCGCCTGCAGCAGGAAGGTCGCTTGCAGAGTCGCTCGGAAGGCTCGCGGCGCGAGGCCGGCGAGTCCGGTCGCGCAACGGCCTGGGATCACCGGGTCGTGGGCCACCAGCACGACGCATCCCAGCAGGACCACGGCCATCACGACGTGAACGGCGTACGGCCCCCTGCCGGCCATCGTGGAGGGTCCTGACGGGCACCTGGAGATGCTCGGAAGGGTCGTCGATGGACATCGGCGGGTCGAGCCCGCTGGTCGTGGTGGTGGTCTTCATGCCGACCAGGTGTGCATCCGCTGCCGCACAGGTCGGTAGCCGTCAGTTCCCGTTCGTTGCGGCCGCCTACGAACGCAGGTCGCTCGGAATCTCGTCCCACTGGCCGTTCGAGTCCTGGGGACGGTTCCTGCCCGAGCACACCACCGCGGTCAGCATGCTCGACCGGCTTCTGCACCACTGCCACACCGTCGTCACCGACGGCGACTCCTCTCTCATGCGACAAGCCCGAGCGACGGGAGGAGCCCGACTCAAGAACAGCTGGACCTCAGCGAGGGGTGGGGACTCTCAGTGAGCCACCAGCGGGGACCACGATTTGGCCATGGAGGCGATCGGCACCGTTGTCGAGTGCCAGACCAGGTTCACGATGCTGGTCCACCTGCCCCGCGAAGAGGGCTACCGGGTGACAGCGCCCGTCAAGAACGGGCCGGCCCTGGGTGGCTACGGCGCGATGTCGATGAGCAAAGCCCTAGCGTCGACGATGGCCACGATGCCCGAGCAGCTGGGCCGTTCGTTGACGTGGGATCGAGGCAAAGTACTCTCCGCACACGCAGCATTCACCGTCGACACGGGAACAGACGTCTCCTTCGCCGATCCCCACAGTCCGTGGCAGCGCGGGACGAGCCAGAACGCCAACGGGGCTCATGCGCCAGTGCTTCCCCAAGGGGAACGACCATCCGGCCGGGGCCGCGGAAGACCTCGAGGCGGTCGCACCTGCGCTCAACAACAGGCCCGCAAGACGCTCAACTGGAAGACACCGGCCGAAGCGATGAACGAGCACCTACTGTT
>CAZJDU010000010.1:0-45286 GCA_964544855.1 uncultured Nocardioides sp.
AGCTCGCGCTCGCTGGGCAGCCGGGTGCCGTACCCGATCCGGCCGTCGCCGATCAGCTCGCGGAGCGCGTCCGCCAGGCCGCGGTAGGCGGGGGAGCGCTCGAAGTCGCCGACCAGGCCGGCGATCCGTGCGGCGGAAATGGACTGGCTCATGCAGACCAGTACAGCAGAAGTGGCTATTTCACACCAGTCCACTTCCGAGCAGACTCGTCGGCATGTCCGTGATCTCCACCTCCACCCGGCCGGCACTCGCCGACCTGGGACCGCTCCAGCAGCTGCGCGCCGGCCGGCTCGGCCGGCGGCTGCCGCAGCTCGCCGTCGGCCTGGTGCTGTACGGCGTGAGCCTCGCGCTGATGGTGCTGGGCAACGTCGGCCTGGCGCCCTGGGACGTGCTGCACGCCGGTCTGATCCGCTACCTACCGATCACCCTGGGCCAGGCCGTGATCGTGATGAGCTTCGTGGTGCTGCTGCTGTGGGTGCCGCTCCGGGAGACCCCGGGCATCGGCACCGTCGCCAACGCGGTGCTCGTGGGCGCGTCCGCTGACGCGACCCTGGCGCTGGTCGGCGCGCCGGACGGGTGGCCGGCGCGCGTCGCACTGATGCTCGGCGGCGTCGTGCTGTGCGCGCTCGCGACGGCTCTCTATGTCGGTGCTCAGCTCGGCCGTGGCCCGCGCGACGGGCTGATGACCGGGCTGCACCGGCGCACCGGCTGGTCGCTGCGCCGGGTGCGCACGGCCATCGAGCTGACGGTCGTCGCGATCGGCCTGGCCCTGGGCGGCGTCGCCGGCCTCGGCACCGTCGTCTACGCCTTCGGCATCGGACCGCTCACGCAGCAGCTGCTGCCGTGGTTCCTGGTGCCGATCGACGACGGGAGCGTCGGAGAGCGAGGTGCCCTGTGATCGGGGTGGCCCTGATCGTCGTCGTGGTGCTGGGCATCATCGGCACGTTGGCGGTGCTCCCCGGCGATCGGCCGCGCACGCCACCGCGCTCCGCGCGTCCCGATCCGGTGTTCCTGCCGCCCGGCCGGTGGGAGTGAAGGGCCCGGTGTGGTGGTGGATCACCCTGACGCGTCCCCGATTTGGCCGGTCGACCGTGTGTGAGACGGCGCCCGGGTGGATAGTCTCGGGGACATGACCTCCGAGGGTTCCTCCGCCGCTGCACCCGAGCCCGGCGCCGACGCGCTGTCTCCGGCCACGCTCGCCCCGCCCGACCCGGCGATCTCGCTCACCGCCGCGCCCGCCCCCGCTCCGGTGGCGGAGACGCAGGCGCCCAAGATGGCCCCGCAGGTGTCGGAGGAGATGGTGCCGGAGCTCGACAACCGGGTCGACACCTTCCTCACCGCCCTCACCGAGCACAAGGTCGGCAGTCCCGAGTTCGCCAAGCAGGCCGAGAACGTCCGGATGATGGGCGACAACGACATCCGCAAGGCGGCCGAGACCTCCAACCGGATGCTCGAGCAGCCGGTGCGGGCGCTGCAGGAGGGTGGGCTCGCCGAGGGGTCCGACGTCGGCAAGACCCTGACCGAGCTGCGTCGTACGGTCGAGGACCTCGACCCCAGCCAGGCCGGTGGCGTGCGCAAGTGGTGGGAGAAGCTCCCCTGGAACGACAAGATCGAGGACTACTTCCGCAAGTACCAGAGCGCGCAGAGCCACCTCAACGGCATCCTGCACAGCCTGCGCAGCGGCCAGGACGAGCTCACCCGCGACAACGTGGCGCTCAACCTGGAGAAGACCAACCTGTGGGCCACCATGGGTCGGCTCAACCAGTACGTCTACATCGCCGAGCGGCTCGACGCGAAGATCTCGGCGCGGATCGCCGAGATGGAGCTCGCCGATCCCGAGGGCGCGAAGACGATGTCGCAGGACGTGCTCTTCTACGTCCGGCAGAAGCACCAGGACCTGCTCACCCAGCTCGCGGTGTCGATCCAGAGCTACCTCGCGATCGACATCATCATCAAGAACAACATCGAGCTCATCAAGGGCGTCGACCGCGCGACCACCACCACCGTCTCCGCGCTGCGGACGGCCGTGATCGTCGCGCAGGCGCTCGGCAACCAGAAGCTCGTGCTCGACCAGATCGCCGCGCTCAACACCACCACGTCGTCGATGATCAAGCGCACCTCGGAGATGATGCGCGACAACTCCGCGGCCATCCAGGAGCAGGCAGCCTCCTCGACGATCGGCATGGAGGAGCTCAAGGCGGCCTTCACCAACATCTACGCCACGATGGACTCCATCGACGAGTTCAAGCTCAAGGCGCTGGACAACATGTCGACCACCATCGGGGTGCTGGAGACGGAGGTGGCCAAGTCCAAGGAGTACCTCGACCGCGTCCAGCAGCACGACCGGCGCGATGCCGCCGGCACGTTCGACCTCGGCTGACAGGTGGGGCTGAAGTCGTGGTGGCAGCGCGTCACGGGCACGGCGGAGGAGGACGAGGAGTACGTCGTCCCGCCTCCGCCGACCGAGCAGGACGTGCTGGCCGCGCTCAACAACGTCAACGCGATGCTGCGTGAGGGCAACGCACCTCCGGTCGTGGTCTCCCGGGTGGTGCGGATCGCCCGCACCATCCACCAGACCCTGCCGCGGCTGCGCCAGCTGGGGTTGGGCAGCCGTGAGGGCTACAGCGTGGTCGCGACCGCGACCGACTACCTGCCCGAGGCGGTGGGTTCCTACCTCCGGCTGCCACGCGAGTGGGCCGACACCCGCCCGGTCGACGGCTCGAAGACCTCGCTCATGCTGCTCATCGAGCAGCTCGAGCTGCTGGCGGTGACGATGGACAAGATCTTCGACGCGGCCAACCGCGCGGACGCGCAGGCCCTGGTGGCCCACGGTCGGTTCCTCGAGGCGAAGTTCGGCCATGCCGCGGACGGCGGCCCCGATCTGAACCTGGGGTCGTCGTGAGCAGCGGTACGTCGCTCGCTGCGGCACTCGACGCTCTGGTGGAGGCCGGCCGCGCGGCCGGTGTCGACCGGAGCACGGCGCGGGCCGAGGGGGAGGCGCTGGCCGCGACGGTCGCCGAGCCGGCGCGCGGAGCCTTCGTCGACTGGAGCGCGCAGACCGGCCGGCCCGGCGGCGCCGAGGCGTTCTACGACGCCGCGTCGCGCGGCCGGCGCTACCGGGTGGCGCCCACCTCGAGCATGGCGATGCTCGCCCTGGAGCAGTCGCCGCATGCGCCGGCGTACGCCCGCGCCCTGGGCGAGGTGGCGCTCGCGGCCTCCGGGCTGGGGGAGAGCACGCCCCGCTCGGTCGGCAACGCCGCGACCGCCACGGCGGCCCAGCTGGGCGGGGCGCCGCGGGGTGGTTTCGGGGCCCGCAGGCTCGCACCTGGACCACCGGAGACGGCTCGCACGCCCTCAGCTCGTCCACCGGACGGCGAGGAGCTGCTCGCCGGGCTGCGGGCGCAGGGGCTCGACGTGCAGCGCCGGATCCAGGCGATGGAGGGTCTCACGCTGCCGGGCGACGACCCCATCACTGGTCGGGTGGCCGGAGGCGAGGAACGAGACGCCGCTCCGGCAGGACCCGGTGAGCAGAGCGCGGTCGCCGAGCCCGACGAACCGGCCGAGGAGGGGCCCGACGAGCCGGCGGACACCCGGAGCGTCGAGGAGCTGCTGGCCGAGCTCGACGAGCTGGTCGGCCTGACCGAGGTGAAGGCCGAGATCCACCGGCAGGCCGCGGTGCTGCGCGTCGAGGGGCTCCGCCAGGAGGCGGGGCTCGGGACGCCGACGATCACCCGGCACCTGGTCTTCAACGGCAACCCCGGCACCGGCAAGACGACCGTGGCCCGGCTGGTCGCCGGGATCTACCGCGCGCTCGGGCTGCTCTCCCAGGGACAGCTGGTGGAGGTCGATCGGTCCGAGCTGGTCGCGGGCTACCTCGGGCAGACCGCCGCGAAGACCTCGGAGGTCGTGGAGTCGGCGGCGGGCGGCGTGCTCTTCATCGACGAGGCCTACGCGCTGGCCGGCGACCAGTACGGCAGGGAGGCCGTCGACACCCTGGTCAAGGAGATGGAGGACCGGCGCGAGGACCTGGTCGTCATCGTCGCGGGCTATCCGGTGCCGATGGAGATCTTCATCGGGCAGAACCCCGGGCTGGAGAGCCGGTTCCGCACGACGATCGACTTCGTCGACTACACCGACGGCGAGCTGGTCGACATCTTCGCGTTGATGGCGGCCGGTGCCGACTACGACGCCGATGCGGAGGTGCTCGATCGGCTGCGCGAGATCCTCTCCGGCGTCGATCGCGACGAGAGCTTCGGCAACGCCCGCTTCGTCCGCAACCTGCTGGAGGCGGCGATCGGTCATCACGCGTGGCGACTGCGCGACGTCGCGTCGCCGACCGTGGAGCAGCTCCGCGTCCTCGAGCCGTCGGACCTCGATCCCGACGTGGTCGACGAGGCGGTCACCCCCGACGAGCCGATGGAGCCGGACATCGTCGAGCCGATCCAGGGACAGGAGCACGCGTGAGTCAGTCCGCCCCATCACCCGCGCCGACGACATCGGCGGTCCTCGCCCGCACGTCGGCACCCGCTCCGGGCACGACGGCGGCCACCGGCGCGGCGTCGGACCCGCCGGCGTACGTCGACACCCCGCGGCTGCTCAACCAGTGGCAGCTGATCGGGATCGCGATCGCCGTCGCCTTCGGCGTGCTCGCGGCCACGATCCAGTTCCTGGGCTGGCAGGCCGACGGCCGGGCCGCCGACGACACCGACCAGCTCACCCGCGTGCAGGGCATCCAGTCCTCGCTGCTGCGGGCGGACGCGCTGGCGACCAACGCCTTCCTGGTCGGCGGACTCGAGCCGGCCGAGCAGCGCACCGAGTACGACGACGCCATCGACGACGCGCTCCGCGACATCGCGGGCGCGGCCGAGGCGCAGCCGGCCGACGAGGAGGCGCTGGCGGCGCTCAACGTCGAGGTCAACGACTACGACGCCGCCGTCGCCCAGGCACGCACCAACAACCGCCAGGGCTTCCCGATCGGGGCGGAGTACCTCGCGGGCGCGAGCGCCGAGCTCCGCGACGAGGCGCTGCCGATCCTCGAGGCGCTCGTGGACGCCAACAGCGAGCGGGCCGAGGACGCGATGGGCGGGCAGCACCCCTGGTGGCTGCTGCTCGTCGGGGTGCTCGCGCTGGTCGGCCTGTGGTGGCTCAACCGGCAGCTCGCGCAGCACTTCCGGCGTCGGATCAACATCGGCGTGGGGATCGCGGCGCTGATCGTGCTGCTCACCACGGTCCTCACCGCCGCACTCGCCTTCGCCGGCAGCGGCGCCAACGACGAGCTGCGTCGGGGGAGCTTCCGGGTGGCGGTCGACCAGGCCGAGGCGCGGACGGCGGCCAACGACGCGAAGGCCAACGAGAGCCTGCGGTTGATCCAGCGCGGCTCCGGTGATGCGTTCGAGGAGAAGTGGGAGGAGTCACGCGCGGTCGTCGACGCCACCGCGGACCCGTCGACGACCGACTCCTGGGCCGCCTACGTCGAGCAGCACGAGGAGGTCGTGGCGCGAGACGAAGCAGGCAACTGGGACGGTGCGGTCCGGCTGGCGACGAGCGATGCCGATGACGGGCCGACCGCTCGGCTCGACGCGTTCGACGCCGCCTCCGAGGACCTGGTCGACGAGTCCGGCGCCGAGACGGTCGACGAGCTGCGCGGTGGCCGCTGGTTCGCGGCCACCCTGGCGGTGCTGACGCTGCTGCTGGGGGCGGGCGCCGCGGTGTTCGTGACGCGGGGGATCGGCGAGCGGCGGAGGGAGTACTCATGAGGTGGCAGCGAGGTCGTGCGATCGTCCCGGCACTCGCGGCCGGTGTGCTGCTGCTCGCCGGGTGCTCCTACGACGCGACCGAGATCCCGGCACCTGAGGAGTCCGAGCAGGCCGAGGAGTCCGGCTCGGGCCCGAGCGACTGCGACATGTCCGAGATCGTCCGCTCCTATGCGCCCCAGGGCACGTCGCGAGCCGAGGCCGTCGACCAGCTGGCCAACGACGGGCGCCTCGTCGCCGGCGTCTCGGCCGACTCCTACCTGCTGGCCTCGCGCAACCCCTTCAGCGGCCGCATCGAGGGCTTCGACATCGACGTCGCGCGGCGGATCGCCGACGAGCTCGGCGTCGACCTGGAGCTGCGGGTGATCACCGCCGCCGACCGGATCCCGCTGCTCGTCGACGAGGAGATCGACATCGTCGTGCGCGCGATGACCATCAACTGCGAGCGCTGGGAGGACATCGCCTTCTCCTCGGTCTACTACCAGGCCGGGCAGAAGGTGCTGCTCCGCGACGACCTGGCCGCGGACTACTCCCGGCCCGCGGACCTCGCCGACCTGCGGGTCTGCGCCCCCAACGGCACCACCAGCCTCGACCGGATCCGCGAGGAGTCGCCGGAGGCGGAGATCGTGCCCGCCGACACCCACACCGGTTGCCTGGTGCGCTTCCAGCAGGGCGACGTCGACGCGATCACCGGAGACGACACCGTGCTGGCCGGCCTCGCCGCGCAGGACCCGTACGCCGAGGTGCCCGCGAGCCAGCGGGCCTTCTCCGAGGAGCCGTACGGCGTCGGGGTCAACCAGGGCGACGTGGCGCTGGTGCGGTTCGTCAACGGCGTCCTCGAGCAGATGCGCAGCGACGGCTCCTGGCAGCAGAGCTATGACCGCTGGCTGGCCGACACCCTCGGCAGTGGCGCGCGGCCACCCCAGCCGAAGTACGGTCGCTGATGGGCACCGCTGCTCCTGACGCTCCGGGCCGGCTCGGTGAGGCGATCGAGCCGGCACTGATCCAGCGCTACGTCCACGCCCTCGACGCGTGGCTGCGCGACCGGCGCACCGAGCTCGACCAGCTCGACTCCACCGCGCTCTCCGCGGGCCGCGGCGAGGAGGTCACCGGCGACATGTCGCTGGCCCTGGCCCTGTGGAAGGCGATCTCGGACCGCTACCAGCTGATCTTCGCGACCTGGGACGGCGGCCGCGTGCTGGAGCAGGACCGGGAGCGGATCTCGGCGCTGATCTGGGGCCGTCTGGACGGTGCGAACGTCGACATGCCGGGCGGGTTGGCCGTCTCGCTCCCCGAGGCCTGCCGGCTCAACGATGCGCTCACCGGCCAGCTGCGCTCGCGGCTGTCCCTGGCGCCCGGCGCGGCGGAGGCCGTCGGACGGATCGGTGACCTGCGCGCCCAGTTCGCCCGGATCCAGGACCAGATCGCGATGGAGCCGGAGCGCTCCCGCGACCAGGCGGTGGAGCAGCTCGCGGGACTGATGGCGCGGCTCCGGACGGTCGAGCAGCGGGCCGAGCAGGGGGCCGACGTCGGCGGTCGGCTGGGACCGCTCGAGGTCGAGGCCACCACCCTCGAGCGCGACCTCATCGTCGGCAACGCGCGGCGTCGCGACGCTCGCGACCAGGTGCTCTCGGCTCGCGAGCTCAAGGCCGACCTGGAGCAGCGCGCCGCCGCGCTGGAGAAGCTGGCCGCCCACTGTGTCGCCACCGTGGACACCGCGCCCCACTACGCCGTGCCGGACGTCGCAGCCCTCGGGCCGGTGCCGGTCACGCCCGACGCGATCGGGCCGTACCTCCAGCGGCTGGACCGCGTCTCGCAGGCTCTCGAGTGGGCCCAGCACAAGTACACCGACGCGCTCGCTGAGCACACCGCGCTGGCGGACCTGCTGGACGCCTACGTCGCGAAGGCGCACGCCACCGGGGCCGGCGACCACCCCGACCTCAAGGAGAGCGAGCGGCTGGCCCGCGAGGTGCTCGACCGCACGCCGACGCCGATGTCGGTCGCCCAGCAGCTCGTCGCGACGTACCAGACGTGGCTCCAGCACCACACCGCTCAGCAGAAGGGACCGCAGTCATGACCTGCACCCGACCGGGCTGCACGGGCAGCATCCTCGACGGCTACTGCGACGTCTGCGGCATGGCCGCCGACGTCGGTGACACCGGCGGCGACGCGACGGTGGCGACCGCCTCCGCCCAGCCGTCCACCGCCACACCCGCGACCGCCATCGCCTCCGCAGGCGCGGGGGAGCGGTCCACCGGTGGGACGGTTCCGGACGGCACCCCGTGCCGGCAGCCCGGCTGCGCGGGCAGCATCCTCACCGGCTACTGCGACGTGTGCGGTGCTCCCGCCGACGCCGCGGAGACGGATCCGGTCAGCAGCGGCACCGGGTCGGTCGCGACCTCGGCGAGCCGCGTGCAGTCGGCGGCCATCGGCTCCGCGCGCGCCGGGGTGAGCGGCAGCACCGCCACGCGGCGCACCCGGTCGGGGTCGCAGCGGATGCGCGCCGCTCGGCTGGGCGCCGGCCTGACCCGGGTGCCGCCGGCGCCGCCGGTCGACGCGGCGTCGGCGATCATGGCCAGCCCCGTCGTCGCCGAGCACAAGCGCAACTGCTCCAGGTGCGGTGCAGCGGTCGGTCGCAGCGTCGACGGCGAGCCGGGACGCAGCGAGGGCTTCTGCGCACAGTGCGGTCATCCGTTCTCCTTCACCGCGAAGCTGCAGCCCGGCGACCTCGTCGCCGGGCAGTACGAGGTCGCCGGAGCGCTCGCCCACGGCGGTCTGGGCTGGATCTACCTCGCCCGCGACCGCAACGTCTCCAACCGCTGGGTGGTGCTCAAGGGCCTGCTCAACACCGGCGACCAGGATGCGCTGGCGGCGGCGATCGCGGAGCAGCAGTTCCTCGCCCAGGTCGAGCACCCCACGATCGTGGAGATCTTCAACTTCGTCACCCACGAGGGTGCCGGCTACACCGTCATGGAGTACGTCGGCGGCAAGTCGCTCAAGCAGATCCTCAAGGAGCGGATCGCCGCCAACCACGGCGAGTACGACCCGCTTCCGGTCGACCAGGCGCTCGCCTACGTGCTCGAGGTGCTGCCGGCGTTCTCCTACCTGCACGACCTCGGCCTGGTGTACTGCGACTTCAAGCCCGACAACATGATCCAGGTCGGCGACGCGATGAAGCTGATCGACCTCGGCGGGGTCCGGCGGATCGACGACGACGAGTCCGCGATCTACGGCACGGTCGGCTACCAGGCGCCCGAGATCGCCCAGCTCGGGCCGAGCGTGGCCTCCGACATCTACACCATCGGCCGCACCCTGCTGGTGCTGTGCATGGAGTTCCGCGGCTACCAGGGCACCTACCTGCACAGCCTGCCGCCGGTCGACTCCACGCCGCTCTTCCAGCAGCACGACTCGCTCTACTGGCTGGTCGCCAAGTGCTGCGCCCCAGATCCCGCTGACCGGTTCGCCTCCGTCGACGAGCTGCGCACCCAGGTGCTCGGGGTGCTCCGCGAGGTGGTCTCGCGAGCACGCGGGGGCACCGCCACCACGGCCGCGGCCTCGCTGCTCTTCGAGTCGCCGGAGACGGCCCGGCCGCTCACCGAGTGGTCGCAGCTGCCGGCGCTCAAGGTGGACACCACCGACCCGCAGTTCGGCTGGCTGTCGACCATCGGCGCGGACGACCCGGCGCAGCGGCTGCGCGATCTCGAGCGGGCGCCGCAGGACTCCGCGGAGGTGCGGCTCTCACGCGCCCGGGCCGCGCTCGAGCTCGGCCGCATCCACCAGGCGCGGGAGAGTGCCCAGCAGCTGCTCGCCGATGATCCGTGGGAGTGGCGAGCGCTGTGGGTCACCGGCCTCGCCGCGATCCACGACAGTGACTGGGAGGCCGCGAAGGCGTCGTTCAACGCGGTCCACCAGCAGGTGCCCGGCGAGCTCGCCCCGAAGCTGGCGCTCGCCTACGCCTGCGAGGAGGGGGGACTCCCCGAGGTTGCGGAGGGGCTCTATCTGACCTGTGCCGCCACCGACGCGGCGTACGTCGCCCCCGCTGCGTTCGGCCTGGCTCGGGTGCGGGCGGCCCGACCGGACACGCAGGGCGCGGTCGATGCGCTCGACCTGGTGCCGACCACCAGCCGCGGCTACACCGAGAGCAGACGGCAGCGGGCCGAGGTGCTGCTGGCCGGCAGCGACCACGACCTGGCCGTGCTCGACCAGGCGATGCGCACCATCGACAAGGCGCAGGTCGACCCCCACAGCCGCAACCAGTTCGCGGTCCGGATCCTCGAGGAGGCACTGCCGGTGGTCACCGGTGGTGCGCCGATCCCGCCGGACGCCCGGATCGGTGACTACCCGGCGACCGAGGTCGGGGTGCGCGACGGCCTCGAGCGGGCGCTGCGGGCGTTGGCGCGCGACACCACGGCCCTCGAGGAGCGGGTGGTGCTGGTCAACCAGGCCAACCAGGTGCGCAACTGGAGCCTCACATGACCGACGCCCCCCGGGCGGCCAGCGGCAGCTGTCCGTCGTGCGGCGCCGCGACGCGCGCGGACGCCCGGTTCTGCGAGGCGTGTGGCACGCCGATCATCGCTCCGGCCGCCCAGCCGGTGACGCCGGCGGCGGCCGCCGAGTCCCATCCGCTCGAGGTGGTCGGCAGCGCGCCCATCAGCGCCCCCACCTCGCGGCCGGCCGACGCGCTGCCCGACCCACCGGAGCCGCACACCCGCCGACCCTGCGCGTCGTGCGGGGGCGAGGTCGGTCCCGACCTCTACTGCATGGAGTGCGGCACCAAGGCGCCGAGCTGGCGCGACCACTTCCGCGAGGACCCGGCGCGCTGGGTCGCGGGGGTCTGTGACAAAGGGGTCGGCAAGGTCGGCAACGAGGACGCGATGGCGCTGCTCGCCGCTCCGGAACCGGGCTCCCGGGCAGTGCTCGTGGTGCTCGACGGCGTCTCGAGCGCCGACGACTCCTCCACGGCCTCGCTCGCGGGCGCGCGCGCCGCGCGGGACGTGCTCCGGCTGCCGTTGCCCTCCGGGATGGGCACCGACGAGAGCCGAGCGGCGGCCGCCGAGCGGGTCTTCGCCGACGCGGTGCGGGCGGCCAACACCGCGATCGTGGCGGCCACCGATCCCGACTCGCCCAACCCGGCGTCGGCGACCTTCGCCGCCGCGGTGCTGGAGGAGGGCAGGGTCACCCACGCCACCGTCGGCGACTCGCGGGTCTACTGGCTGCCCGACACCGGGGAGCCGCAGCTGCTGACCCGCGACGACTCCCTCGCCCAGGCGCAGATCGACGCCGGCACCCCGCGGGAGATCGCCGAGGCGTCACCGCAGGCGCACGCGATCACCAAGTGGCTCGGCCGGGACAGCGAGGACCCCACACCACGGGTGGGGACGGTCACGGTCACCGAGCCCGGCTGGCTGGTGGCCTGCACCGACGGGTTGTGGAACTACGCGTCCGAGCCGGCCGACCTGCGCGAGCAGGTGGCCCGGGCGGAGGCCGCCGACGCGGCCGGCATCGCGCTGGGGCTGGTGGCCTTCGCCAACGCCAGCGGTGGACACGACAACATCACGGTGGCCCTCGCCCGCGTCGGCGGGCTTGGGCACAATGCCACCACCGGATCCGTAGCAGGAGAGGAAGCCAACGCCGATGGCTGAGTTCACGACCGCGGTCTACCAGAACGAGTATCTGCCCGACGGCGGCACCGACGTCAACGCGATCGTCACCATCACCTGCTCGGGTGCGGGCATGGCCGGTCAGGGCGGCACCGGCGACGCCGGCGAGATCATCATCGTCGACACCTCCGGGTCCATGGGGCCCTCCACGATGGCGGCGGCGAAGGAGGCGGCGCAGGCGGCCCTGGCCGAGATCGTGGACGGCACCTGGTTCGCGATCGTCGCTGGAGCGGACCGGGCGATGCTCGCCTATCCCGCGGTCTCCAGCGGCCCCGGGATGGTGAAGATGGACGCGCGCACCCGGAAGGACGCGGCGCAGGCGATCAACCGGTTCGTGGGCAGCGGCGGCACGGCGATCAGCACCTGGCTCGACCTCGCCGGGCAGCTGTTCTCCTCGGTGCCCGAGGTGACGCAGCGCCACGCGCTGCTGCTGACCGACGGGGAGAACCGCGAGCGCCCCGGGCGGCTCGACGACGCGATCAACCGTGCCACCGGCTACTTCCAGTGCGACTGCCGCGGAGTCGGCACCGACTGGCAGGTGGCCGAGATCCGCCGCATCGCGCACGCGCTGCTCGGCACCGTCGACATCATTCCGCGCCCGGAGCAGATGAGCGCGGCGTTCCAGGAGATCATGCGCGCCTCGATGTCGCGCGGCGTCGCCGACGCCCAGCTGCGGATCTGGACGCCGCAGGGCGCGCAGATCCTCTTCGTGCGGCAGGTCGCGCCGACGCTGGAGGACCTCACCGACCGTCGTACGGCGGTGAACCCGCTCACCGGGGACTATCCGACGGGCGCGTGGTCGGACGAGTCCCGCGACTACCACGTCGCGGTGCGGGTCGCGGCGAAGGCGCTCGGGCAGGAGCAGCTGGCCGCCCGGGTGCAGCTCGCGATCGGCCAGAACGTCGTCACCCAAGGCCTGGTCAAGGCGACCTGGTCCAACAACTCCGAGCTGACCACCAAGATCGACAAGCAGGTCGCGCACTACACCGGCCAGACCGAGCTCGCGGCGATGATCCAGGAGGGTCTCGCCGCCAAGGCCTCCGGCGACGACGCCACGGCGACCACCAAGCTCGGCCGCGCCGTCCAGCTCGCGGCCGAGACCGGCAACGACGAGGCCACCACCAAGCTGCGCAAGGTCGTCGAGGTCCAGGACGCCGACGAGGGCACGGTGCGTCTGAAACGCTCGGTCGACAAGGCCGACGAGATGGCCCTCGACACCTCCTCGACCAAGACCACCCGGATCCGTAAGGACCCGGCGCCGGCCCAACCGCCACCGCCGGGAGCCCAGCCGTGACGCCGGGCGCACCCGAACGATCGCGAAGGGGGACGCGATGAGCACCTGCCCCGCAGGACACGAGTCCGCGGCCGACGACTACTGCGACGTCTGTGGCCTGCCGATCGAGGAAGCGGGCCAGGGCGGTGCACCGACGCCGGCGGAGCCGGAGCCCACGCCGGAGCCGGCTCCGCAGCCCGAGCCGGAGACCGAGACCTGCCCCAACTGCCAGGCCGCGAGCCCGCCCGACGCGCTGTTCTGTGAGGCGTGCGGCTACGACTTCACCACCGGCACCGCGCCGCGGTCGATGGAGTCGCTGCTCGACCTCGACGCCCCGGCCGCGGTCGAGGAGCCGGTGACGGGGGTCGAGACGCCTCCGGAGCCGCCGGCCGAGCCCGCCGCGCCGCCGCCGTCGGTCGCGCCGCCGCTCGAGGAGGCGTGGGTGGCCGAGATCTGGATCGACCCGGACTGGTACACCGTGCAGGACAGCAGTGACCCGCTGCCCTCCGCCGGCGTGCCGACCGTGGTCGCACTGACGGCCGGGTCGTCGCTGGTCGGCCGGACCTCGCGCAGCCGCAACATCCATCCCGACATCGACCTGTCGACCGACAACGGCATCAGCCGCCGCCACTGCCAGCTGACCACCGACGGCACCCGCTGGTGGGTCGAGGACCTCGGGTCCTCCAACGGCACGTTCGTCGGCAGCTCGGTCGGCGAGCTCCCCGACACGCCGCTGGCGCCGGGGGAGAAGCGCGAGATCGCCGCGGACGAGTACGTCTACCTCGGCGCCTGGACCCGGGTCGTCGTACGACGGGCGCAGCCGGGCGAGGTCTGACCAGCGCGGGCCCGCTCAGCGACTGCCGGCGCTCGTCGCCGGCGAGCACGTCCGCTGGTCGAGCAGCCGCCGCGAGGGACGGGCGGCGGCGTGTCGAGACCTCAGCGTCGGGTCGCGATGATCGCGGACGCGTCGGGGGCGATCATCACCTCGACCGCGGTGAACCGCTCGTCGGTGAGCCACTCCTCACGCAGCGTGTCGACGCGGCCGCCGGTGATCGGCGGCCACATCTCGCACGGCGTGAAGTCGTCGAGCACCACGATGCCGCCCGGCTCGACCAGGTCGGCGATGGCGTCCACCCGGACCGACTCCGGCGCCTCGGAGTCCAGGAACAGCAGTGAGAACGGACCCTTGTCGGTCAGCGTCGACCAGTCGGCGGTCAGCACGTCGACCAGCGGGTCGTCGGTGAAGATCTCCGCCGCGGCGGCCGCCAGCCGGGGCTCCAGCTCGGCGGTCAGGATCCGCGTGCTCCCGTTGCGCACGCCCGACCGGAGCCATGCCGTACCGACGCCGCACCCGGTGCCGAACTCGGCCATGGTGCCGGCGCGGGTGGCCGCGAGCGTGGCGAGCAGCCGACCGGTCTCGTTGCGGCAGAACGACACGTAGCCCGCGCGCCGGGACACCTCGAACGCGCGACTGACGACGGGAGGGAGTTCGGGGGGCGCGCTCATGGTGTGAGTCTCTCGATCGTGCCCGCGTCACGGGATCTCCGTCTCATCTGCCGAACACGTTCCAGAAACCGATGGCGCGCCCCTGGATCGCGTCGTAGGATCATCCCGCTATGCGGAGCGTGTTCGTACTCATCGACCGCCGCGGCGAGGCCTGATCAGAGAGGCCACCTCGCCGCGGTGTCAGCGGCGTGTTCCCTGAGGCTTCTCGATCCACCCCTTCAGAAGCCACAGGTAGCGCCCTCCGCGGCGGGTCCCTTGCCGAGTCATCCGGCGAGACCCGCATCCGACCGGCCGTCCCTCTCGTGTGATCCACGAGCCGACACCCCACCCGTCGCGGTGGGGGCGCGACCCGAGAACCATTCGAGAGAGAGACCGCACCATGTACGACATGTATGACTGGGGCCCTGCCAAGCACGACCCCGAGCACCCGCTGCACCGCCCGACGAACAGCCTGCTGCAGACCGCCGTCGACCGGCGCGACCACCGGGTCGGGCTTGACCTGCGAGACGAGGCCGCCGCGCGCCCCGACGACAACTAACGTCGGACGCATGACATCTGAGCCGAGCTCCACGACCAGCAGCGACGTCTCCCTCGCGGTGATCCCGGGCGACGGGATCGGGCCGGAGGTGACGGCCGAGGCGCTCAAGGTGCTCGAGGCCGCAGCGCCCGCCGGCGTGAAGTTCGCCCAGACCCGCTACGACCTCGGCGCCGAGCGGTACCTCGCCACCGGCGAGGTGCTGCCGGACTCCGTCCTGGAGGAGATCCGTGGCCAGGACGCGATCCTGCTCGGTGCCGTCGGCGGCCGCCCGAACGACCCGAACCTGCCGCCGGGCATCCTCGAGCGTGGCCTGCTGCTGCGGCTGCGCTTCGAGCTCGACCACTACGTCAACCTGCGGCCCTCCCGGCTCTTCCCGGGCACCACGTCGCCGCTCGCCGATCCCGGCGAGGTGGACTTCGTGGTCGTCCGCGAGGGCACCGAGGGGCCCTACACCGGCAACGGCGGAGCGCTGCGGGTCGGCACGCCGGCGGAGGTGGCCACCGAGGTCTCGGTCAACACGGCGTACGGCGTGGAGCGGGTCGTGCGCGACGCGTTCGAGCGGGCGCAGCGCCGGCCGCGCCAGCAGCTCACGCTGGTCCACAAGACCAACGTGCTGGTCAACGCCGGCTCGCTGTGGTGGCGGCTCTTCGAGTCCGTGGCGGCGGAGTACCCCGACGTGACCACGGACTACTGCCACATCGACGCGGCGATGATCTATCTGTCCACCGACCCGTCGCGCTTCGACGTGATCGTCACCGACAACCTCTTCGGCGACATCGTCACCGACCTCGCCGCCGCCATCACCGGCGGCATCGGTCTCGCCGCGTCGGGCAACGTCAACCCCGACCGCACCGCGCCGTCGATGTTCGAGCCGGTGCACGGCTCGGCCCCCGACATCGCCGGCCAGCAGATCGCCGACCCGACCGCGGCGATCCTCTCCACCGCACTGCTGCTGGACCACCTCGGCCACCCCGAGGCGGCCGCCCGGATCGAGGCGGCCGTCCTGGCCGACCTGAGCGAGCGGGGGAGCGGCCCGCGGTCCACGCCCGCGGTGGGCGACGCGATCGCAGCGCGAGTAGCCGGCTGAGGCTGCTCGACGGGGCGATGAATACCCGGTCGACCGGATATTCATCGGGTTGTCCGGTGCTGCCATGCCGGACAACCCGATGAGACACCGGACAACCTCAGCGGCGGCCTCGATGATCGACCGGCCACTCACCACCACTTAGTAGGAAGTTCGACTATTTTGGCTGCCATGCAGATCACCACCACGCCCTCGTCCTCCCCGGTCGACGACGCGCGGCTGGCGGAGATCCTCGCGAACCCCGGATTCGGGACCCACTTCAGCGACCACATGTTCACCGTCGAGTGGACTCCGGACGCTGGGTGGCACGACGCGAGGATCACGCCGTACGGCCCGCTGACGCTCGACCCCGCCACCGCGGTCCTGCACTACGCGCAGGAGACCTTCGAGGGGATGAAGGCCTATCGCCACGACGACGGGTCGGTGTGGGCCTTCCGCCCGGAGGCCAACGCGGAGCGGATGGTGCGCTCCAGCCACCGGCTGGCCTTCCCGGTGCTGGACCCGGCGGACTTCGTGCAGGCCGTCGACGAGATCGTGACCGTCGACCAGCGCTGGGTGCCGGACAACGAGGGCGAGAAGAGCCTCTACATCCGGCCGTTCATGTTCGCCTCGGAGAAGTTCCTCGGGGTCCGCCCGGCCCACCACGTGACGTTCATGGTGATCACCAGCCCCGCGGGCGCCTACTTCAAGGGCGGCGTGAAGCCGGTGACGCTGTGGCTGACCGAGGAGTACACTCGCGCCGGCCGTGGTGGCATGGGCGCGGCCAAGACCGGCGGCAACTACGCCAGCTCGCTGCTGCCGCAGCAGCAGGCGATGGAGCATGGCTGCGACCAGGTGGTCTTCCTCGACGCCCAGGAGATGCGGTACGTCGAGGAGCTCGGCGGGATGAACATGTACTTCGTCTACGACGACGGCACCATCGTCACCCCCGAGACCGGCACCATCCTCGAGGGCATCACCCGCTCCTCGATCATCGAGCTCGCCGGCAAGATGGGCCACTCCGTGACCGAGCGGAAGTTCGGCATCGACGAGTGGCGCGACGGCGTGACCAGCGGCCGGATCGTGGAGATCTTCGCCTGCGGCACGGCGGCGGTGGTGACTCCGGTCGGCTCGCTCAAGTGGGACGGCGGCGAGGTGCCCGCTCCGGCGTCGACCGACCTCACGCTGCGACTCCGGCAGGCACTCGTCGACATCCAGTACGGCAGGGCCGAGGACAGCTTCGGCTGGATGCACCGGATCTGCTGAGATGTCTCGCACGGCTGACTGGGGTGCTCGTGTCCTGCGCACCCGCTGGCTGGTGAGGGCCCCGATCGGCCTCTACCGTGCCGGGCTGGGCTTCCTGCTCGGACAGCGCTTCGTGATGCTGGAGCATCGGGGCCGGAAGTCCGGCGAGATGCGGCAGGTGGTCCTCGAGGTGGTGTCACGTCCTGAGCCGGACCGCTACGTCGTGGTCGCGGGGTTCGGAGAACGTGCGCAGTGGCTGCGCAACGTGCGGGCCGACCCGCAGGTGCGGGTCAGCGTGGGTCGGCGGCGCAGCGTCCCGGCGGTGGCGACCGAGCTCGACCGGGCGGAGGCGGACGCCTTCCTCGCGGACTACGCCCGGGAGCATCCCGGAGCCTGGGACCGGTTGCGCGAGACCATGGAGCAGGGCCTCGGCACCGCGATCGACACCCTTCCCGTGGTCGCGCTCGAGCTGTCCTGAGGGCGGGCCGATCCGGCCGATCGGCCGAGGCAGGTGCGGCCGGATGACCGATCCGGCGCCGGGTGGTGGCGGGCGAGGCTCGACCCATGAGCCAGGAGGGCACCCGGACCGCGCCGCCATCGACCCGCCGTCGTACGACGACCCGCCGGCGGGAGTGGTGGATCCCCGTCGGGCTGATCGTGCTGACGCTGATCCCCGTGGTGGCCGGCAGCGTGCGGCTGGCCGAGCTCGCCGGCGGCGAGGCGAACGCCGACAACCAGCGCTTCTTCGATGCGCCGGCACCCGTCGTCGTGCACATCGTCGCCGCCTCGGTCTTCTGCGTGCTCGGCGCCTTCCAGTTCATGCCGTCCTTCCGCCGTCGGCATCGAGGCTGGCACCGCCGGGCCGGTGGGGTGCTGATGGTGAGCGGGCTCGCAGCCGCGGTCAGCGGACTGTGGATGAGCGTCCTGTACGACCTCCCGTCGCATGACAACTGGCTGCTGCTGGTCTTCCGGCTGGTCTTCGGGTCGCTGATGGCGGCCGGCATCGTGCTGGCGTTCGCGGCGATCCGGCGGCGCGACGTCCGTCGGCACCAGCGGTGGATCGCCCGCGCCTACGCGATCGGCCAGGGTGCCGGCACGCAGGCGCTCGTCCTCGGTCCGATGCTGCTGGTGCTCGGGTCGGTCGGCCCCTACGGCAAGGCGGTCGGCATGGCGGTCGGATGGCTGCTCAACCTCGTGGTCGCCGAGTGGCTGGTGCGGCGCGGGCATCGTCACAAGCAAACGGGTCGGTCTACCGTCGGGTAGGCGACCGATTCTCTTGTGACGATCGCAGCCATCCGCCGTCAGTCCAGCCGCCCGGTCTGAAACGCCCAGAGCGCGATCTCGACCCGGTTGCGGGCGCCGAGCTTGGCCATCAGGGCGGCGACGTGGGTCTTGACCGTGCTGAGCGAGACGTAGAGCTCGGCTGCGATCTCGTGGTTGGTCAGCCCGCGGGCCACCGCCCGCAGCACGTCCTCCTCGCGCTCGGTCAGCGGCTCGTGCGGCGGAGCCGGGGCGTCACGCCCGGCGAACGTCCGCAGCAGTCGCGCGGTGATCGCCGGGGCGATGAGTGCGTCGCCCGCTGCCGCGGCGTGCACGGCCTGGGTGAGCAGCGCCGCGCCCGCGTCCTTGAGCAGGAACCCGCGGGCGCCGGCCCGCAGCGCGCCGTACACGTAGTCGTCGAGGTCGAACGTCGTGATCACCACGACCGCGATCGGGTCCGCGACCCCGGGACCGGCGAGCCGTCGCGTGGCCTCGATGCCGTCGATCCGCGGCATCCGGATGTCGAGGAGACAGACGTCGGGCCGGAGCCGACGTGCCGCTGCCACCGCCTCGTCACCGTCAGCGACCCGAGCGACCACCTCGATGTCCGGCTGCGCGTCGAGGATCATCGCGAGCCCGGTGCGCACGATCTCCTGGTCGTCCGCGACGAGCACGCGGAGCGTCATCGCGTCTCCAGCGGGAGCAGGGCGGTGACGGTCCAGCCCCCGCGCGGGTCGGGTCCGGCCTCGAGCCGGCCGCCGAGCAGGGTCGCGCGCTCGGTCATCCCGAGGATGCCGTAGCCGGGTGTGGGAGGTGCGGCAGGGTCGCCGTCGTCGCGCACCGTGAGCCGTACGGCGTCGCCGTCGCGGGCCACGCGCGCCGTGACCGTCGTCGCGTCGCGGGCGTGGCGGCGGGCGTTGCTGATCGCCTCCTGGGCGATCCGATAGAGAGCGGCCGCCGTCGTCGCGGACAGGTCGAGGTCGTCCGGCACGCTGACCTCGACGCATGGCGGGGTGCCGGGCGCGGCGAGGTCGGCGAGGTCGGCGAGGGAGGCGCCCGGCTCGAGCGGGGTGTCGTCGTAGCGCAGCAGCCGCAGCACCTGGCGGGTCTCGGCCAACGTCTGCGAGGCCTCGGCCTCGATGCGCTGCAGCGCCTCGACCGCTGCCTCGGGGCGGGTGCCGGCGACGGCCTGGCCCGCCTGGGCACTGACCGCGATCGCCGAGAGGTGGTGGGCGACGGTGTCGTGCAGGTCGCGGGCCAGCCGCTCCCGCTCGTCCTGCCGGACCCCGGCCAGCTGCCGGTCCCGCAGCAGCGACCGGTAGCGGAACGCGATCCCCAGTGCGACCGCCGCGCCGATGACCGCCGTGGCCCCGACGACGTCGGCGAGGGGAGGAGCGGTCGTCAACAGCGAGGTGGCCGCGGCTGCCAGGAAGAGTGCCAGGCCGAGCACGGCCTCCCGTCCGGTGCCCCAACGGCACAGCGAGTAGGGCATCAGCAGTGCGACGGCGGAGGTGCCGAGCTCGACCGGCTCGCCGCGGGCGACCAGCGTCGTGACCACGGTGACCGCCGCGAACGCGAGCGCCATCGCGACCGGCCGGGTGCGGCGCCACAGCAGGCTCGGCGACCAGGCCAGCAGGCTCGCCAGGGCGAGCCACCGCCAGGGGAGGTCGTCGCGCAGCAGCGCCTCGACCACCGCCGCGACCGCGACGACCCCGACGAGCGCGACGTCCGCGCGCCCGGGCGGCCCGGCCCCGGTCGGCCGGGGTTGCCGCCAGACGGACCGGAGCGCGCTCACCACCCGCTCACGGTACTGACCGCGTCGTCTCGGCGGATCGGCCGGAAGTACGACGTACGCCGGGGTCGGGCAGGGCGATCGTCACAAGAGAACCGGTCGGGTTACTCGTTGGTACCCGACGATATCTCTTGTGACGATCGACGACGCCCGCGCTGGATCTCGGTGTCGAGCGCGTCCAGCCGCTGCTCCCAGAAGACCCGGAACCGGCCGAGCCAGCCGTCGACCTCGGCCAACGGGCCGGCGTCGATCGCGTAGATCCGGCGGGCACCCTCGGGGCGCACGGTGGCGAAGCCGCTCTCGCGGAGCACCCGCAGCTGCATCGAGACGGCCGGCTGGCTGATGCCGAACTCCTCGCGGACCACCGCGACGACGTCGCCCGAGGAGCGCTCACCCTCGGCGAGCAGCTCCAGGATCCGGCGGCGCACCGGATCGCCCAGTACGTCGAAGGCGTGCACCGTCTCACTCGGCTCCGGTGTAGAAGGCGAGGCACCGGTCGGCCGCGGCGCGCGCGGCGTCGGGGTCGGTGCCGGCGGTGACGCTGGCGTCGTGCCAGCCCTCGCTGCTCGCCGCCATGAAGTCGCCGAGGTCCGGCATCTCCTCCGGCTCCGGGCGCGGAGCGCTCGGGTGGCGCAGGTGCTCCCCGAGTCCCATCAGGGCGAGCTCCCAGCCGATGCCGGTGGCGCCGGGGCCGAACTGCTCCCAGAACTCCGGCGGGACGACCGCGCGATGCTCGAGCTCCAGCGCCGTCTGATCGTCCTCGCCCCGGAGCGTGACGTCGACCCAGCTGATCTCGCCCCCGTACTCCCAGGTGACCGAGAGGAGGTCGGGGCGGCGGCACTCGAGGATCTCGCCGCCCGCGTTGCCCTCGACCTGGAACCGGCCGCCGACGGTGAGCTCGCCGGTCGTCGGTCCGAGCCACCGCGGGATGCGATCGGGAGTCGTGAGGGCCTCCCACACCTCCTCCGGAGAGGCGTCGTAGGTGCGGGTCACGGTGAGCACGCGCATCTCCTGACCGTCGCGCGTCATGGTCGTGAGGGCGCGCGACACCGCGCCCAGGTGGTCGGCGGGACTGAAGGATCTCATGGGCTACTTATATCAGAATAAACTGATATGAGTCCAGCGTCGGTCCTCGCTGGTTCACTGAGGCCATGGCGCACCCGATCATGTTCAGCGACGACGATCCCGGGCTCGCGGAGCTGCGCGAGATCTGCCACGCCCTGCCCGGGGTGGAGGAGCGGATCTCCCACGGCCGCCCGACCTTCCGCGCCGGCAAGATCTTCGCGGCGTTCGGTGGCTCGGAGAAGCTGCGGCCGGGGGAGCATCGGCAGGTCCCGAGCGCGTTCATCTTCACTCCCGACCCGGTGGACCTGCCGGCGATCGACCACGACGAGCGGTTCTTCGTCCCCGCCTACTACGGTCCGTACGGCGGCCGCGCGATCGACCTCGACAGCCCGGACGTCGACTGGGGCGAGATCGCCGAGCTCGCCGACGCCTCCTACCGGCTGGTCGCCCCGAAGCGGCTGCTCGCCGAGCTCGATGCTCGCGATGCCCGCTGAGCGTGCATCGGTGGATCGATGCTGAATGGGCCGACGCTCGGTAACCTCGTGGTGTGACGACACACCCGGGGGAGGCGCCGCCACAGGTGGGCGACTACACGCTCCTCACCCTGCTCGGCGAGGGTGGGATGGGCCTGGTCCACCTCGCCCGCAGCCCCGACGGGCGCCGGGTGGCGCTCAAGGTGCTGCGGCCCCACATCGTCGGCGACGACGAGGCGCGGGCGCGGCTGGCTCGGGAGATCGCCTCGCTGCAGCGGGTGCGCAGCCCGTGGGTCGCGGAGATGCTCGACGCCGACCCGTGGGCGGAGATCCCCTACGTCGTCACCCGCTACGTGCCCGGCTTGTCACTGCACCACCACGTCACCGACGAGGGGCCGATCGAGGGCCGCGATCTGCTGTGGCTGGCGGGCTGTCTCGCCGAGGGGATCGCCGCCGTGCACGCCGCGGACGTGCTGCACCGCGACGTCAAGCCCGCCAATGTGCTCATGGAGGGGCGTACGCCGATCCTGATCGACTTCGGGCTCGCCCGGGTCGCCGACGACCCGCGGCTCACCCAGACCGGCTGGCTGCTCGGCACGCCGGGCTATCTCGCGCCCGAGATCCTGTACGGCGACGACCCCACCCCGGCGGTCGATGTCCACGCGTGGGCGGCGACCGTTGCCTGGGCGGCGACCGGCCGGGCGCCGTACGGCCGGGGTCCGTCGATGGCCATCATGGACCGCACCCGCCGCGGCGAGCACGACCTCGCCGGGATGAGCGGGCCGTTGGCGGACGTCGTGGGGGCCGCCCTCGACCCGGACCCGCTCGCGCGGCCGACGGTGCGGGAGGTCCTCGACTGGCTGCGCCCGCTCAGCACGCGGCCCGATCTCGCTCCGGTGCCGCCGCCGGTCGTCGGGGCGGGGGAGGACGACGACTTCACGCTCCCGCTCGCGATCGCGGCGGCCGCCACGGTCTCCCCACCGTCCCCGGAGCTGCCCGCGAAGCAACCCTCGGATCCGCCCCCGCACCCTCCCGCGGCGCCGACCGAGACCGGCCCGCCGCACACCCGTCGGATGCCGACCGACGGCACCCCCGGGAGCCCCCCGCCCCGCTCATCCGTGCAGGACTCACCGGCGGTCCAGCAGTGGGAGCGGGAGTGGGACGAGCGCCTCTACTCGTCGCGGGTGGGGTGGCTGGAACGCTCTCGTCGCGGCGTGCTGATCGGCCTCGGCGGCGTGGTGATCGGGGCGGCCGCGGCGGCTGCTCCCTGGCTCACGGCGCTCGCGGTGGTCAGCGGCGTGTGGTTGCTGCGCAGCACGTCGCTCGCGGCGACGGCGACCGCGCAGCGCCGTACGCTCCGCGGCCGCAAGTGGTACGACGCGCCGCGGTTCGTGCTGACCACGCCGTGGCACGTGCTCCGGGGGATCACCGGCACGCTGCTGCTGGTGTTGTGGAGCGCGGGACTCGGGCTGGCCGCCGGGCTGGTCTGCTACGCCCTCGCTCTGGGGGCTGCGGAGACGCTGTTCGTCAGCGGCACCGCGCTGGGGATCGCGCTCTGGTCGGGCCCGGGCGCCGGCCGGTTCCGCGGGCCGGTCTCCCGGGTGGCCTACCCCGTCGCGCGCCGGCCGCTGCTGTGGCTGGTGTGGTGCGGCGTGCTGCTCGCCGCCGCGGTGCTGCTGGGCCTGGTCGTGCTGGCCAACGGCGTCGCGTGGGCGCCGGCGGGCGGGCCGCCGTTCAGCGGCTGACCGGCCCCCGGCGCCCGAGCAGCCACCAGGTGAGCCCGGCCGACGCGGTCGCCGCGCCGGCAGCGACACCGATCAGGAGCCAGCGGCGGCGCGGCTCGGAGACCTGCCAGGCGAGCACCGCGCCGTCGGACTGACCGGACAGCAACGACGCACGGGACTGGAACGACCCGGCCGACGCCACCGACATGGCCGATCCGAGCGACCCGACGCTCGCGAACGAGCCGGCCGAGCCGATCGACAGCACCGACCCGGTGGAGCCGACCGAGAGCAGGGACTCGGCGCTCGCGACGCTCAGGACGGAGTTGCGGGAGCGGATCGACCACCACGACGGCATGGTGCTCCTCTCGGATCGGATCGCGGACGCGGTGCCGCGGGTGGCGCTGATGTGGCACCATGACCGTGTGGCCCGTACCACCATCATCATTATCTAGCGCGTCGAGCTCCCGCCCGACGCGCCAACCTCTCGTTCCCGAGAGGTTTTTCTTTTGCCCGGGTGACGAGCCTCGTCGCCGGCGCTCCTCGCACCCAACCACCGAAGGACCAGCGATCCCGATGAACACCACCGCACCGGACCTCCACGGGGCGTTCCACGTCTACGACACCACGCTGCGCGACGGGGCCCAGCAGGAGGGCCTCAACCTCTCCGTCGCCGACAAGCTGTCGATCGCGCGGCAGCTCGACGGCCTGGGCGTCGGCTACATCGAGGGCGGCTGGCCGGGGTCCAACCCCAAGGACACCGAGTTCTTCCGCCGGGCGAGCAGCGAGCTCGACCTGCGTCACGCGAAGCTCGCGGCGTTCGGCTCCACCCGCCGCGCCGGTGTGGCGGCGGCCGACGACCCGATGGTCGCAGCGCTGCGTGACAGCGGCGCGGGCGTGGTCACGCTGGTGGCCAAGTCGCACGACCAGCACGTCGCGAAGGCGCTGCGCACCACGCTCGAGGAGAACCTCGCGATGGTCCGCGACACCGTCGCCCACCTGACTGCCGAGGGCCAGCAGGTCTTCCTCGACGCCGAGCACTTCTTCGACGGCTACCGCGACAACCGCGACTACGCCCTGGAGGTGCTGCGCACGGCCTACGAGGCCGGCGCCGAGGTGATCGCGCTGTGCGACACCAACGGTGGCATGCTGCCGACCTGGGTCTCCGACGTGGTCCACGACGTCATCGACACCACCGGCGTGCGGGTCGGCATCCACGCCCACAACGACTCCGGCTGTGCGGTGGCCAACTCGCTGGCGGCGATCGACGCCGGCGCGAGCCACGTGCAGGGCTGCATCAACGGCTACGGCGAGCGCACCGGCAACGCGGACCTGGTCAACGTGGTCGCCAACCTGCAGCTCAAGCTCGACCGTCAGGTGCTGCCGCCGGGACTGCTGCAGGAGGCCACTCGGATCGCCCACGCGGTGGCGGAGGTGACCAACGTGCCGCCGGCGGCCCGCCAGCCCTACGTCGGCGCCTCGGCGTTCGCCCACAAGGCCGGGCTGCACGCGAGCGCGATCAAGGTGGACCCCGACCTCTACCAGCACATGGACCCCGCGGGCGTCGGCAACGACATGCGGCTGCTGGTCTCGGAGATGGCCGGCCGTGCCTCGATCGAGCTCAAGGGCAAGGAGCTGGGCTTCGACCTCTCCGAGGACCGTGACCTCGTCTCGAGCATCACCGAGCGGGTCAAGGACATGGAGTCGCGCGGCTACACCTTCGAGGCGGCCGACGCGTCGTTCGAGCTGCTGCTGCTCGAGCAGGTGGAGGGGCAGCGTCCGTCGTACTTCGACGTCGAGTCGTGGCGGGTGATCACCGAGACGCTGACCCACGCCGAGCCCGACGAGGAGGCGGTCTCGGAGGCGACGGTCAAGCTGCGCGCGGCCGGCGTGCGCTACGTCGTCACCGGGGAGGGCAACGGCCCGGTCAACGCGCTCGACCAGGCGCTGCGCTCGGCCGTGGTGCAGGCCTATCCCGACATCGCGAAGTTCGAGCTGATCGACTTCAAGGTGCGCATCCTCGACCAGGGCCACGGCACCGACGCCATCACCCGGGTGCTGATCGAGACCAGCGACGGCGAGTCGTCCTGGGTGACCGTCGGCGTGGGGGCCAACGTGATCGAGGCGGCCTTCGAGGCGCTGACCGACAGCTTCAACTACGGGCTGGTGCGTCACCACGTGGTCTGAGCGCGCGCGGGCAACATCGTCACAAGAGTAATCGTCGGATACTGGGGAGTAACCCGACGATTTCTCTTGTGACGATCCCGGTCACCGGGCCGCGCAGGACTGTGCGAGACGGTCTCGAGACGCTGCGACGAGGCCGGCCCCGATAGATTCTGTCGTCGTGACCCGACCCGCCCTGGCTCCGTCGTACCCCGTCGAGACCGAGCGGCTGCTGCTGCGCCCGCTCGAGCAGTCCGACCACGACGCGATGCTCGACTACCGCTCGCGCCCCGACGTGTGCGCCTACATCCCGCCGGAGCCGGCGACCCCGGAGTCGATCAAGGAGCTGCTCGCCGACCCGGAGCGGACCCGATCGGTGCTCGAGGCCGCCGGGCAGCACCTGTCGCTGGCCGTCGTACGCCGCGACACCGGCGAGCTGGTGGGCGACACGATCCTCTTCTGGCACTCGGCGGAGCACCGCAGCGGCGAGATCGGCTACGTCCTCCACCCGGACCACCAGGGCCACGGCTATGCCACCGAGGCCGCTCGGGCGATGCTGGGGCTGGCCTTCGACGGGCTCGGCCTGCGCCGGGTGATCGCGCGCATCGACGAGCGCAACCCGGCGTCGGCCCGGGTGCTGCAGCGACTCGGCCTGCGGCAGGAGGCGGTGCTGGTGGAGAACGAGTGGTTCAAGGGCGCGTGGAGCACGGAGATCGACTTCGCGATGCTCGACCGGGAGTGGCGCGACCTCACCCGCTGACGACGCGACGCGCCAGGTCGGCCCAGCCGGCCCGGAGCCGCTCGAGGGTCTCCTCCGGCAGCTGCCGGTCACGGCGCGCGATGAGCTCGAGCGGCGCCACCAGGGCGGTCGCGAGGTAGGCGAGATCGCCCTGCACCTCGAGCTCGGTGAGCAGCATCCGCACGTGCATCGTGGCGAAGGAGAGCACGTCGAGGTTGGTGGCGCCGGGGTTGCCGGCCGCCTCGATCAGGGCGGCGTGACGCATGTTGAGCCGGAGCCGGGCAGCGCCGAAGGCCAGCAGCCGCTCCATCGGCGGCGCCCCGGGGCCCAGCGGCGGCGGGCCCGACATCACGGCTGCCTGCCAGTCCCGCTCGGACACGTCGAGGACCGCTCCCATCAGGCCGGCGCGCGACTCGAAGCGGCGGAAGACCGTGCCCTTGCCCACGCCGGCGCGCTCGGCGACGGCGTCGGTGGTGACGCCGTCGACACCGTGCTCCTCGACCAGCTCGATCGCCGCCCGCAGCAGCGCCTCCCGGTTGCGCGCGGCGTCGCGGCGCTCGACGGCGGGTGAGGTGAGGAGGGGCAGTGGCTCGGTCATGACGGCGATCACCCTACGAGGCCGCGCCGACAGCCGCCCGGGAAATCGTCTCCGCAGGCGTGGAATAGAAGCGGACTGTGGTCCGTTTAGACGCCCATGACCGCAACGATCTCTGAGAAGACCGCCCGTATCGCCGTGCTCGTCGGGAGCCTCCGCGCCGGCTCCGTCAACCGCCGGCTCGCCGAGCAGCTGCGCGACCAGGCGCCCGGCGCCGTCACCGTCGACATCGTCGACGGCCTCGACCGCATCCCGTTCTACAACGAGGACATCGACGCCGATACCGTGCCCGAGGCGGCCGCCGCCCTGCGGTCCCGAGTCGCCGACGCCGACCGGGTACTCGTGGTGACGCCCGAGTACAACGGCACCATGCCGGCCGTGCTCAACAACGCGATCGACTGGCTCTCGCGGCCCTACGGCGCCGGCGCGCTGGTCGGCAAGCCGCTCGGCGTCGTCGGCACCACCCCCACGCCGTACGGCGGCAAGTGGGCCCACGAGCACACCCTGCACTCGGCGCGGATCGCCGGTGCCGTGGTCGTCGAGGACGTCACCGTGTCCCAGTCCGCCGTCGAGGTCGACGTCTTCGCCGACGAGGCGGTCCAGACCAAGCTGCAGCACGCGATCGCCACGCTCGTCGACTTCGAGCCGGAGACCGCCGCTGCGTGACGGTGGCCTCGAGGCTCGCACCTCAACCACCGTGCCCCACCACCGATAGCCTCGGGACGTGACCGAACTCCACGACCTGACCGCCCTGGAGCAGGGAGAGCTCGTCCGCACCGGTGAGGTGAGCCCGACGGAGCTCACCGACCACTATCTCGAACGCGCCGCACGTCTCGACGACGTCGGCGCGTTCGTGCGTCTGGACCCCGACCTTGCCCGACGGCGCGCCCACGAGGTGGCGGCGATCGGCCCGGTCGGTGCGGGCGCCTCGCCGCTGGCCGGCGTACCGACCGCGATCAAGGACCTCAACCTGACGGCGGGCGTGCCCACGGAGTTCGGCTCGGCGGCGTTCGCCGGCCACGTGCCCACCACCTCCGACGCGGTCACGCTCGCGATCGAGGAGGCCGGGATGGTCAGCCTCGGCAAGACGAGCACGCCGGAGTTCGGCTCGCCCTGCTACACCGAGCCCGAGGGGCGGCCGCCCGCGGTGACGCCGTGGGACCGCACCCGGATGGCCGGGGGATCCTCGGGAGGAGCAGCCGCCGCGGTCGCGGCGGGGCTGGTCCCGGTCGCCCAGGGGTCCGACGGCGGCGGCTCGATCCGGATCCCGGCGTCCTGCTGCGGCCTGGTCGGTCTCAAGCCCACCCGCGGCCGGATCAGCGGCTTCCCGATGTACGGCGACCCGATCGGGCTGGCCACCTCGGGCTCGCTCGCCCGCACGGTGGCCGACGCCGCCGCGATGCTGGACGTCCAGGCCGGTCGCCGGCAGGGCGACCCGTCCTGGGCGCCCCCGCCGGAGGGCACGTTCCTGGCCGCGGCCCGACGCCCGGAGCCGGGGCGGCTGCGCATCGGCGCCTTCGTCGAGCCGATCATCGCCGACGTCGAGGTCGACGCCGAGGTGCGCTCGGCGTTCGACGCGACCACCCGGCTGCTGGCCGCCCTGGGCCATGCCGTGGAGGACGTGCCGGTGCCGCTCCCGAAGGACGCGGTGCCGGTCTTCGAGACCTGCTGGTCGGTGCTGACGGCGCTGTCGGTGACCCCGCTGCCCCCGGAGCGTCGCGCACTGATCCGGCCGCTGACCCGGTGGCTGGGGGAGCGGGGCGAGGCGGTGAGCGGCCCGGAGTTCGGGCTCGCGATCGGGGCGCTGCGACGCTTCGCCGCCGAGGCGCTCGTCGCGCTGGCGCCGTACGACGCGATCCTCACCCCGACCCTCGCGACACCGCCGCTGCCGGTGGGGGCGCTGCGCGACGACGCCGACCCGGCGGCGGACTTCGCGGCCCAGACGCGCTTCACGCCGTGGACCTCGGCGTGGAACGTCACCGGGATGCCGGCGGTGTCGCTTCCGCTGCACCAGAGCGCCGGCGGGCTGCCGGTCGGCATGATGCTGGCGGGACGGCCCGCCGAGGAGGAGCTGCTGCTCTCGCTGGCCGCACAGGTCGAGGCGGCGGCGCCGTGGCACGACCGGCGCCCGCCGGGGTGGTGACCCTCGGGCCATCAGGCCCGCGCGGACGAGAACATTTGTTGCGAAACGATCACGATGCGCAACGATCTGGTGATCTGCTCCCGGATTCCGCTAGCGTCCCGGCGGAATCGGACCTCGGTGCCCGACGTCTCTCGGGGACGCACGTTCCCTGACTCGGCAGGGGTCCTGACGTGTCGTCGACCGAAAGGGACACCTCCACGATGAGGAAGCTCAGAGGCCTCGGCCTCGCCTCCGCCGCCCTGCTCGCGACCGGCCTCATGGCCGGCGTGCCGGGGAGCGCCGCCGCCGACGACTGGGAGGTGGGGGACGACCTCATCACCCTGGGTCTCAACGACTCCGGTGCCGGTGGCGACTTCGACCTGGACTTCGCCAAGGCGTTCGAGACCACCACCGCGACCGGGCGCGACGTCTACATCTACGCCCCCGCCGGTTGGGAGGACTCCGCCGACGCGACGGCCGAGTCCCCGGTCCCGGGCCTGACCCAGGGCTGGGACCCCACGCCGGGTGACGACGCCGAGCCGTGCGTCGACGGCGACGAGCACGTGATCACGCCGGAGCAGGTCCAGGAGATGGGTGACTCGCTGGAGTCGATCATCTCCGTCGACGAGGCGCACTTCGGGCCGATCGGCAGCGACGCACCGTTCGTGCTGCTGGCCTACAACGTGCCGGACGACGGGTTCTACGACTGCGCCGAGACCACCTACACCGCCGGCTACTTCGCTCCCGACCTGCTCGAGGAGTACGGCATCAACGTCGTCACGGTCGACTCCTACCAGTGGTCCGAGCGCCTCGAGCAGTACCAGGGCACGGCCGCGCACGAGGTCGAGCACCTGCTGATGAACTACTCCGACGCCGGTGAGCTCTCCTGGGTCGACGAGGGACTCGCGGACTTCGCGATCTTCCTCAACGACCTGGGGATCAACGAGGGACACACGTACTACCACCAGGTCTTCCACCGCGAGACCTCGCTGACCAAGTGGGGCGGCGGCCTGCAGGACTACGGCGCGTCGTACACGTTCTTCCAGTACCTGTGGGAGCAGGCCGGCGGCAACGGTGACGGCACCTTCGAGCCGGACAAGGAGTACGACGCCGCCGGGGGCGACCTGCTGATCAAGAAGATCTTCGCCGAGCAGGGCAACGGCGTCGACGGCGTGCAGGCGGCGATCGAGGACTTCAACGCCGAGACCGGTGCCTCCGTGCCGGACTTCGCCGAGGTCTTCGCCAACTGGGCGGTCGCGATCGACCTCGACGTCGAGGGCACCGACCTGTTCGACGTCAAGGCGATCGACATGCAGGCCGACCTCGGCGGCCTCACCGTCGACTGGGCCAACGAGGTCTACTACGACGGCCGCGGGCAGTACCAGGGCAACATGAACCCGCAGAAGTGGGGCAGGAAGCCCAACGTCCCGGAGCAGACCGCGCTGCCCTACGGGCTCTCCTACGAGACGTTCCGCAACCCGGGGCCGAACTTCGAGATCGACTTCTCCGGCACGCCGAGCACCCAGATCGCGCCGTACGAGGGCGAGACCCACCGGTGGGGCGGTTACGAGAGCCAGGCCGACCACGTCCTGGACGTCGACTACTCCGGGGGCGACACGCTGAGCTTCGCCTCGTGGCACTTCATCGAGGAGGGCTGGGACTACGGCTTCGTCGAGGCCCAGGTCGACGGCGCGTGGCAGACGGTGCCGGTCACCTCGGGCGGCGAGGTCATCACGACCGACGACGACCCGCACGGCAACAACGAGGAGGGCAACGGCATCACCGGCACCTCGGGCGGTGCGTACTTCGTCGACGAGCCGGCCTACATCGACGCCGAGGCGGCGCTGCCGGCCGGCACCACCGACGTCCGGTTCCGCTACTCCACCGACGCCGCCTACCTCGACACCGGCTGGTTCGTCGACGCGGTGCAGGTCGACGGAGCGTCGGCCTCGGTCACGTCGGACTCGTGGGTCGACACCACCGCCACCCAGAGCAACCACTGGATGGTGCAGGTGGCCGCGACGTGCGACATCACGCCGGGCGCCGACACCGAGGGCGAGATCGTCGACGGTGACGTGCACGTCTACCGCTTCGAGGGTGCCGAGATCGAGGCCACCGGGTTCGACACCCAGTGCCTCGGCGGCCAGGACACGATCACCGCGATCGTGTCCAACCAGCCCACCGGTGACCTGAGCGTCTTCGACGCGCCGTACGAGTTCCGGCTCACCGGCACGGGGAAGGCCAAGGGCACGAGCTAGTCCGGGGACAGGAAAACGGCGTGGCCGGATCCGGGTGACCGGATCCGGCCACGTCGTTACCGGTCCGTATCCGTTGACGGGGGCCGTCGGACGTGGGTGACTGAGCAGACTGTCACCTATTCGGGAGGTGTCCCCCCATGAAGAAGCGTCTCCTCGCCGCCGCGGCGGCATCCGCGATCGCCGTCCCCCTTCTGCTGAGCGCACCGTCGCAGGCCGATCCGGACACGAAGCCCAACGGGCCGTGGCCGGCAGCCGACCAGCAGAGCCTCAGCTCGATCCACGGCTACGACCAGCTCTGGAGCACGCTGGAGTCGATCGAGCACCGCGCCAAGGGCGCCGTCACGCTCGAGCCGGCCCCGCTGCCGTCCAACACGGGTCGCGAGATCCCGGTCGTCACCGTCGGCGACGGGCCGACGCCGGTGATGTTCATCGCCAACCAGCACGGCAACGAGTTCGTCGTCAGCACCGCGATGGTCGAGGTCGCCCGCGCGCTCGCCGGCAGCTCCGTGGCCGCCCGGGAGATCCGCGAGGAGCTCACCGTGACCATCGTGCCGCGGGTCAACGTCGACGGCTTCGACGCCGACGTCGTCGATCTCGCCGGCAACACCACGCCCTGGCGCCAGAACTTCGACACCTCGTGCCCGGCCTTCTGCGAGTTCTACGCCGACGGCCGCGGCTATGACATCAACCGCTACCACTCCTACACCGAGAGCGCCTACGACCACCCGTACCAGCCCGGCGCCGACAGCGACAACCCGGTGCCGGAGGCGGTCGCGATGCGGCTCCTCTGGGACGAGCGGCAGCCCGAGTTCGCCGTCGACTTCCACCACCAGGGCACCTACGTCGACGACGACGACCGGATGATCACCGGCTCGGTGATGTGGCCCAACGCCACCGAGGAGGCGGAGCGGCTCGGGATCTCCGAGGAGTTCGAGGAGACCGTCACCCTCTCGAAGCGGGTGGTGTCGGAGATGCTGGTCAGCCTGGACCGCGTCGGCTACGCCAACATCACCCGCTATCCCGGCACGACGACGCCCGGCATCGCTCGCAACGCCTACGGGCTGCTGGGATCGGGGTCGGTGCTCTACGAGGCCCGTGGTGGCATCGGGCAGAAGTCCCGCGGCTACATCGCGAAGCAGACCTACGTGGCCGGCATGAGCCTGCTCACCGCCGCGGCGGACGGCTCGCTGTTCACGCGGAGCACGGAGCCCGCCGACACCATCAGGGAGCGCGGGCCCTTCGTGCCCAACCCGCACGAGTAGGAGATCGGGGCTTGCACCTCACGTGACGTGAGGTCCTAACGTCATGGGGCATGGACCACACGATCGGTGAGGTGGCGCGTCGTACCGGCGTCACCGAGCGCACCTTGCGGTACTACGAGGAGCTCGGGCTCCTCGCCCCCGACCGGGACAGCGCCGGACGTCGCCGGTACGACGCGGCCGACGTCGAGCGGCTCTACCGGGTCCGGCTGCTGCGCGAGCTCGGCACGCCGGTCGCCGAGGTCGACCCGGACGGCGCCGACCTGCTCGCCCTCACCACACGGCACCTGGCCGAGCTCGACGCTCGCGTCGCCGCACTGAGCCGGCAGCGGGAACGGGTCCGTGCGGTCGAGGAGCGGCTGATGGGTGGCGATGCGCCTCAGGACGCCGAGCTGGTCGGGGTGCTCGACGGGTTGCCCGACGCCGAGGCGGTGCTGACCCGTCGGCTGACGCTGCTGGTCTACGCCGACATCGAGGCCGCGCAGCGGCACCTGGTCGAGGTGTTCGGCTTCGCCGCCGGTGACCTGGAGCGCGACGGCGAGGGCGTCGTGGTGCACGGCGAGGTGTACGCCGGCGACGGGGTGATCTGGATGCATCGGGAGGCGCCGGAGTTCGGGCTGGCGTCCCCGGCGACGCTCGGCGCGGCGACCCACTGCATGGCGGTCGATGTCGACGACGTCGACACCCATCACGCGCGGGTGCGGGACGCGGGCGCCGAGATCGTCTACGAGCCGACCGAGATGCCCTACGGCGTGCGGGAGTACGGCGCCCGCGACAGCGAGGGCGGGCTGTGGTCGTTCATGCAGCCGCTGGCACAGGAGGAGACCCATCGCGCCCCGCTGCCGAGCACCGAGTGACACCCACCGCAGGTTCTGGCGGCGGGTTCTCCTGCCGTCGGTGACACTCGGTGGGTCGGTGCTGCACCCGGCACCGGGGGAGGACCGGCCCGGCGGCGGATCAGCCGAACCAGGTGGCTGCCCGGACGAGGAACTCCTCACGCGGTAGCGCGCCGGCCTCCGCGGGCAGGACGGCGGCCACCGGCACGCCGGTGACCCGGGGGAGGTCGTCGCGGTTGCAGGTCTCGGCCAGCCCCGGGTCGGCCGGCCAGGAGCCGATCACCAGCCCCGCGGGCTCGAGGCCGCGCGCTCGCAGGGCAGCGACCGTGAGCTCGGCGTGGTTGAGCGTGCCGAGGCCGGCGCGGCAGACGACCACCACCTCGACGTCGACGTCGGGGAGCGTCTCGTGGAGCTCGGCGGCCAGGTCCAGCAGGGTGCCGCCGTCGGTGTCGAGCCGGACGAGCAGCCCGCCGGCACCCTCCACGATGACGGTGTCGTGGAACTCGGTGAGCACCCGGATCCGGTCGGCGTACTCGGTCACCGGCGGCACCCGCACCCCTTGGCGTCGCGCCGCGGAGTCGGGGGCGAGCGGGTCGTCCAGTGCGGTGTACTCCTGCACCGCGGCACCGCTGAGCCGATGGACGGTCTCGGCGTCGCCGGGGGCGCCGTCGACGATGCCGGTCTGCACCGGCTTCACCACCGTCACCTGCCCGGTGCTGGTGACGGCCAGGGCCGCGGTCGCGACGGTCTTGCCGACGCCCGTGTCGGTGCCGGTGACCACGATGACGCGCTTCGCGGGCGCTCGCCTCACTGGTGCTCCTTCACGATCGCGGTGAGGACGTCGATCGCTCGGCGCCAGTCGCTGTCGGTCACGCCGGCGCTGACGGTGATGCGCAGGCGGGAGATCCCGTCCGGCACCGACGGCGGGCGGAAGCAGCCGATGCGCACCCCGCGCTCGGCTGCGGCGGCACGGGCGGCCACGGCGGCCTCCGGTGACGGCATCGGCACCGAGAGCACGGCGCCGTCGGGCGCGACCACGCCGAGCGCGTCGGCGAGCTCGCGCACGCGGTCGTGGACGAGGACGGACAGCTCCGGGTGGGCGCAGACCCGGTGCACCGCGGCGAGTGCCCCGCCGGCGGCCGCCGGCGCCAGCGCGGTGTCGAAGATGAACGGCCGGGCCCGGTTGACCAGGTGCTCGCGGACGGCGGCCGGGCCGAGGACGGCGCCGCCCTGGCTGCCGAGCGCCTTGGACAGCGTCGCGGTGACGAGGACGTGGGGGAGCCCGGCCAGGCCCTGCTCAGCGACCAGCCCCGCGCGATGAACGCCGATCCCGTGGGCCTCGTCGACCACGAGGAGCGCGTCGTACTCCTCGCAGAGCGCGGCCAGCTCGGCCAGCGGCGCGGCGTCACCCAGCACGGAGTAGACCGACTCGGCGAGCACCAGCGTGCGGCCGCCGCTGCCGGCCAGCGCGCGTCGTACGGCGTCGACGTCGTTGTGCGGCACGATCGTCTTCGCAGCGCCGGAGAGTCGGCAGGCGTCGACCAGCGAGGCGTGGACGTGCGCGTCGGAGACGACGTGCGCGCTCCGGTCGGCGAGGGCCGTGACCACCGCGAGGTTGGCGGCGTAGCCGCTGGAGAGCACCAGGCACGACGGCTGGCCCAGGTAGGCGGCGAGGGCCGACTCCAGATCGGCATGGATGCCGAGCGTCCCGGTGACCAGGCGCGAGGCACCGGCGCCGGCGCCCCAGGTCCGCGCCGCGTCGGCGGCCGCGCGTCGGACCGCCGGGTCGCGGGCGAGCCCGAGGTAGTCGTTGCCGGCGAGATCGATCGTCAGGTCGTCCGCGGGGCGGGGGGTGAGGCGTCGTACCAACCCGGCGTCCTCGCGGGCGGCGGCCTCGGTGGCGAGCCAGTCGTGCCAGGTGCTCATCCGGTTTCCGATCTGCTCCGGCGCTGCGGTGCCTCGCTCCGGCATGCCTCGTTCCTCGGCGTACCTGCGCGGGCGCCTCGCGCTCACGCGGTCACCGCCGCGGTCACGCCGGCGACGACCCGGTCCAGCTCGTCGTCGGAGACGACGTACGGCGGCATCGTGTAGACCAGGTCGCGGAAGGGGCGCAGCCACACGCCCGCCGCCAGGGCCGCGTCGGTCGCGGCGACCACGTCGACGGGATGGTCGAGCTGGACGACGCCGACCGCGCCGATGGTGCGGACGTCGGCCACCCCGTCGCAGCCGCGCAGGGGAGCCAGGCCGAGGGTCAGCCGCTGGTTGATCCGGCGGACGGTGTCCTGCCAGTCGTGGGAGAGCAGCAGGTCGATGCTGGCCAGTGCGACCGAGCACGCGAGCGGGTTGCCCATGAAGGTCGGGCCGTGCATCAGCACGCCGGACTCGCTGGCCGCGATGCCCCGGGCGATCTCGGGTGTGGTGAGGGCTGCGGCGAGCGTGAGGTAGCCACCGGAGAGCGCCTTGCCGAGACAGAGGATGTCGGGGACGACGCCGGCCGCCTCGCAGGCGAAGAGGGTCCCGGTGCGGCCGAAGCCGGTGGCGATCTCGTCGAGGATCAGCACCAGGTCGTGCTCGTCGGCGATCTCGCGGAGCACCTGCAGGCAGGCGACCGGATAGGGATGCATCCCGCCCGCGCCCTGCAGCAGCGGCTCGACGATGATGCCCGCGAGCTCGTCGGTGTGCCGGGCGGCGAGCGTCCGCATCTCGGCGGCCCACTCCTCGACGCTCGTCGGTCGAGTAGCCCGCGGCGAGGGACGAGCCGCGGGCGTATCGAGACCCGGCGGCCGGGGACCGAACACCTGCTCCGGCAGCAGCCCGGCCCACATCGCGTGCATCCCGCCCACCGGGTCGGTGACGCTCATGCAGTCGAAGGTGTCGCCGTGATAGCCGCCGCGGACGGTGAGCATCCGGGTGCGCTCGGGCCGGCCGCGGCCCCGCTGATGCTGCAGCGCCATCTTCAGCGCGACCTCCACGCTCACCGAGCCGGAGTCGGCGAGGAAGACGTGCTCCAGGCCGGGCGGGGTGATCTCGACGAGGCGTCGCGCGAGCCGGACCGCCGGCTCGTGGGTGAGCCCGCCGAACATCACGTGCGCGAAGTCGTCCACCTGCTCGCGCAGCGCGGCGTCGAGCACCGGGTGGCGGTAGCCGTGGATCGCCGCCCACCAGGACGACATGCCGTCGACGACCTCCACCTCCGTGTCCGCGTCGGTCGCGATCCGCAGGCGCGCGCCCTCGGCGCCGGTGACCATCCGCACCGGGGTGGGGTCGGTCATCGACGTGTACGGGTGCCACAGGTGCGCACGGTCGTGGTCGAGCGCTTCCCGGGTCGGTCCGATGCTCATCGCACCGCACTCTAGCCGAATCCTGAACGGTGTTCTGAACGGTGTTCAGGTCATGGGTTACAGTGCCGTTCGTGAGCGACATCATCGAGCGAGCCCGGACCACCGTCCTCGACGCGGGAGACGGACTGCCCTACGACGACCTGGTCGAGGTGCTGCAGCAGCCCGACGACCGGATCCCCGAGCTGCTCGACCTGGCCCACGCCGTACGGATGAAGCACTGCGGGCCCGAGGTCGAGGTCGAGGGCATCATCAGCCTCAAGACCGGCGGCTGTCCCGAGGACTGCCACTTCTGCAGCCAGTCGGGGCAGTTCACCTCGCCGGTGCGCTCGGTGTGGCTGGACATCCCGCAGCTGGTCGAGGCGGCGGTGCAGACCGCGGCGACGGGGGCGACCGAGTTCTGCATCGTGGCCGCGGTGCGGGGCCCGGACGAGCGGCTGATGTCACAGGTCCGCGACGGCGTGAAGGCGATCCACGACGCCGTCGACATCAACGTCGCCTGCTCGCTCGGCATGCTCACCCAGGCGCAGGTCGACGAGCTGGCCGCGATCGGCGTGCACCGCTACAACCACAACCTCGAGGCGGCGCGGTCCTACTTCCCGGACGTGGTGACCACCCACTCCTTCGAGGAGCGCTGGGAGACCTGCACCATGGTGCGCGAGGCCGGCATGGAGCTGTGCTGCGGCGGCCTGGTCGGCATGGGGGAGACCCTCGAGCAGCGCGCCGAGCTCGCCGCCCAGCTCGCCGAGCTCGACCCGCACGAGGTGCCGCTCAACTTCCTCAACCCGCGGCCCGGCACCCCGTTCGGTGACCTGCCCCCGATGGAGTCGTCCGACGCCCTGCGCACCATCGCCGCCTTCCGGCTCGCCATGCCGCGCACGATCCTGCGCTACGCCGGCGGCCGCGAGCTCACCCTCGGCGACCTCGGCACCCGTGACGGTCTGCTCGGTGGCATCAACGCGGTCATCGTCGGCAACTACCTGACCACCCTCGGCCGCGATCCCGAGGAGGACCTGGGCCTGCTGTCGGAGCTCGAGATGCCGATCCGCGAGCTGGCGAAGACGCTGTGAGGGTGCTGCAGCGATCCCCGGTCGACCGGGGATCGCTGACCATGTCCGGCGTTGCAACGCCTGACATGGTCAGCGAGTGCCGGACAACCTCGGAGTGTCGGCACCGATGAGTACGACGTACTGCGGCCACTGCGGCGAGCCGTACGACGCCCGCGACCACTCGGTCTGTGAGCGCCTCCTCGCCCTGGAGCCGCCTCGCTTCTGCTCGCGCTGCCGCCGCCGGATGAAGGTCCAGGTCACGCCGACCGGCTGGAGCGCCGACTGCGTCGAGCACGGCCGCCGGGCGGGTTGAATCGGGGGGTTTCGGATGTTCAATCGGGGTTTCTCGCGGCCGTCGCTCGCAACAAGCCCGGATTGAACACCCGAAAACCCCCGATTCAACCCCCGGCCTCGACGTCAGTCGTCGCCGATGCCCCGAGCATGGAGCGCGTCGCCGGTCATCCGGGCGTGGGCGATCATCCGGATCACCAGCGGGGTGAGGAAGGCCCGGGGGTTGCGGTCGAGGCCGCGTGCCCGCGCCGCCTGCCGGGTCTCGCGGGCGATCTCGAAGAGCAGCGGGATGCCGCGGATCATCAGGGAGAACGCCAGCGCCACCAGATCGGGGTTCACCCCGAGCCGGCGCAGCGGCTCGAGTGCCCGCGTGATCGCGTCGACCATCACGTCGACCGGCGTCGTCACCGACAGCACGTGCGCGAGCAGGATGAGCGCCACCAGCGCGCCGACGACCGTGAAGGCGCGCTCCCAGCCCTGCTGCCAGGTCTGGTACGCCGCCAGCAGCGCGAGCATGATCAGCAGGCCGCGCATCGTGCGCAGCACCCGGCCCACCGGGGCCCGGGCGACCACGAGGAGCACGAGCGCCAGGCCCAGCACCGCCGCGGTGGTCACCACCGACCCGAGCGCCACCGTCACCACGCTGATCACCGCGAGCCCGACCAGCTTCCCACCGGCCGGCAGCCGGTGCAGCACCGACGACCCCGGGCGATAGACGCCGAGCAGGTCGCTCACGACGCCGCCACCCGGGCGCGGTAGTCCGCCACCACCTCGGCGGGCGCGCCGTCGGCCACCACCGCACCGTCGTCGACCAGCAGCGCCCGGTCGCACCGCAGCGCGAGGTCGAGGTCGTGGGTGGCCAGCAGCAGCTGCTGCTCGAGCCCGAAGATCAGGTCCTCGACCATCCGCGCGTTGCGCAGGTCGAGCAGCGTGGTCGGCTCGTCGGCCACCAGGATCCGCGGCGACGCCGCCAGCACCCCGGCCAGCGCGGTGAGCTGCCGCTGCCCGCCCGAGAGGGTGTGCACGCTGCGATGCGCGAGCTCGCCGAGACCGTAGGACGCGAGCACCTGCTCGGCCGCCGTCGCCCGCGCGTCCTTGCCCTTCACCTGGTGCCGCAGCGACAGCGCGACGTCCTCGATCACCGTCGGCATCACCAGCTGGGCCGCGGGGTCGGTGAACGCGAACGCCACCTGCCGGCGCACCTCGCGCCCGGACCTCGCCACGTCGAGCCCGTTCACCGTGACCCGGCCCGAGGTGGGCTCGACCAGCCCGTTGACCAGCCGCGCGAGCGTCGACTTGCCCGAGCCGTTGGGCCCGATCAGCGCGATCCGCTGCTCGGTCAGCGACAGCGTCGTCTCCCGCAGGATCCGTACGTCGCCCTCGGGGCCCGGCGCCGTGACGGTGACGCCGTCGAAGTCGATCCGGTTCACACCGCCGCCGACTCCTCCGACACGGCGGTCCGCCGACGAGCCAGGAGTCCCGGGAACGCGCGGTGCACCGACGTCGCGACCAGTGCCATCACGACGTTCTTGATGATGTCACCGGGGAAGAACTGGGCGTCGTAGACGAACGCCTCCTTGATCGAGAGGTCGGCTCGCCAGGCCAGGTTGAGCGGTCCCAGCGTGTGGATCACCAGGAAGCTGCTGAGCAACCCGGCGGTGAAGACCAGGGTGAAGTCGGTGGCGCGGGTGCGGTTGCGCTGCACGATGAAGCCGCACAGCGCGGCAGCGATCGGGAACGCGACCAGGTAGCCCGCCGTCACTCCGGTGAAGTGACCCGCCCCGGCCGCGCCCCCGGAGAAGATCGGCAGTCCGACAGCGCCGCCCGCCAGGTAGAGCATCACGGCGAGGAAACCTCGGACGGGCCCGAGGCAGGCGCCGGCGAGCAGGACCGCGAAGGTCTGCAGTGAGAACGGGACGCCCACACCGGTCTTGATGCTGGGCAGCAGGGCGCAGACGGCGATCAGCGCGGCGAACCCCGCGATCAGGGCGACATCGGTGGTGGCGGAGCGGCGGTCCATGCGGGCGTCCCTCGTGGCTCGGGTAGGTTGAACAGCGTTCAGGTTAGGGTCGACCGGCCGGTCAGGCCAAAGCGGGCCACCCCGCGGACACCCAGCGAGACGAAGGGAAGAGATGCGCTACCGCCGTACCGACGTGGTCGCCCGCGCGATCGAGGTGCTCGACCAGTACGGGCTCGGCGACCTCAGCATGCGCCGCCTCGCCGGCGAGCTGGGCGTCCAGCCCAGTGCGCTCTACCACCACTTCGCCAACAAGCAGACGCTGCTCGCCGCGGTGGCCGACGAGCTGCTCGCCCGCGGCGAGCGGCCACGTCCCGACGACCTCCCGTGGGATGCGGAGGTGCGGGCGATCTGCGGTGCGCTGCGCGACGCGATGCTCGCCTACCGCGACGGAGCCGAGCTGGTGGCCACGGTGGTCGCGCTCGGTCTCGGCGCCCGGCGACCGTACGACGACCTCGAGGCGGCGCTGCTCCGGGGTGGGGCCGACGCCCATCTGGCCGCTGTCGGCGCCCGCGCGCTGCTGCACTACGTCTTCGGGCACGTCAGTGATGAGCAGACCCAGCTGCAGGCGGCGAGCATCGGCGCGATCGACGACGAACCGCGCACCGGCTCCGACTTCGAGCTCGGGCTGGCGCTGCTGCTCGACGGGCTCGGCGCCCGGCTGGGCAGTCCGCGCCGCGCCTAGGTACGGCCTCACCGTTCGCTCATCCACCCACCGCGATGTCGTCTCCGGTTATCGTCGGTGAAACACGCCGACGGCATGCTGGGAGGTATGGCGGTGAAACCGACGACGGTGGTGCTCTTCGGAGCGACGGGTGACCTGTCGCGTCGCAAGCTGCTCCCCGGCCTGCTGCACCTCTTCCAGGCAGGGCTGCTGCGTGACATCCAGGTGATCGGCACCTCGCTGGACGACTTCGACACGGCGTCGTTCGTGGAGTTCGCCCACGAGGCGATGCACGAGTTCACCGGCGACGACTCCGACACCGAGGCGTGGCCGGAGTTCGCCAAGCGGCTGCACTGGGCGCCCGGGGCCGAGGGCCCGGCGGGGCTGCGCGCCGCGGTTGAGAAGGCCGAGGCCGGGTGGGACGGCGACGTCACCCGCATGCACTACCTGAGCGTGCCGCCGAAGGCCGCGATGGCCGTGGTGCGCCAGATCGAGGCGGCCGGGCTGGTCGAGGGCAGCCGGATCGTGATGGAGAAGCCGTTCGGCGTCGACCTGCAGAGCGCGAAGGACCTCAACAGCAAGCTGCACGAGGTCTTCGACGAGTCGCAGATCTATCGCATCGACCACTTCCTCGGCAAGGAGGCGGCCCAGAACATCCTGGCCTTCCGCTTCGGCAACGGGCTCTTCGAGCCGATCTGGCACCGCAACCACATCGACCACGTCCAGATCGACGTGCCCGAGCAGCTCGGCATCGAGCAGCGCGCCGACTTCTACGAGAACACCGGCGCGTACAAGGACATGGTCGTCACCCACCTCTTCCAGGTGCTGGCGTTCACGGCGATGGAGCCCCCGACCTCGCTCGCGCCCGACGCGATCCGCGAGGAGAAGAACAAGGTGTTCCGCTCGATGCTGCCGATCGAGCCCTCCGACGTGGTCCGCGGGCAGTATCAGGGCTACCGCCAGCACGAGGGCGTGAAGCCCGAGTCGGACACCGAGACCTTCGTCGCCGTGAAGTGCCACATCGACAACTGGCGCTGGGCCGGCGTGCCGTTCTACCTACGCACCGGCAAGCGGCTGGCCGAGGGCGCCCGGATCATCTCGATCGCCTTCCGCGAGCCACCGAAGTCGATGTTCCCGCTGCACTCCGGGCTGGGCGACCACGGCCCCGACCACCTGACCTTCGACCTCGCCGACGCCGCGAAGATGTCCCTGTCGTTCTACGGCAAGCGCCCGGGCCCGGGGATGAAGCTCGACAAGCTCTCGATGCAGTTCGCGATGGACGACACCAACTGGGCCGGCTCCGTGCTGGAGGCCTACGAGCGGCTGATCTACGACGTCGCGCGCGGCGACCAGACGCTCTTCAACTCCGCCGAGGGCATCGAGCGACTGTGGGAGGTCTCCCAGCCGCTGCTCGAGAACCCGCCGGTGATCCGGCCCTACCGCAAGGGCAGCTACGGCCCCAACCAGATCCACCAGCTGATCGCGCCGTACGCCTGGCGGCTGCCCTTCGAACGGGAGTGGCGCGACCCGGACATGCACGGCGGCTGAGCCGCTGCGGTCACGGCTCCACGTCGACCACCGCCCCGTGCAGCTCGGCGAGCCGCACCGCGCCCGCCAGGTCGAGCCGGGTGCGCCGCAGCCGGGCTGCGGCGAGGTCGACGCCGTCGAGCGCGGCCCCGCGGAGATCCGCGCCACCCAGGTCGGTGTCGCGCAGCGACGCACCACTGAGCGCTGCGTCGCGCAGCTCGGTGCCGGAGAGGTCCGAGAGCGACAGGTCGGCCTCCCTCAGATCGAGCCCGTTGAGGTCGAGCTTGGTCAGGTTCGCCCCGCGGACGGTGACGCCGCGCCACTGGCCGCCGGCGACCCGCAGCGGGCGCAGCGTGCACTTCTCCAGCACCGAGCCGGTCAGCTTGCAGCCGGTCAGCGTGGCGTCGAAGAAGTTGCAGCCGCTGAAGTCGCACGCCACGAACGCCGTCGACTCGTGGACGGAGGAGTTGAAGCGGCACGAGACGAAGCTGCACTGCTCGAACGCCGCTCCCCGGGTGCTGCACTCGCTGAGGTCGACGTCGACGAAGCGCACGCCCTCGTAGCGGCAGCTGCCGAGGTCCTCGCCGTACCAGTCCTCGCCGCTGATCGTCGTGCCCGACGCGACCGTCTCTCCCGGATCCATGCCGACCAGTAGACACCGGTCCACCGACAGCGACGCCGGACCGCCTCGCCCGGGCGACTACGAGATGACGCCGGCCTCGCGCGCGAGCGCGACGGCGTGCACGCGGTTGGTGGCGTGCAGCTTGCGCGCCGCGGACTTCAGGTAGGACTTCACCGTGCTCTCCTCGAGCCCGAGGTGCGCGGCCACCTGCTTGTTGGTGCGGCCCAGCGCCACCTGCTCGAGCACGTCGACCTCACGAGCGGCGAGCGCGACCCGCGGCGAGCCGTCCCGCCCCGGCTTACCGGACTCCACCCGGTCGCGCACCCGGTCGACCCGGGCCCGCAGCGCCTCGTCGTCGATGAGAGCCGCGAGCTCGGTGAGCTCGCGGGCGATGTCGTCGATGTCGCCGCGGGAGAGGGCGTCGGACCCGGCCCTGGGCGCCGCTGCCGGGGCATCGAGGTGGGCGAGCCGGCGGCGTACCTCGTCGTCGACGGCGACGTCTCGCTCCAGCCGGCGCACGAGGGGCACGAACGCGTCGTACCACCGGTCGCCGAGGCCCACCCGCGCTCGGCTGGCGACGTAGACGACCATGCGGGGCACCCGGTCGACGACCACCGGCAGCGCCGTGACGGTCTCGAGGTGCTCGGCCCGCACCGGCCGGTCGTAGGTGTGGGTGATGCCCTGCGCGGAGTAGTAGTGCGAGACCGAGACCGGCTTGCTGATCAGCAGCGCCTTGCCACCGAGCCCGTCGCCCGACCGCACCCGCAGGTTGGCGAGTGCGCGCGTCTGCGTGCCGCACAGGCCGGTGATCTCGACGGCCGAGCCGTCGGTCAGCACCGGCCCGCCGAACGCGACGTCCATCCGCCCCACGGCGCGGAACTCCGCGAGCGTGCGCCGCAACCGGCTGCCGTCGTACGACGTCTCCGCGGTCTGCTGCATGACCGGTGAGCCTAGGTGAGGGCGATCACACCGGCAACGTGCCTCCCTCCGAAAGGGGGTGGCCCTCCGTTCGGGGGTCCCGGATCCCACGTGACGGCACTCACACTGCCACGCAGTCCGTCACCCTCAGAAAGGCAGGCCCGGTCCATGACCCAGCACCCCACCACGTCGCCGCCCACGCCGATGCGGCGCGTCGCGTTCGCGAGCTGTGCCGGCACGACGATCGAGTTCTACGACTTCTTCATCTACGGCACCGCGGCCGCGCTGGTGTTCCCGACCGTCTTCTTCCCCGCGCTGGGATCGGCGGCGGGCACGGTGGCGTCGTTCGCGACGTTCGCCGTGGCGTTCGTGGCCCGGCCGGTCGGTGCGATCCTCTTCGGCCACTTCGGCGACCGGCTCGGTCGCAAGCGGACCCTGATCAGCACCCTGCTGCTGATGGGGGTCGCGACGGTGCTCATCGGCCTGCTGCCGAGCGCCGACACCATCGGCGTCGCCGCGCCGATCCTGCTCGTCGCGCTGCGCTTCGCCCAGGGCCTCGCGGTCGGCGGGGAGTGGGCGGGCGCGACCCTGCTGGCCGCGGAGTACGCGCCGCCGCAGAAGCGCGGGCTGTACGCCGCCTTCCCCCAGCTCGGTCCCGCGATCGCCTTCGCCCTGTCGAGCGGAACCTTCCTGCTCGTCAACCGCCTCGTCGGCGAGACCAGCCCGGCCTTCGTGGAGTGGGGATGGCGGATCCCGTTCGTCGCGAGCGCACTGCTCGTGCTGATCGGCCTCTACGTCCGGCTGAAGGTCGAGGAGACCCCGATGTTCCGCGCGGCCGGTCGCACCCGCGCCAGCACCCAGGGGCCGCTCGTCGCCGCGGTGCGGCACCAGTGGCGCGAGATCCTGCTCGGCGGCGGCTCGCTGGCGATGCTCTTCGCGTTCTTCTACATCGGGGCGGCGTTCCTCACCTCCTACGGCACCACGGTGGTCGGCCTCTCCCGGGCCACGGTGCTCACCATGGGCGTCGCCGGTGCGGTCGTCTTCGGCGCGCTGATCGTGCTGTCGGCGGTCTACAGCGACCGGCTCGGCCGCAAGAAGGTGGTGCTCGCCGCCTGCGTGGTCGCCATCCCGTGGGGGCTCGTGCTGTTCCCGATCCTCGACCTCGGCACGGGCACCGCGTTCGCGATCGGGCTGTTCGGCACCATGGCGATCTTCGCCGTCTCCTACGGTCCCGCCGGCGCGATGCTGCCTGAGATGTTCCGCACCGAGTACCGCTACACCGGCGCCGGCATGGCCTACAATCTCGCCGGCATCATCGGCGGCGGCACGGCGCCGTACCTCGCCTCGGACCTCGCCGGCGCCGGCAACACCGGTGCCATCGGCTGGATGCTGGCCGGCTTCGGTGCGCTCAGCGTCGTCTGCGTGCTGCTCATGCCGGAGACCCGCGACCGCGTGATGGCGGGCTCCGGGTCGCGGGCGTCCGGGCCGGAGAGCGACCCGGTCACCGTCTGACCGCCGAGCCGGCTGGTCCCTGCGTGC
>CAZJDU010000010.1:45386-55659 GCA_964544855.1 uncultured Nocardioides sp.
CTCTCGTGCTGTACGACGCTGAGTCGGCGCGTTTCTGTTGGCCGCGCCCGCTGAGTCGGCCCATCTCTCCTCCGGGCGCTCGCTTCGCATCGCTTCCTTCGGAGAGATGCGCCGACTCGGCTACGCGGCGTGGCTCGCTTCGCCCGCCGCCACGGAGAGATCAGGCGGGGACCGGTGCACCTGTGAACTCGTAGTCGTCGAGGGGGAACGACGCGGCTTCGCGGAAGGCGTTGATCGTGGACGTCGGTCGCAGCAGGGTCGCCTCGCCGTGCTGGTTGAAGTAGTAGCTGCGCGCGGTGCGGCAGTCGCCGGCGGTGAAGACGGAGGTGCCGAGCCGGTCGGTCATCCGGTCGAGGAAGGCGTCGTACGCCGCCTGCGAGACCTCGAAGACGCCGGAACCCCGCCGCTGCAGCTCCCCGAGGAGCCGCTTCATGTGGCGCATCTGGGACTCGATGGTCGTGAAGTACGACAGGCCCGAGTAGGAGTAGGGGCTGTTGAGCGAGATGAGGTTGGGGAAGCCCGGCACGGCGACGCCCTCGTAGGCGCAGAACCGGGTGCTGCGCCAGAGCTCGCCGAGCTCGCGCTCCTCGCGTCCGACGATCCGGAAGGCCGGGAAGTTGGCCTGCCACAGGTCGAACCCGGTCGCATGGATGAGGACGTCGAGATCGGTGCGGCGACCGTCCGCCGTGACGATCCCGGCCCCGTCGATGTGGTCGATGGCGGTGGTCTCGAGCGTGACGTGCGGCTGCTGCAGCGTCGGGTAGAAGTCGTTGGAGAACGTCGGCCGCTTGCAGCCGAAGTCGTAGTCCGGGGTGAGTCGCGCGCGCAGCTCGGGGTCGGGCACCTGGCGGCGCAGGTGTGCCCGGCAGGCCTTCTCGCCGAGCCGGTTGGCGGTGCGCAGGTCCGCGAAGTGCAGCACGCCGGCGACCATCATCACCTCGAGGATCGACGTGCCGAGGGCGCGCACGGCCTTCTGGGTGAGCGGCACCCGCGCGAACGCCCGCTGCACCAGCCGGGGGACCGGCCCGTCGATCTTGCGGGCCACCCAGATCGGGGTGCGCTGATAGACCGTCAGCTCCGAGGCGAGCTTTGCGACCTCGGGGATCAGCTGCACGGCGGTGGCGCCGGTGCCGATCACCCCGACCCGCCGGCCTGTCAGGTCGACGTCGTCGGGCCAGTCGGCGGTGTGGATGGTGGTGCCGCCGAAGTCCTCGACACCGTCGATGTCGGGCAGCCGCGGCTGGGAGAGGAACCCGGTCGCGGTCAGCAGGAAGCGCGCGCGGATCTCCTCGCCGTCCTCGGTCGTGACCCGCCAGGTGCCGGCCTCGTCGTCCCAGTGGGCCGCCGTCACCGCGGTGTCGAAGCGCAGGTGGCGGCGCAGGTCGTAGGTGTCGGCGACGTGGTCGGCGTACTGCTTCAGCTCCGCACCGGGGGCGAAGAGGCGCGACCAGTACGGATTCGGCTCGAAGGAGTAGGAGTACGTCGAGCTCGGGATGTCGACGGCCAGCCCGGGATAGCGGTTGACGTGCCAGGTGCCGCCGAGGTCGCTCTCGCGCTCGAGCACCACCAGGTCGTCGTACCCCATCCGGCGCAGCTGGATCGCCGCTCCCATGCCGCCGAAACCCGCGCCGACGATGACCGCGTCGTGGAGGTGCACCATCCCCCGAGGCTAGGCCGCGGAGGTGGCGACAGGGATCCGACTGTGGTCGGAAGTCGGATATGGAGTCGCCATGCCTGACCGACGCAGGGCAGACTGCTGTCATGGAGTTCCGCACCGCCGACGAGCTGACCGCCCACCTGCCGCACCTGCGCTCCGCCCCGGCCGAGGCCGGCCGCGTGGAGCTGGTCGTACGGCGCCCTGCCGTCGACGAGCGCGAGGTGCTCGGCGAGGGCTCGCTCAGCGAGGAGGGCGGCCTGGCCGGCGACAACTGGCTCGACCGCGCGACCTCGCGCGCCATCGAGGCCGGCCGCCACCTCGAGGCCCAGCTCAACGTGATGAGCCACCGGATGGCCTCGTTCCTGGCCCACGACGACCCGCAGCGCGAGGCGCTCGCCGGCGACCAGCTCTTCCTCGACCTGGACATCTCCCACGACAACCTCCCCACCGGTACCCGGCTCGCGCTCGGTGACACCGCCGTCATCGAGGTGACCAAGAAGCCACACAACGGCTGCGCGAAGTTCCGGGCGCGCTACGGCGAGGACGCGCTGGCCTTCGTCAACTCCGAGGAGGGGCAGCGCCTCCGGCTGCGCGGCTTCAACGCCCGCGTGGTCAGCGAGGGAGTCGTCCGACCGGGCGACAAGGTCACCCGGCTCTGACCGGGGCCGCGGCGAGCAGTCGCGCGCACTCGTCGATCAGCCGCTGCCGCAGCGGAGCCCCCCGCTCGGCGAAGGCCTGCTGGGCGGCGGCGTAGGCCCGCCTGCCCCCCGGCGTCTCGATCCGGACCGGCTCGAGGCCGAGATCCGCGAGGTCGTAGGGCGCCGCGCGCATGTCCAGCACCCGGATGTCCCAGGCGAGCTCGAAGCAGTCGGCCACCAGGTCGGAGCAGATCATCGGAGACAGCCGGAAGGCGTGCTTGTAGAGGTCCATCCCGGCGTGCAGGCAGCCGGGCTGCTCGTACGCCGGCCGGTCGTCGCGGCCGGGGGAGAGGGTGTTCAGCGGTCGGGCCGGCGGAGTGAAGAACCGGTAGGCGTCGAAGTGGGAGCACGCGATCCGGTGCGACTCGACGACCTCGTCGGTGCCGGCGGGGCCGAGCCGTAGCGGCCAGTCGGCGTGGCGGGTCTCGTCCTCCTCGAGCCGGTAGACCATCGCCCACTCGTGCAGCCCGAAGCAGCCGAGGTGCGGGGCGCGGCTCGCTGTGGCGGTGAGCAGGCGGTGCAGCGACTCGACAAGGGGCCGTTGGGAGGCGACGTAGCGTCTCGATACGCCGATCGCTCGTCCCTCACGATCGGCTACTCGACGAGCTTGGGTGGTTGGTCGAGTAGGCCGCGAGGAACGAGCGGCCGTATCGAGACCCTCGTAGCCCTTGAGCTCGGCGTACTCCTCCGCGTCGGCCAGCGCGACGCCGTACCCCGGATGCCAGCGCCGCAGCCGGGCGGGCCGGTGGGAGTAGTAGGTGAAGAGGAAGTCGAAGACCGGGTGCTTGACGTGCGACCGGCGTCGCGCCAGGTGCGGCGCGACGTACCTGTCGACCCGCGCGGCGTGGGCGGCGGCTCGCTCCCGCCAGAGGTCCGCGGGCAGCACCTCGAGGTCACCGACATTCACGCAGACCCACGTTAGAGGTTCGGCGGATGGTGGCGCCGGCTGCTGCGCCACCTACCCGCGCAACCTCTTGGATCGATAGGCTCAGAAGGTGCGCATCGCGAGATTCACCACCGGGGAAGAGCCCTCCTACGGCGTCGTCACCGGCGACCTCGACGAGTACGGTCAGCTGGCCGACGACGCGGTGATCGTCACGCTCGCGGGCGACCCGCTCTACGTCGGCGTCAAGCTGCTGGAGGAGCAGCACCAGGCCGGCGACGTCCGGCTGCTGGCGCCGGTCCTGCCGCGCAGCAAGGTGGTGGGCATCGGCCGCAACTACGCCGCCCACGCCGCCGAGCTCGGCAACGACGTGCCCGCCGAGCCGCTGATGTTCCTCAAGCCCAACACCAGCGTCTCCGGGCCCGGCGACCCGATCTACTACCCGCCGCAGACCGAGGAGCTGCACTACGAGGGCGAGCTCGCGGTGGTGATCGGCCGGATCTGTCGTGACGTCCCGGTCGAGAAGGCGACCGACGTGATCTACGGCTACACCGTCGCCAACGACGTCACCGCACGTGACCTGCAGCGCTCGGACGTGCAGTTCACGAGGGCCAAGGGGTTCGACTCCTTCTGCCCGCTCGGCCCGTGGATCGAGACCGATCTCGACCCGCACGACTTCACCGAGGGCCGCAAGGTCCAGACCTTTCTGAACGGCGACCTGGTCCAGGACGGCAGCACCGCCGACATGGTGCACGACGTCCCGGCCCTGATCGCCCACATCTCCAGCGTGATGACGCTGCTGCCCGGCGACGTGATCCTCACCGGCACCCCCGAGGGTGTCGGGCCGATGCACGTCGGTGACGAGGTCGAGGTCGTGATCGACGGCCTCGGCAGCCTGACGAACAAGGTGACTGCACGATGACCACAGAGGCAACTGACACTCCCGATCCGTCGTCCCGGCCGGTCCGGGTCCGGATGGCGCCCTCCCCGACCGGCAGCCCCCACGTGGGCCTGATCCGCACGGCGCTCTACAACTGGGCGTTCGCCCGCCACCACGGCGGCACGTTCGTGTTCCGCATCGAGGACACCGACGCCGCCCGCAACACCCAGGAGTCCTACGACGCCCTCATCGACCTGATGCGGTGGCTCGGGCTCGACTGGGACGAGGGCCCCGAGGTGGGCGGCCCCTACGGCCCCTACCGGCAGAGCGAGCGCGGCGACCTCTACCGCGACGCGCTCGACCGGCTGCGCGCGTCGTCCTACACCTATGACTGCTACTGCACCACCGACGAGGTCGAGGCCCGCCGCAAGGCGTCCGGCTCCAAGGTGCAGGGGTACGACGGCTTCTGCCGCGCGCTGACCGACGAGCAGCTCAGCGCGTTCCGGGAGGACGGCCGGCAGCCGGTCGTGCGGTTCCGGATGCCCGACGGCACCATCGCGTGGGACGACCTGGTGCGCGGCGAGGTCAGCTTCGACACCGCCTTCGTGCCCGACTTCACGCTGTGCCGCGCCTCCGGCGAGCCGCTCTACACGCTGGTCAACCCCGTCGACGACGCGCTGATGGGGATCACCCACGTGCTGCGGGGCGAGGACCTGCTGTCGTCCACGCCGCGCCAGATCGCGTTGTACGACGCGCTGAGGGAGCTGCGGATCGCCGAGCAGACCCCGCAGTTCGGCCATCTGCCCTACGTCATGGGCGAGGGCAACAAGAAGCTCTCCAAGCGCGACCCGGAGGCGCACGCGCTGGCCTACCGGGAGGCCGGCTACCTGCCCGAGGGCATCCTCAACTACCTGGCGCTGCTCGGCTGGGCGATCGCGGCCGACCGCGACGTCTTCACGCTCGAGGAGATGGTCGAGGCCTTCGACGTCACCGACGTCAACCCGAACCCCGCACGGTTCGACCGCAAGAAGCTGGCCGCGATCAACGGCTCCCACATGCGGCTGCTGTCGGTGGAGGAGATCACCCACCGGGCGATCCCGTTCCTCAAGCGCGACGGCGTCATCGGCGACCCGGTGCACGACAGCGACGCGCAGCTGCTCGAGCAGGCGATGCCGTTCGTCGCGGAGCGGATCAACACGCTCGCCGAGGCGTCGCCGATGCTCGGGTTCCTCTTCGTCCACGAGGACGCCTTCGAGGTGGATCCGGCCGAGGCGGAGAAGACGCTCACCGAGGACGGGCTCGGCGTCGTGAAGGCGTCGTACGACGCCCTCGTCGACCTGCGCAGCTGGTCGACCGACGCCATCCAGGGCGCGCTGCAGGAGGCACTGGTCGACGGGCTGGGCCTGAAGCCGCGCAAGGCCTTCGGGCCGGTCCGGGTCGCCGTGACCGGCAAGCGGGTCTCGCCGCCGCTCTTCGAGTCGATGGAGCTGCTCGGGCGCGAGCGAAGTCTGGGACGACTGCAGCGTGCCCTGGGCTGAGGATCGTCCCGCCGCCACAGGCGCGGAGCCGCTGCCCTACCACCGGCTGCAGCGGCTCGGACGCACCGGCTGGGGGTGGGTGGCGCTCGGGACCCTGGTCCTCGGCTTCCTGGTGCTCCTCGGTGCGCAGGTGCTGCTGATCCCGCTCTTCGTCGGCGTCTCCGCGTTGGGCGTGGACGTCGCCACGGATCCGGTGACGCCGGCCGGGCTGGCCTGGGTCAACCTGGTGTGGGCGGCCGCGATCCCGCTCACGTTCGGGGTCTACCGCGTGGTGCACGGTCTCGGGGTCGGTTGGCTCTCCTCGGTGCTCGGCCGGATCCGGTGGGGCTGGCTGGCCACGTCGCTGGGCATCGCGATGGTCGCGCTGATGGCGACGCTGGTCGTGGCGGCGCTGCTCCCGGCGCAGGGCGCGGGCACCGAGATGGGCGGAGCGGTGAACGACCTCACCCGCACCACAGCGGAGTTCGTGGCGGTGATCGTGCTGCTCACGCCGCTGCAGGCGGCGGGGGAGGAGTACGTCTTCCGTGGCTATCTCACCCAGACGTTCGGAGGGCTGTTGCCAGGGCGGGCGGGTGTCGCGCTGGCGGTCCTCGTGCCCGCACTGCTGTTCGCGCTGGCCCATGGCGCCCAGGATCCGCCGGTCTTCGTGGACCGCCTCGCGTTCGGGCTGGTCGCCGGCGCACTGGTGGTGCTGACCGGCGGCTTGGAGGCCGCGATCGCGATGCACGTGCTCAACAACTGGGTCGCCTTCGGGCTGGCGCTGACCTTCGGGGACATCAACGCCTCGCTGCACCCCGAGTCGTCGAGCTGGTGGAGCCTCCCGACCACACTCACCCAGTCGCTGGTGTTCCTCGGCCTGACGGTGTGGATCGCGCGTCGTCAGGGCGTGGCGACGCGCACGCCAGGGGCCGTTTTGGAGCGCCGCGGAGGCCGCGTGTAGTGTTCTGCGTCGGTTGCCCCGCCGGTTCCGCCGGGTCTCGGAGCGGCCGAACACCAGTAGTTCAGTGGGATATGGTGTAATTGGCAGCACGACTGGTTCTGGTCCAGTTAGTCTAGGTTCGAGTCCTAGTATCCCAGCGAGTTCCGGCGGTTGACCGCCGCGGATCGGCCCGATTTGGCCGGTCAGCGGCCCAGTCGCTAGAGTTCCGCAGGTTGGCGAAAGCCAGATGCCCCCGTTGTGTAGCGGCCTAGCACGCCGCCCTCTCAAGGCGGTAGCGCCGGTTCGAATCCGGTCGGGGGTACCACTCGGAGAAGCGGTCCTGACCAGCAGAAACGCTGGGCGGGGCCGCTTCTGCATTGTCCGGCCGAAAACCGGCCGACCACGGGTGTCTGTGCCAGAAAGGTGCCACACTCTGAATCGCATGACACCCCGAGGTGCCTGGCGAGACAGAGTCCCGTGGGATGGTGGGCTTGAGGTGATCCTCGGTGCCTACACGTCGCTGCTCTCGATCGCGGCGACTGGCTCAGTATTGCTGGTGTCGTAGAGCTTGGCCATTGAGCCTTCGGACAGGTAGCGGCGCTCGCCGGCGATCCATTCGTCGTGCATGTCGATGAGCACGGCGCCGACGAGCCGGATCACGGCGGCGGTGTTGGGAAAGATCCCCACGACGCGGGCGCGGCGCTTGATCTCCTTGTTGACCCGCTCGAGGGGGTTGGTCGACCAGATCTTGCGCCAGTGCTCGCGCGGGAACGCGGTGAAGGCGAGGACTTCGGCCTTGGCGTCGTCCATCAGCGGGCCGAGCTTGGGGAACCTGGCGGCGAGCTCGTCACGGGTCTTGTCCCACGCCGCGGCCACGTCCTCGGCGGTGGGTTGGGCGAAGATCATCCGGAACGCCGCGGCCACGTAGTCGGCTTGCCCCTTGGGGACGTGGGCGAGCAGGTTGCGGGCGAAGTGGACCCGGCACCGCTGGTGTGCGACCCCTTGGAACGCGCGTGACAGCGCCTTGACGAGTCCGGAGTGCTGGTCGCTGATCACGAGCTTCACGCCCGCCAGGCCGCGTTGCTTCAACGACAGCAGGAAGCTGCGCCAGAAGATCTCGTCCTCGCTGTCGCCGACGTCCAGGCCGAGGACCTCCCGCTCCCCGGCAGCGGTGACACCGGTCGCGACCACGACGGCCATGGACACGACCTGGCCGCCCTTGCCGGGCTGGTTGCGGACGTGGAGGTAGGTCGCGTCGAGGTAGATGTAGGGGAACTCGACATGGTCCAGGGCTCGGGTGCGGAACGCGCCGACGGTCTCGTCGAGGTTGGCGCAGATCCTGGAGACCTCGGACTTGGACACACCGGTGCCGCCCATCGCTTCGACCAGGTCATCGACGGACCGGGTCGAGATGCCGTGGACGTAGGCCTTCATCACCACTGCGTACAGCGCCTGGTCGATGCGGCGGCGGGGCTCGAGGATGATCGGGAAGAACGAGCCCCTGCGGAGCTTGGGGATGCGCAGTTCGACGTCGCCGGCGGTGGTGGTCAGCATCCGCGGCCGGTGGCCGTTGCGGTCAGTGACACGCTCATCGGTGCGCTCCTACGGTGCGGCGCCGATGCGTTCGGTTGCTTCGAGCTCGATCAGCTCCTGGAGCGCGACGCGGACCGAATCGCGGATCAGGTCGACGCCGTCACCGGCGCGGAACGCCTCGAGCAACTCGGACAGGGCAGACTGGGGCAAGGCCATCGGATGGGACTCCTCTTCAGTGCGTGCTTGGCCGTACACACCGAAGATCCCGCCGATGGCCGCCTACGTCAGGCAGCCCCGCCGCGATCCCTCAAACCCCACCACTCCCAGGGACTCTTACTCCTGGGAGTGTCGGATGGGTCATGGGACGTTCTTCCGTCGTCGTGAGCGATCGGAAGCCGGCCGACTGTGCCCGATCATGGTTCTCCTCGGTCGAGTGCGGACGGCGAGAACTCTTGGCCAGCGCTGGGACGACTGTTGATTACCTCGCAGGTAGGTGATGGGCGCTGCCGTGCGGGCGGGTGATGCCCATGACGGTGACCACGAAGGTCGAGACCGGGCGCCGAGCCCACGGGCACCACCTCGACCACCAGCAGACCCGTTCGTCACCTCGCCTGGTCGTCCCCGACCGAGCGCGCGGCGGGCGCGTTCGACCGTGACCCAGTCGGGAGCGGTCGATGAGGCAGGATGACGACGTGCCCGGACCGCCCTCTCCCGACGGACCGCCGCACCGTGGTGCTGGCCGCCCTGCCCCCACGCCGCCTGCGCCGTCGGGCCGGGCAGCGACCGCCGACCTGGTGGTCACGGTCGTCCTGATCGTTGCCGGCCCACTGGCCTGCATCGCGGCGAGTGGCTGGGGACTGTTCTCGGTGATGGCGACCGACAACTGCGGTGCGGAATGCGGCAGCAGCGTCGAGCTGGCGATCCTGCTGATGATCGTCTCTCCGTGGGTCCTCTGGCTGGTCTTCGGCGTCTGGGCGGTGGTGCGGCTGTTCCGCAAGCGGCCCGCGGTCTGGGTGGTGGTCGCCGGCGTCGCGGTGGGCGGAGCGACCTTCGTTGCAGCGAACGTCGTGCTGATCGCGGCCGCGTGAGCCCGACGGCGCGCGTTCGACTGCGCAGGGCGACTGCGCCGAGCCTGCCGCAGGGCCGGCAACATCGGCGCTCGTTCGGTGATGTCGTGAGAAGGCGAGTGGGACGGGGCTTGCTCGTCGCCATCCTGCCGTTGACCGCCTGCAGCGGCGGGGCTCCGGTCGCGGACCCCGCGACTGCCCCGGCGCCCGCGCCGGCCGATGCGATGGCCGACAACACCGTCGCCCATGACGCCGTCCTGGCCGCACTCGAGGAACGATTGCCCGAGGTCGTCTGGCGCGAGAAGGGGCGATATCCGCTCGTGACGGAGCAACCGGACGGCCGTTGTCTCCTCTTCCTTCGCGAGGACCTCGGCACGGGTCCCGACGCGGACGAGCTGTACGACGGGACGGACGGGCTGGCCGCGCTGGGCGAGTCGCTGGATCCCGTTCTGCGGGAGCACGACTACGCGGCGCTCCAGGCTTCCACGGACGACCACGGTGGCGCCGTCCGTGCGACGTCGCACGGGCCAGCCGGTTGGAAGATGGAGATCGAGCTGCGGGGAACGACGCTGCTGATGGCCACCGTCGGCCCCGTTGCGGCTGACCGGTGCGACGCGTCACTTCTTCTCGAGGACGTCGCGGGAGACGGCGGGACCGGCTGAGGTCACCGCGGGTGCCTCACCGCGCAGCGTGCCACCCGGCCCGTCGCGCGTCCGACCGGACCCAGAGCGTTCGAGTGTGAACGCTTCCACGGTCATAGCCTGAGATCCGAGAAGCCACCGGATCGATGGGAAGCCTGATCTCCATGAAGACTCGTTGCGTTGTCGTGTCGGCGGCCGTTCTCGCCGCCCTCCTCACGCTGGCCGGCTGCGGGAGCGCCGAGGTGTCGACGGCCGAGCTCGAGGACGTCGTCGCGGCGAAGATGACCGAGGCCACGGGCCAGGCGCCGGACCGGGTCGAGTGCCCCGAGCCGCTGCCGGCCGAGGAGGGCTCCACCACGCGCTGCGTCATCTACGCCGGCGACGACAAGCTCGGCATCACGGTGACCTCCGAGGGCCGCGACGGCGACCAGGTCACCATGGACATCCAGGCCGACGA
>CAZJDU010000010.1:55759-61161 GCA_964544855.1 uncultured Nocardioides sp.
CTCCGAAACGGTCGGGTGATGTCGCGTTCACGGGTCCTCCGATGCACATGCGCGGTGGGCTGGGGGTCGCGGAGACGGTAGGTGGGCGTTGGCGCCGCCGGCCGGGTGTTCAACCACGAACCGGCGCGTCACTGCTTCCATGGGACGGATCCGGATCCGACACCCCGATCTGATCCTGAAGGAGTGCAGCAGCATGCGGACCGTCCTGAGGCACATCGAGCAGCGTCGGCGCGTAGTGGAGCAACCTCCCTCCCTGGCGTTCGCGCCCTGTCTCGCGCCATTCGTGATGGGGTTCTCCGACGTCAACGCGTTCGGCCTCCGCGACGAGTCGAACGACGACGATCACATCCAAGCCCTCGTGAGTCAGCGCACCTTCGAGGATGCGAGGCACTGGCCGATCTTCCTCGACGACCTCGAGGCGCTGGGGCTGAACGCTCCCACCGTCCTCACCACCGCACTCCGTGACCCGCAGAGCGTCCAGACGCGGGCGCCCAGGTGGAGCGCGTGATGACGGTGATATCGATGCCGATCAGGTCACGCATTCTTGCGCCGGTCGTCGCGGCTGTGCTCATGGCGCCGCTGATGGCCCTCGCCTCGAGCCCGCCGGCGTCCGCCGCCGGCTATCCGTGGTGCAACGACACCATCGTCCAGTACCACGGCCACTGGAGGATGACGATCCCGTATCGGCGCTCTGCCCTCGGCAGCACGCTCAACTGCCGACTCGACGCCCGCAGCGGCAGCACCAGCAGCAAGGACTGGCCCGGGGTGAGGCGGCTGCAGCGGACCTTGAACCAGTGCTACGGCGCGTCGCTCGTCGTCGACGGCAGGTTCGGGCCGCTCACGGAGTTCGAGCTGGTGAGTATCCAGGCGTGGGAGGACATCGAGCCCGACGGGATCTACGGCCCGCAGACGCGCAAGGCGCTCCGATGGTGGGGATACAACCGCTACATCAACCAGTGGGGTTGCCACCGACACGGCCTGTGAGTCGTCCCCTCTCGGCGTCCCGATCGGTCACCTCTCACGAGGGTCCTGCGGTCCGGCCGGTCCGGGCCACCTTCGCCACAGTCCGGGGTCGGCGGGATCCGGTGCGTCGGACTTGTCGGTCGGGCCGGCGTCCAGACCCGCCAGCGGTCGGATCCGTGGTGGAACCGCGAACCCGCCGATGCCTGCCGTCGCGTCGTCGACCTCAACCGTGCGCCTCGGTGTCAGGACCTCGGTGAGTGCCCGGTGCCGGGCGGCAGGATCGGCCCGTTCGTCGGCGCCCTGCACCTCGGCGGGCGTCGGCACGAGGAGGGACGGGGTGCCGCACCGGTCCGCGAGGCGGCGCACGATGTCGGTCACCACCACATGGCCACCGGCCAGGTCGCCGACCGCGTCCAGCAGCTCTGCGTAGGCCGTGGCCAGTGCGCTCGGCACACCGGGCACCGGCGCGCCGGGCCGCAGCGCGGGCCAGTCCTCGAGGCGCGCGAGCGTCGTGTTGACGATCGCGAGCTGGCCCGGACTGGGACCGTCGTTCGGGTAGAGGTCGCCGACGAGCAGCCGGTGACTGCGGCGTACCGTATCGGCGGTCAACGGGCCGATCGGGACGGTGTCCTCGGCCGCACAGAGTTGGATCCAGCCGGCGTCGGCCGGGTCGATGTCGAGGCGCCATCGTTCCGCGATCGCGGCGAAGAGTGGCTCGGTGCTGTCACCGTCGGGGGCCACCGCCCGCGCGAGCGCGGCCACGACGTCCTGCTGTTCGACGAAGCGGGTCGGCAGGCTGCGGAGGAAGGCCAGCCGTCGCGCCGACTGCGCGTTCGCGCGCATGTCGAGCGTCCACTCCGTGGCTTCGTCGAACAGTTCGTGCAGCCGGTCGCCGGTCGCATTGTCGGCGGCCGTCGCCGCTGCGAGCTCGCCGAACGGGAAGGCCTGAAGTGGGTGGCCGGCATCGCGCGCCAGCCATGCCACGACCGCCATCCGCACTTCCTCGTCGCCGCTCTCGAACGCCTCGATGTCGGAGAGGGAGCGCCAGGCGTCGGTCAGGCCGGCGACGACGGCGTCGCGCGGCGCGCCGGGGACGAGCCGGGGGTCTCGCGCGATGTCGAGCAGTGCGCTGCGCAGGTCGGCCTCCGGCACATCGGCGCGGAGCTCGCCCGCAGTCTCGTAGACGTCGCCGAACAGGTACCGGTGCCATCCTCGAAAGGTCGTGACCGTCACGGCGCCCTCCGGTTGCCTGCCGCGGCCCGCTCGGTAGCGGGCGACGTGCGCGACGCCCTCGGCGCTCTCCAGCAGCGCCGCTTCGTCGGCGCCGGGCATCCGCAGGATCGAGCGGATGTGCGCCAGCCTCGCCAGCTCATCGCGGTCGTCGTACCCGACGAGGTTCGCCGGGACCCGCTCCTCGGTGATCAGCCCGTCGATTCCGTCGAGGCCCTCGAGCACGCGCTCGAAGGCCCGCGGGTCGAGCACCTGGCCCCGAGCCCGCGCCTCCCGTGCGGCGGCGAGCAGCGCGAGGCGCGTGGCCTGCGGTCGCCCGCGCAGGGACGGCAGCACACGCTGCATCGTCTCGAGGAGCTGCTGGCGGCTCGTCGGTCCTTCTCGATCGAGGTCGCCCACGGGGCGGAGCGCGTCGGCCAGCGCGGCCTCGTCGGTCGGGTCGAGCGCGAGACCGGAGTGGTAGAACGCCATCCATGCCGACACCTGACGCACAGCGACGACCGTGAGACCGGACGCGCGTGGCGCTCGTCCGGCTGCCAGTTCCTCGCGCAGTCGCCGCGTCGCCTCGTTGCGGATGCCGAACGCCGACATGTCGGTGCCGGGCCACCGTTGGGCGAGGTGCGCCTCCAACCAGTCGAACGCCGCACGGTCCGGGGTCGTCGTGTTGGTCGGCAGCCGCAGCGCCAGCTGAGTGAGGACGCTGGCCACCCACTCCGGATCGCCGGTCGCACTCACCCACATCGGACGACTCGCGCTCATGACGCAGGACGCTACGGCGCTCGAGGTGAGGAGGTGATGCCGCAGGAGCGGCCAACTGGCGTGCCGGGTCCGATCGGTGGCAGCGGTTGAACGTGGCCCGGAGGCACAACTGACTACGCGTTGCCGCCTCTAGCGTGCTCGAGCACGAAGCACTGCACGACGAAGCACGGCACGACCTCGCACGTCCAGGCGGCTGCCGAGCCGCGGCTCCGTGTGCGCTGCGGCAGCGTCGCCGTACGCACGACCGCCTCATCGCCGCCCGTTCCTGTCCCTCTGACCAAGGAGGTCGGTGTGGCCACCGACGAGCTTCTTCCTCTCCTGCAGCAGCTGGTCGTCGCGGCCACGGTCGCGACCGCAGCGGTGACCCTCGGCATCATGCCCCGTCTCCCACGCCGTTCGCGGGCAGGCGCTCCGGTCCTCCTGGCGCTGGTGGGCATCGCCGCGGCGGTCGCGAGCTGGCAGTACGACGCGCCGTCGTTGATCGGTGTCCTGATGCTGCCGGCTCTCGCCTGGGCCGGCACCGCCGGTCCGGGCAGCGCCTGGAAGCCGTGGGCGGCGATCTACCTGACCTGCATGGTCCAGAACGCTGTGGTCTACCTGGCCTATCTGGCCTGTGCCGTGCTCCAGTCACCGAGCACGCCCGAGCTCGCCCTCGGTGTGGCGATCTGGCTGATCCAGGCCTGCTCCCTGCTCGTCGCGTTCCCCTACACCTTCGACCTCCTCAACGTGCTCGGCCGACGCCGCTTCCGCGCCCGTGACCGGATGCTCGCCACGCCCGATCCGGCCACCTGGCCGTCGGTGTGCTTTCAGGTGCCGACGTACGACGAGCCGCCCGAGCTGGTCGAAGCCACCCTGCGCGAGCTGATGCGGCAGGACTATCCCGGCCGGTGGATGATCCAGGTGATCGACAACAACACGCCCGACCCGGCCACCTGGAAGCCCATCGAGGCGCTCTGCGAACAGCTGGGGGAGAAGGTCCACTTCCTGCACCTGGACGACTGGCCGGGCTTCAAGTCGGGTGCTCTCAACGAGGGCACCCGACGGCTCCCCGACTGGGTCGAGCTGCTTGCGGTCGTCGACGCCGACTATCGGGTCGAGCCGGGGTTCCTGCGGGCGACCGCCCGCCACTTCGCCGACCCGGCGGTCTCGCTGGTGCAGTCACCGCAGCACTACCGCGAGTGGCAGGCGACGTCGTACTTCCCCGGCCTCAACTTCATGTACGAGACGTTCTGGGCCACCTATCTGCCGAGCCGCAACGAGATGAACGCAGTGATCTGCGGGGGCACCATGGCGGTCATTCGCCGGTCTCATCTGGAGGCTGCCGGGATGTGGGACGAGGCCAGCATCACCGAGGACTACGAGCTCTCCCTGCGGCTCGCCGCACGAGGGGGTGTCGGCGTCTACGACCATCGCGCACAGGGCGCCGGGCTGATGCCGTTCACGTTCGAGGACCTCGCCAAACAGCGCTTCCGCTGGGCGTTCGGCACCGCTCAGCTGCTCAAGAAGCACTGGCGGCCGCTGCTCGGCCTTCGGTCGGCCGACGGCTCCCGACTCGGCGTCGAGCAGCGGCTGAGCTTCCTCGGCCTGATCTTCCAGTTCCTCATCGAGGTCGTGGTCTTCGCCTCGGCGCTGATGCTGTTCTTCATCGTCGGGGCCGCGGCCCTCGGCCAGGACCTCTACCTGCCGTTCTGGCAGACGGTGATCATCGTGCCGTTGCTCCTCGTGGCGACCAACGTCGTCCGCAACGTCTGGGGGCTGCGTGCGGTCACCAGCTGCACCGTCCCCCAAGCCGTCGGTGCGCTGCTGTTCTTCTTCGCGTTGTCATGGACCACCGTGCGCGCCTGTGTTGCCGCCATGGTCCGCCAGCGCGGCGTCTTCCTCCGCACTCCGAAGGCGCGCGAACAGGCCCGCTGGCAGCGGGCGCTCCGGGTGACCAGGCACGAGATGGTGCTCGCGGCTGCCTTCATCGCGATGGCGGTGTTCGGGCTCATGCAGGACTCGGGCAGCGCCATCGCGATCGGGCTGCTCGCCTATCACGGGGTCATCTACGCGATGTCGCCGTTGTGCTCCCTCGCCTCGGAAGGAGTGTGGCTGCTGCCGAGGTGGCTGCTGGGTGGTCGCCGGCGCCCCGCGGCCGTGGCAGTGGAAGCCACCACTGCCTTCCCGCAGGAAGCCTCCGCGTGACCGTGCCGACGCCGGTCCGGGTCGTGCAGGAGCGTGATCGGGGTCCGGACGCTACGGTCTCCGGGTGGCGATGACAGGAGGGAGCGCCGCGTGATCGTGACGAGGCTGGCGATCGTGATGGGTGTGCTCGCCCTCGTGGGGCTCGTGGTGACGGTGGGCGCCCGCGTTCTGGGCGCGATCGGGGTCACGGCGGGCGCGGCGATCTTCACGCTGGTCGTCGCTGGCATCGGGCTGTATGAGGTCGCGTACAACTGGCTCACGGAGCG
>CAZJDU010000011.1:0-25963 GCA_964544855.1 uncultured Nocardioides sp.
GCTTGCGAGCCTCGAAACCACCGGAGGACCCCATGACCGGGATCGACCCCCGCGGCCCGCGGTTCACCGCGGGCGTGACCACCGCGCTGTTCGCGGTGGCGCTGCTCTCGCCGACCCCGGTCGCCACGGTGCTGGTCGCGGTGCAGGCGGTGTTCTTCGCGATCGGTGTCGGGTTCGGCGTCCAGTACACCCCGACCGGCCTGGTCTTCCGGCGGCTGGTCCGCCCCCGTCTCGCGCCGCCCGATCACCGGGAGGACCCGCGCCCGCCGCGGTTCGCGCAGGCGGTCGGGCTGGTCTTCACCGTGGTCGCCCTGGCGGGCTACCTCGCCGGCGCCGTGGTCGTCGCGCAGATCGCGGTCGGGCTCGCGCTCGTGGCCGCGATCCTCAACGCGGCCGTCGGCTTCTGCCTCGGCTGCGAGATGTACCTGCTCGCCCTGCGACTCACCCGCCGGCCCGCCTGACGGATCGTGCCTGAGGAGAGGCGGCTCTCCTGCCTGACCGGCGGACCGGCACGCCGCGGAACCGCCGGGCCCATGAGCGCGGGAGGGCCGGTGGTCGAGCCGTGCCGGCGCTCGGACCCTTCCGGGGTCGGACGGCGAGGGGGCTTACGCACACGGCTCCGACGCCGTGCGGAGCCCGCCGACGCGCGACGCGAGCGAGCATCCGGGAGCCACCGGGCAGATCGGCACGTTCGACCCCAGTGGTCGCCACCACCGCCGGGCGGACCCACGGATGAGGCAGCGGAGCCCGACGAGCACCATCCGACAGCGAGATCGGGTGCTCGTCAGGGACTATCCCGCCGGCGGCGTCTCGAGCCACATCGTGAACGGTCCGTCATTCACGGAGTGGACCTGCATCATCGCGCCGAAGACACCACGCTCCACGTGGGTGCCCTGTTGCTCGAGCGCGGCGCAGAAGGCGTCGTACAGCGGCTCGCTGACCTCGCCGGGGGCGGCTGCCTGCCACGTGGGGCGCCGTCCCTTGCGGGCGTTGCCGTAGAGCGTGAACTGGCTGACGACGAGCACCGGCGCGCCGACCTCGGCCGCGGACCGCTCGTCGCGCAGCAGCCGCAGGTCGCGGACCTTGCGGGCGAGCCAGGCGACCTCGTCGGCGCCGTCGCTGTGGGTGATGCCGAGGTAGACCAGCAGCCCGGGCTCCTCGATCGCGCCGACGGTCTCCCCGTCGACCACGACGGCCGCCGAGGCGACCCGCTGGACGACGGCCCTCACGACTCCTCCCAGGAGTCGTAGAACCGGGGCCAGAGGTCGCCGAGGCTCTCGCGGAGCCGCTCGCTCTGCTCCTCGTCGAGCCGGTCGCGCCACCCGTGCCTGGTCTCGGCGGGGGAGCGGACCAGGTCGTCGGGGGCGGCGGGCACGGTCTGCCGCTGCGGCGAGCCGACGTGGTCCGCGACGACGGCGCGCTCGCGGGCGCCGTACGGGAGGTCGAGCCGCTCGTAGAGCGAGCCGAACGCCCGGAAGGGGTCGGCCGCGAGCTCGTGGTGCCGGACCACGATCCACTCCGGGTGCTCGCGCCGGAACCGGTCGACGGTCGCGTAGACCAGCCGCCACAGCAGCGCCGCCTGGGCGAGCAGGTCGGGTGGGTCGGCCGCGGCACGTCCGATCTCGTCGGCGTAGGGCGCCAGGTGGTCGCGCATCAGGAGCGGCTGGTCGAGGAAGTGGCCGAAGGGGTGTCCCCAGCCACGCGTCACGATGCTGCTGGCGAACGCGGCGGGGTGGCGGACCACCAGCACCGGCCGCACGCCGAAGCGCTCGACCAGCCACGGTGTGGAGAAGACCGCGACCGGGTCCTTGAGCAGGGCGTGGGACCCCGCGACCCGCGCCTGCCGGAAGCCGCGGGCGAGCCGGAGCGCGGTCCGTGGGTTGCGGCGATCCAGCAGCACGGCCGCCAGCTCTCGGCCGTGGTCGAAGCGCAGCGCCAGCGTGCGCCGCATCGCCGGGAGGTAGGTCTCCTCGTTCTCCGCGGTGACGTAGGTGAACCAGCGGGGGGTGGCCGCTCCGAGGACGCCCGGGTGGTGGCGTGGGTGGAACGGCTCGTCGACGTAGTGCAGGCGCGGCGAGGCGGCCAGCATCCGGCCCACCCAGGTGCTCCCGGACCGATGGGCGCCGGTCACCAGGATCGGGGCGCTGCGGTCGGCGGGGGCATGGGGAGCATCCGAGAAGTCACCCATGGTGGTTCACGCTCGCACGTCGCCGCGCCGCGGCGGACAGCGGGGGCCGGTCCTCGGCCCACGACCACCGGCGTGCTGCCGCCGACCGCCTACGCTGAAGCCGTGAGCGATCGACCCACGGTGCTGGTGACCGGCGCGACGGGCTTCATCGGCCGCAGGCTCGTGCCCCGCCTGGCGGCCGAGGGGTACGACGTCCGCGCGATGACCCGCCGCCCTGAGGAGTACGACGGTCCCGCGGAGCCGGTCTTCGGCGACGTCGGCGACCCGGCCACGCTGGCTGCTGCACTCGACGGCGTGGAGGTCGCCTACTACCTGGTCCACTCGCTCGACCAGCACGACTTCGAGGACCGCGACGCCGAGGCGGCGCGGGAGTTCGGCGCCGCTGCCGCCCGGGCCGGGTTGGCGCAGATCGTCTATCTCGGCGGCCTCGGGGCGGACGGCACCGACCTCTCGCCCCACCTGCGCTCGCGGCGTGAGGTGGAAGGACTGCTCGGTGCCGCCGGCGTGCCGGTGACCGTGCTCCGCGCCGGGATCGTCGTCGGTCACGGCGGGGTGTCCTGGGAGCTGACCCGGCAGCTGGTGAAGAACCTGCCGGCGATGGTGGTGCCGCGCTGGGTGGTGACCCGCACCCAGCCGATCGCGGTCGACGACACCATCCGCTACCTCGTCGGTGTCGCCGGGGAGGACCGCGCGGTCGGGCGCACCTTCGAGATCGGCGGACCGGAGGTGCTGACCTACCTCGAGATGCTCCAGGTGGCCTCCGAGGTCTCCTCCGGGCGCCGGGTGCCGGTGGTCCCCGTGCCGGTGCTCACCCCCCGGATGTCGTCGTACTGGCTGGCGCTGGTCACCGACGTCGATGTGACGACCGGGCGCCATCTCATCGACTCGATGCGCACCGAGGTCATCGTCAGCGACACCACGATCCGCGACGTGGTGCCCGGGGATCCGCTGCCCTACGCCGAGGCGGTGCGCCGTGCGCTCGCCGAGCGGCTGAGCGAGGGCGAGCAGGTCTGACGCCGGGTCCGCGCGGATCCGACGCCTCAGCCGAAGAGCAGGGGCAGGACGAACAGCATCGAGAGCGACCAGGTGAGGTGGGTCAGGATCGGCGCGAGGACACCGCCGGACGCGCGTCGCTCGAGCCCGACGACCACGCCGAGCACGCCGGCGGCGAAGGCCAGCATCACGTTGCCCGTGGCAAGGGTCGCCGCGGTGTGGGCCAGGGTGGTCCAGGCGATGGGATGACGCGGCACCGCCGCATAGAGCGCGCCCCGGAAGAAGAGCTCCTCGGCGATGCCGTTGACCGCCGTCACCGCCACCAGCAGCACGGCCGAGGTGCCGCCGGCGCCGACGGCGAAGTCCACGACCGAGCTCACCTGCCGGTCGAGCCACGGGACCTGCCGCACCACCAGGCCGCCGGCGGTGAAGACCGCGACCAGCAGCGCGCCGACGGCCACGGCCGAGACCACCGGACGGCCACCGGCGGTCTGCTCGGTGTCGACGGTGCGGCCGAGCCGGAGGGGTCCGGAGGCGAGCGCGCCGATCGTCCAGACGCCGGCGAGGACCAGGGTGGCGGCGTAGAACCGCGCGCTGCCGGGCTCGGTCCGCAGGGATGCGGCGAGCACCACGGCTCCCAGCACCAGACAGGCCAGGGTGACCACGCGGCGCCGGCGCAGGGCGGCGGGTGGCGGTGAGGGCGGGGCCGGCCCGGGCCCGAGCGTCTGCCGGACCCACCGGCGTGCTGACTCCACGCTGCTGCCTCAGTAGACCAGCGCCTGCACGTCGTCGCGCAGGATCTCCTCGACGAATCCGGCGGCTCCGGCGATGCGGGCGCCGTCGAGCAGGTCGGTCTCGCTGAGCTCGCGCCGCGCCGCACACTGGCCGCACACGGTGAGTGAGCCGGCGGCGAGGATCGTCTCGACCAGCTCGGTCACGGGGGTCGCCAGCGGGAGGTCGAGCTCGGCCGCGCGGCCGGGTACGGCGAGCCAGGCGGCGTCGCCGGTGAGCCAGACGCTGACCGGCACCCCGGCGGCCGCGGCGGTCGCCGCCACCGTGAAGCCCTGGTTGCACCGCTCCGGGGCCTCGACCCCGCAGGTGACCTTGACGACCAGCTCTCGTGTCATGCGTTCACGATAGGTGCGACATCGAGGGAATCACTGATCGATCCCGCCTGCTGCGCGCGGCGATGCACGCACGCTGGCTGCGTCGGCGTCGATCGACGCTCAACCAGAGCGCCTCACTCCGCCGCCTCGCCATCGCACGCGCTTCCCGGCCCTCGCGACGGCGCGATCGATCAGTGATTCCCTAGACTGGCCGATCATGCCCTTCCACATCCCTGAGAACCTGCACGCGGACTGCGGCCCGATCGCCTGGATGCTCGGCACCTGGCGCGGCAACGGCCACGGCGACTATCCGACGATCGACAGCTTCCAGTTCGGCCAGGAGCTGATCTTCCAGCAGGACGGCCGTGCGTTCTTCCACTACATGGCGCGGGCCTGGATCGTCGACGACCACGGTGAGAAGGTGCGCGACGCCGCGCAGGAGACCGGCTTCCTGCGTGCGCTGCCCGGGGGCAAGGTCGAGTGGGTGATGGCGCATCCGACCGGCTTCGTCGAGATCTGGTACGGCGACGCCGGCGACGGCAAGCTCGAGGTCGTCACCGACGCGGTGGCGCGCACGGAGACGGCGAAGGAGTACACGGGCGGGCAGCGGCTCTACGGCAACGTCGACGGCGACCTGCTCTACGCCTTCGACATGGCCGCGATGGGGCAGGACCTCCAGCCCCACCTCTGGGCGAGGCTCAAGCGGGTCTAGGGCATGTCTCCCAAGCCGCCACCTACTACGCGACGATTCCGACTCCGATCTGGCTGCGTTGGCGTCGCTCGACGTGCGATCCAGCATGCCCTCGCGCCGCCGCCTTGCCAGATCGGGCGGAATCGCCGCTCGCTACAGCGCCGACTTGGGGGACATACCCTAGGCGGGTCGGTGGTCGAGGTGCGAGCACAGGTCAGTGGAGTCGGTGGTGGTTGAGGTGCGGGCGCAGCGGGCCTCGGCCCCTGACTGGCGCGATGCCCTCCGCGCGAAGGGCTACCGCCTCACGCCGCAGCGCGAGCTGATCCTCGCGGCGGTCGACGCGCTGGGCCATGCCACCCCGGACGCGGTCCTGGCCCACGTGCAGCAGCAGGTGACGACGATCAACGCGTCGACGGTCTATCGCACGCTCGAGGTGCTCGAGGAGCTGGGCCTGGTGCGCCATGCCCACCTGAGTGACCGCGCGCCGACGTACCACACCACGCGGGGGGAGGAGCACTTCCACCTCGTGTGCCGCGGCTGCCACGAGGTGATCTCGGTGCCTGCTGAGGAAGCAAACGGGTTCGTGGCAGCGTTGACGGAGGAGCACGGCTTCACCCCCGACCTGGGGCACCTGACGGTCTTCGGCTGGTGCCGCAACTGCAAGGAGACGACATGACGACCGCGAGTCAACTGCTGCACCTGCCCGGCGCGGTGGCTGGCGAAGGCGACGACGCCCCGGTGGCCGCCCACTACGGATCGCTGTACGGCGAGCAGCACGCGCTCGCCGCAGGGGACGGCTTCGTCGACCTGTCCCACCGTGATGTGGTGCGGATCAGCGGCCCGGAGCGGCTCGGGTGGCTGCACTCGCTGACCACGCAGTACTTCGAGGACCTCCAGGCCGGTACCTGGACCCAGGCGCTGATCCTGAGCCCCCAGGGGAGGGTCGAGCACGCGTTCACCGGCGTGGACGACGGCGAGGCCTTCACCGCGCACACCGAGCCCGGTCGGGCCGCGACGCTGATCGACTTCCTCGAGAAGATGAAGTTCCTGACCCGGGCCGAGGTCGCCGACGTCACCGACGAGGTCGCCGTCGCCTGGCGCGCCACCGCCGACGGCGGCGCGGCCGGCGGCAAGTACGACCTGGTGCCGCGCGACCAGCTGGAGAAGTACGCCGAGGCGGCCGGCCCGGCCGCCGGTCTGTGGGCGTACGACGCACTGCGCATCGCGCGTGGCGAGCCCCGCTTCGCCGTCGACACCGACGACCGCACCATCCCCAACGAGGTCGGCTGGGTCGACACGGCCGTCCACATGGACAAGGGCTGCTACCGGGGCCAGGAGACGGTGGCGCGGGTGCACAACCTCGGCAAGCCGCCTCGGCGGCTGACGCTGCTGCATCTCGACGGCTCCGAGAACCGGCTGCCCACGGTCGGCGCCGACGTGATGAACGGCGAGAAGGCGGTGGGGCGCATCGGCTCCTCCGCCCGGCACCACGAGCTCGGGCCGATCGCGCTGGCGCTGCTCAAGCGCAACGTCCCGGTCGACGCCCAGCTGGAGGTCGAGGGGCTGCCGGCCGCCCAGGAGGTCGTCGTCGACCCGGAGGTCGGGTTGCACTTCCGGCCGCGCTGAGCGGCCGAGGCGGACCGACGTCGGAGCGCGCGGGCGCCGGAATCGGCGACGGTCAGGGGATCTGTGACGGTGGCGGGAGCTCGTCGACGTGCTGCTGACGGGCGTACCACGCGCCGTACTGGTCGCGGGCGACCGCGTCGAAGAGGGCGCGGACCTCGTCGCGGTCCACCCGCACGATGCTGGCACCGGAGACCATGGCGGTGCCGCGCGTCGGGATGGTGAGGTAGTCGATGTCGTCGGCGCGCAGGTCACGGTGGTCGCGGGCGAGCTGGAGGATCCTCCGGTTGTCGAGGCCGTCGTCGACGGCGAGGAACTCGCTGGACTCCTCGACCAGGTCGGTGAGCTCCCACGGGTTGCGGAGCACGCCGGCGTCGGCGATCTTGTCCAGCACCGAGCGGAGGAAGTCCTGCTGGCGCTGGATCCGCGAGAAGTCGCCGCGGGGGAGGCTCTTGCGCTCGCGGACGTAGTCCAGCGCAGCCCTGCCGTCGAGATGCATCGGCCGTCCGTCCGCGCCGATGACATCGACTCCGCCGACCACGCGCAGGAGACCGTCGAACCCGCCCCAGTCGACCACGGCGACGTGGTCGAGCCGCATCGCCGTGTAGTCCTCGATCGTCCGCACGAGCAGGGGCGGACCACCGTAGGAGAACGCCGCGTTGATCTTCGTGGTGCCGTGACCGGGGACGGGCACATAGGAGTCCCGGGGGATCGAGATGAGCTGAGCCCCGCTGCGGTCGGCGTCGAGGTGCAGCACCATCACCGTGTCGCTCCGGAACACGCCGATCGGCCAGGTCGGCGCCTGCAGCGCGTCCTGGAGGTCGATCCCGTTGCCGGCGTCGACGCCGACCAGCAACAGGTTGACGGCCGTCCCGCTCTCGTCGTCGTCGCCCCTGCTGCTCTCGCCGCCGCTGCCGACGGGCTCGGGTCGGTCGGGACGGTCGAGACCGGCGTCGAACCGCGGGATGCTGGCGACCTGGGAGTCGAGGTACCACAGCCAGCCGCCGACCGGGAGCAGGAACAGCAGCGGCAGACCGACCAGGGCGAGCACGGCGAAGCGGCGCCTCGAGTACCTCATCGGCACTCCTCTCACGCGACCCCGGGACGCCTCGATCGGCATCGGTGCCGACCGAGTCGTCCGTCCCCTGTCGACACCGTGCCGCGTCGGAGGGCACCGGGCATGCCCCATTCTGGGGAAGTACGTCACCGAGTCTCGGCGAGTCTCCAGGGGAGACCCGCTGCACGCGGGGTCAGGGAACGTCGTCGGCGGGTGGGAGCCCGTCGATCTCGTGCGACTCGCGGTACTCCTCGAACCGGTCGCGGGAGATCGCCCGGAGCAGTGCGCGTGACCGCTTCTGGTCGAGCCTGACGATGCTCTGGCCGTCGACCGTGTCCGTCCCGTCGTGCGGGGTGGTCATCCAGGTCACGTCTCGCAGACCGCCGCGGCGCGCCACGCCGAGGCCGAGGCTGCGCAGCTCGCCGTTGCTGAAGTCGTCGTCGAGCACGAGCAGCTTGCCGAGATCGCCGACCAGGCCGGTGACCGTCACGGGGTTGGCGATCGTCCCGGTGCTGCTCGCCTGCTGGAGGACCGACCGGATGAAGTGCTGCTGGCGGTCGATGCGGTCGAAGTCGCCGCGGGGCAGCGTCGTGCGGGCGCGTACGTAGTCGAGCGCTGCGTTGCCCTCCAGCCGCTCGGTGCTGCCCTCGGGCATCGCCACCTCGACCCCGCCCAGGGTCCGGGTGATCTCCCGGAACCCCTCGAAGTCGACCACGACGGCGTGGTCGATGTAGGTGTCGAAGGTGTCCTCGAGGGTGTGCACCAGCAGCTCCGGACCGCCCCAGGAGAACGCGGCGTTGACCTTGGCCCGGCCGTGCCCCGGGATGTCGACCCACGAGTCGCGGGGCACCGACACCACCTGGCTGGACTCACGGTCCGCCGACAGGTGCCAGAGCATGATCGTGTCGCTGCGCACGCCGTACACGCCGTCCTCGATCTGCTGGCGTACGTCGTCGCCGCGTCCGTCGACACCGACCAGCAGGACGGTGAGCGCCTCGGCGGGCTGAGTGCGGGGTGGCCGCTCGGGACGGTCGAAGTCCGCCTCGAAGCGAGGCATGCCCGAGAGCTGGGAGTTGAGGTACCACGCCCAGCCACCGACCACGACGAGCAGGAGCGCTGCCAGCAGGCAGAGGACCGCCAGTGCGGGCCGTCTGCGGACGAATCCGGGAAGGCGACGCCGGGGACGGTCGGCGCCGCTGGCCGGTCGGCCGCGCGCGTCTCCGAGTTGAGGTGTCGGTGCCATGTGGGGACTCCCAGCCTCCCGAGCGCGGCCGTCAGGTCCGAGACGGATGCTACGGCATCGTGGCAAAGAGGGCGGCGCGCTCGGATCGTTGCCCCTCTGCCCGCCCCGTCGGCTACAGTGCGAGCGGAAGCAACGCTCGTTACTCGGGAGACGGATGTTGTGTAGGGCTCAGTCGCACGTGCCGCGGTGGCCACGGTCGCCAGCGCGGGGCAGTCGTCGTCGGTCGCTCGGCCTGACGAGCGCTGAGCAGTGACGTCGCCCCGGGTGCGTCGCGATCAGGCCCAGCGCCGTAGCGCTGAGCCCACGGCGGTCGGACCCAGGCCGGCGCTGTTCGTGGCTGCGACGTCCCTGCCCGGTGCAGACGCGACGGGGGCGGTTCATGGAGTTCCGTGACTACCTGAGGATCCTCCGGCGCCGGTGGGTGTGGATCGTCGCGTCCACGGTGCTCGTCGGCGCGGTCGCGGTGGCCGTGTCGTACGCGCAGACGCCGCTGTACGCGTCCAGCGCCCGGCTCTTCGTGTCCACGGCCGGCGTCGACGACACCCAGGTCCTGCAGGGCGGACAGTTCGCCGAGCAGCGGGTGAAGTCCTACGCCGACCTCATCGACAGTCGCGAGCTCGCCGGCCGGGTCATCGACGACCTCTCGCTCGACATCGAGCCGGTCGAGCTCTCCGACCAGGTGTCGGCGCAGGCCGGTGTCGAGACGGTGAACCTCACGATCACGGTCACCGACGCCGACCCGGGCGAGGCGCAGCGGATCGCGCAGTCCTACGCCGAAGGTCTGGCCGGCCTGGTGCGGGACCTGGAGGCGCGCTCCGGCGAGGAGGAGGCGTTGGTCAAGGCGACCATCGTCGACGACGCCTCGTTCTCCGACAGTCCGGTGTCGCCGAACAAGCTGCGCAACCTCGCCCTCGGCCTGGCGCTCGGGATGCTCCTCGGACTGGGCCTCGCCGTGCTGCGAGAGCTGTTGGACACCCGCGTCAGGTCGACCGAGGAGCTGGCGCCGCTGGTCGATGCGCCCACGCTCGGCGTGATCGGCTTCGACCCCGGTGAGGCGCGGGCACATCTGATCACGCAGATCCCGTCCCACGCACCTCGGGCCGAGGCATTCCGGGTGCTGCGCACCAATCTCCAGTTCGTGGACGTCGACGCTCCGCACAAGGTCGTCACCGTCACCTCGGCACTGCCGGAGGAGGGCAAGACGGCCACGGCGGTCAACCTGGCGCTGAGCCTGGCCCAGGCGGGCGTCAAGACGCTGTTGATGGACGGTGACCTCCGCCGTCCCAAGGCCACCGCACGGCTCGGCATGGACGGTGCGATCGGTGTGACGAGCGTGCTCGTCGGCACCGTGTCGGCGATGGATGCCCTGCAGGTGCATCCGGACAGCGGCCTGTGTGTGATGGCCAGCGGTCGGATCCCTCCCAACCCGGCCGAGCTGCTCCAGTCGCGTGCGATGTCGGATCTGGTGGACACCCTGCGCGGGGTGTTCGACGTCATCGTCATCGACTCGCCGCCGTTGCTGCCGGTGGCGGACGGTGCGGTCCTGGCGGCACAGGTCGACGGCGCGATCCTCGTCGTGCGCCACGGAGAGGCCACCAAGGAGCAGGTGCGCCACGCAGCGGAGCGGCTCGCGCACGTCGACGCGGAGATGGTCGGCACCGTGGTGAGCATGGCGCCGGCGCGCGGAAGTCGGGCCGGCTACGGCTACGGGTACGGGTACGGCTACGGCCCGGACGGTCTCGGCGCCGAGCCGCGGGGCCGCCGGAGGCTGGATGACTCGACGGAGCGGAGGAGCTAGGTGAGCAGGCGAACGTGGTCGGAGGTGGCCGTCGAGACCATGCGGTCGGGTCGGCACACCAGGTGTGCGCGAGGTGGGTTCTCATGACGGATCGGTGATCGACCGCCTCCTCCGCTGAGCGTTCTCGGGCGATGGTTCGGAAAGGGGGGCCGTCCATGTTTCGGCGAGTCGACCGATGGGTCGGCAGGGTCCGGCGTCATCGGACGTCGGTCATCGCGGTGAGTGACGCGGTCGTGCTGGCGCTGTCCTACGGCGTGCTCGGCACGCTGCGTTACGAGTACGGCGATGTCCCGTGGAGCGGCATCTCCGTGATCGCCGCGACCGCGATCGGCGTCCACCTGCTGCTGTGTTGGACGCTGAAGCTGTATCGGGGCCGCGCCGCGATCGCGAGCACCGAGGAGACGGTGCTGCTCGGTGTGGTGGCCGTGACGACCGCACTGGTGGTGTCGATGGTCAACCTCGTCCCGTTGCAGCATCTGGTGGCCCGCAGCCTCCCCCTCGGTGCGGCTTTCACGGCCGTCGCCTTCATGGTGCTGGCACGGGCGCTGTGGCGTCGTGGCACCACCCGCGCCGGTTGGCGGAGCAACGAACAGGCGCGTCGCGCCCTCATCGTCGGAGCGGGTGCGGCGGGCCAGCAGCTGGTCCGGTCGATGCTCACGGTCGCCGACTCGCCGCTGCACCCGGTCGGGCTCATCGACGACGATCCCTGGAAGCGCCATCTGCGGCTCGACGGGGTCGAGGTCGCAGGGACGCTGGCCGATCTCGAGGTGGTGGCCGAGCGGGCCGACGTCCGGACGGTGGTGGTCGCGATCCCGACCGCGACGAGCGACCTGATCGCGAAGGTGTCGGGGCGGGCCACGGCGATCGGTCGGGACGTCAAGGTGCTGCCGCCGGTCCGAGACCTGCTCGGGGAGCCCGTGTCGATCCGCGATGTACGCGACGTCGATGTCGCCGACCTGCTCGGGCGCACCGCGGTCGAGACCGACGTCGAGGCGATCGCACCGTCGCTCACGGACAAGCGGGTGCTGGTCACCGGTGCCGGTGGCTCGATCGGGTCCGAGCTGGCGCCTCGGATCGCCGAGTGGCACCCGGCGGAGCTGATGATGCTCGACCGCGACGAGTCGGGGCTGCACGCGGTCCAGCTGGGTATGCGCGGTCGCGCGCTGCTGGACTCCCCGGACGTCATTCTGTGCGACATCCGGGACGCCTGCGCCGTGCACCAGGTCTTCATGGAGCGGCGTCCCGAGGTCGTGTTCCACGCGGCGGCGCTCAAGCACCTGCCGATGCTGGAGCAGTATCCCGCGGAGGCGGTCAAGACCAACGTGATCGGGACCGCCAACGTGCTCGAGGCGGCTCGGCGGGTCGGGGCGGAGCGGTTCGTGAACATCTCGACCGACAAGGCGGCGGATCCGACGAGCGTCCTCGGCTACTCCAAGCGTGCGGCCGAGCGGATCACGGCCGACTATGCGGGGCGGAGCCCTGGCACCTACCTGAGCGTGCGCTTCGGCAACGTGTTGGGCAGCCGGGGTTCGGTGCTCACCGCCTTCGCCGCCCAGATCGCCCGGGGCGGCCCGGTCACGGTGACCCATCCCGAGGTCACGCGCTACTTCATGACCGTGAGCGAGGCGGTGCAGCTGGTGCTCCAGGCAGGTGCCATCGGCAACGACGGTGAGGTGCTCATCCTCGACATGGGGGACCCGGTGCGTGTCGACGACGTCGCCAGGGCGCTGATCCGGCGGTCCGGCCAGGACATCGCCATCGTCTACACCGGGCTGCGTGCCGGCGAGAAGCTGAACGAGGTGCTGCGGTCGCATCACGAGCTCGACCACCGACCCCACCACGAGCTGATCAGCCATGTCCCGGTGCCCGCCCTCGCTGCGGATCTCGCGACGTCCACGACGCTCCCGGAGGACCCCGCCGGGGTCCGAGACCTGCTCCGGCGCTGGTGCGCGGTGGATGGGCGCCGTGCGCTGAGGGCGGTCCATCCGCTGTTGCCCGATCTGGATCAGAGAGGGGTCGTCCCTGATGACCGCCGTCGTTGACCATCACTCCACCGTCCTCGTGACCGGCGGCACCGGGTCGTTCGGCTCCGTCATGGTGCGGCGCCTCCTCGACCGGGGCGTCGGTGAGGTCCGCGTGCTGAGCCGTGACGAGCTGAAGCAGCACGAGATGCGGACCGCGCTGAGCGACGATCGCGTGCGCTTCTACCTCGGGGACGTCCGGGAGTACGACAGCGTGGCGCGCGCCATGCGGGGAGTGGACCTTGTCTTCCATGCCGCGGCGCTCAAGCAGGTGCCGTCGTGTGAGTTCTTCCCGATGGAGGCCGTGCGCACCAACGTGATGGGCAGCTCGAACGTCATCGAGGCGGCCGACGCCCACCGCGTGTCGTCGGTCGTCTGTCTCGGCACCGACAAGGCCGTCCATCCCGTCAACGCGATGGGGATGTCCAAGGCGATGATGGAGAAGACCGCGCAGGCCTTCGCCCGCAACAACCCGACGGCCACCACGGTCGTGTCCACGGTCCGCTACGGCAACGTGATGTGCTCCCGCGGCTCGGTGATCCCGCTGTTCGTGGATCAGATCAGGTCCGCGCTGCCGATGACCGTGACCGATGCCGAGATGACCCGGTTCCTCATGTCGTTGGACGATGCCGTGCTCCTGGTGGAGCACGCGTTCGCCTCGGCGAGGCCGGGGGACCTGTTCGTCAGCAAGGCACCCGCCTGCACCGTCGCCGATCTCGCGACGGCGGTCGCCGAGCTGCTCGACGCGGAGCCGGACATCAAGGTGATCGGCACCCGTCACGGCGAGAAGCTCTACGAGACGCTGGCGACCCGGGAGGAGCTGTCCCGGGCCGATGAGCAACGGGACTTCTACCGCGTCCCGGTGGACTCTCGCGATCTCAGCTACCAGCAGTACTTCGAGGAGGGGGATCCCACTGAATCCGCTGTCGACGACTACCACTCGCACAACACCGAGCGACTCGGCGTCGAAGGGGTGAAGCAGGTGCTCCTCGACCTTCCCGACTTCCATCGGCTGGCGTACGCATGACGTCGGGTCCCACGACAGGAGGTGGCCGGGTCGTTCTCGTGCACCGGTACTTCTGGCCCGACCGGACGCCGTACGCACACATGCTCGCGGAGATCGCAGGTGCGCTGGCGGAGCACGGCCATCGCGTGACCGTGCTCACGTGCCAGCCTGCCTACCGTCCCGCGGGTGTCGGCGCGGCACCAGCGCGGGAGCGAAGGGACGACTACGACGTCGTGCGGTGGCGGGTTCTCCCGGATCGGACCTCGCGCCTGCGGAAGCTGGTCAACCTGATCTGGTTCTCCTTCCGCCTGGTCGGAGCGCACACCGAGTTTCGGCGCGCCGACGTCGTGATGGCCGCCACGACGCCACCGGTCGTCGTCGCATGGGTCGTCTCGACCCTCGCAAGGCTGGGTGGTGCGAGGTTCGTCTATCACAAGCAGGACGTGTATCCCGAGGTGCTCGGGCGGCATCCTTCCCGACCGCTGCGGCTGCTGCGTCGCGTGGATGCCCGTCTCGACGCGGCCGCCGCTGCCGTCGTCGTGCTGTCCGACGACATGGCGAGGACGGTCGCGGACCGGACGCGCGGACGAGCGCGGACCTACGTGATCAACAACTTCGATCCGTGGGATCTCGACGACCTCCCGGCACCGGTGCGTTCGGTCGCGCCGTCGCTCAAGCTGGTCTTCGCGGGGAATTTGGGCCACTTCCAGGGCCTCGACCGGTTGCGCGACCTGATCGCGATGCTCGGCGATGATCCTCGCGTCGAGTTCCACTTCTTCGGCGACGGCGCCTACGCAGCCGAGTTCGACAGGCTCAGCCTCGTCGTGCCGTCAGTCCACATGCACGGTTTCCGGCCGGCCGAGGAGGTCGCCGCGTTCGTTCGCAGGGAGGCCGATCTCGGGATCGTGTGTCTCGAGCCCGGGGTGGTTCGAGCGGCATATCCGAGCAAGACGATGACCTATCTGCGCAACGGCTGTCCCCTCCTCGCCCTGGTGGAGCCGAGCGAACTCAGGACCATGGTGGATGAGTGGGACATCGGTCCGGCGGGTGGAGCAGATGATCTCGCTGCGGTTGCCGACGAGCTCCGGACCCTCGCGGGTGCACCTGCGAAGCTGGAGGGAGCCCGCGACCGGGCGGCTGCGCTCTACCGCGAGAGGTTCGCCGCTGATCGGCAGCTCCGACGATGGGTCGACATGGTGGATCGGCTGGTGACGGCGTGATCCGACTGCTGGACGTCGTGTTCTCAGCGCTGGGGATGGTGCTGACCGCGCCCCTCGTGGCACTCGGGGCACTGGGCACCAGGCTGTCGAGTCCGGGGCCGGTGATCTTCACCGCAGAGCGTGCGGGTTCCGGCGGTGAGCCCTTCACGATGTACAAGCTCCGCACCATGGACGTGGGCACGCGCGAGGGAGCCCGCATCACCAGCGGCGCGGACCCTCGTGTGTTTCCGTGGGGTCGTTTCCTGCGCAGGTCCAAGGTCGATGAGCTGCCGCAACTGGTCAACGTGCTGCGCGGCGAGATGTCGTTGGTGGGGCCTCGGCCCGAAGACGTGCGGATCGTGCGCGATCGCTACACGGACCTGATGCGGCAAACGCTCGAGGTACGCCCCGGAGTCACCGGACCCGGGTCACTCGACTACTACGCGATCGAGGGATCGCTGCCGGACGACCCGGCCGAGGCAGAGGCGGTCTACCTGCGCGATCTCCTCCCGAGGAAGACGGCCCTCGACCTCGTCTACGTGCGTCACCGGACCGCCTCCTACTACCTCGAGCTGATCGTTCGGACCGCCGCGGGAGTGGTCGGAGTCCGGAGACCCTTCCACAGGCGGGCGGCCTGGGAGACCGAGGTGGCCTCGGCGTATCTCGCGGGGGAGGGGGCCGAACGATGAATCGACCGGTCCTGCGCCCCGTCGTGCTCATCGGAGCGGCGAGGTCGGGCACGAAGGCGACCAGGGACGCCCTGTCGCTGGCAACCGGCATCCCGTCGGTGCCGTACGACGTCGGCTACGTCTGGCGGTACGGGAACGCCCGGACTCCGCACGACAGACTGACACCGGACCAGGTCGGCCCGCGCACCACCCGCCTCGTCCGGTCGTTCATCGGCACGTACGCCGACCGGGCGGGTCGAGTGATCGAGAAGACGGTCGGCAACAGCCTTCGCGTGGCCTATGTCGCCTCTCTCCTGCCCGAGGCCAGGTTCGTCCATCTGATTCGTGACGGTGTCGATGTCGCGGAGTCGGCGCGGCGGCAGTGGTCGGAGCCCGCCGACCACCGCTATCTCCGCGCCAAGCTGCGCCACTTCCCGCTGCGGCTCGCGCCGACCTACGGCGTCCGGTATCTCGGCTCGGCTCTCCGCCGGCCGTTCGCTCGCGACGGCCGGGTCGGGAGTTGGGGACCGCGGTATCCGAACATCGACGTCGACCTCCAGCAGGAGGATCTCCTCACCGTGTGCGCGCGCCAGTGGACCAGCTCGGTTCGCCTCGCCGAGAGCGATCTGCTCGAGGTTCCGAACCCGCGGCTCGAGATCCGCTACGAGGACCTGGTCGCCCACCCCCGTGACCTCCTTGCCAGGGTCGCGGAGTTCGCTGACGTCGAGCCGTCCCGTGGTGCGTTGGAGTCCGCTGCCGCGACCCTGGCGCCGGGCGCGACCGGTCAGGGCAGGGCGAGCCTCAGTGAGTCCGAGCTCGCGCTGCTCGACGACGAGATCGGGGACCTGCTGACCGAGCTGGGATACCGGCCGCGGCGGTCGGCGGACGAGAGGGGCAGCGAATGACGGCTGCCCCCCTGCCGTTCGCGCTCCCGGACATCACTGCGGCCGAGGTCGAGGCCGTGGTCGAGGTCCTCCGTTCGAAGTGGCTGACCACCGGCGGCGTGACCACCCGGTTCGAGGAGCAGTTCGCATCGAGCGTCGAGGCCGACCACGCCGTCGCCCTCAACTCGTGTACGGCGGCGCTCCACCTCAGTCTGGAGGCGCTGGGCGTCGAGGCAGGCGACGCCGTCTTCCTGCCCACCTTCACGTTCGCCGCCACCGGAGAGGTCGTTCGTTACCTCGGGGCCGTGCCGATCCTGGTGGACGTCGACCCGACAAGTCTCAACATCGACCCCGAGGCGTTGCGGACCGCTGTCGAACGGGTCGGCCGCGACGGGCTGGCTCGACCCAAGGCAGTCATCCCGGTCCATTACGCGGGTGCAGCAGCAGAGCTGGACGACCTCTGGAGCATCGCGTTCGAGTTCGGCCTGAGCGTCGTCGAGGACGCCGCCCACGCCTTTCCGGCCTCGTACGGCGACCACCCGATCGGTTGGACACCGCCGGAGATCCCGAGCACTGTCTGCTTCTCCTTCTACGCGACCAAGACCATCACGACCGGTGAGGGCGGGATGGTCACGACCCGGGACGAGGAGGTTGCGGACCGCATCCGTCTGATGAGACTGCACGGCCTCAGCAAAGAGGCGTGGAACCGGTATTCCGGGGGAACCTGGCGCTACGACATCGTGGCTCCCGGGTACAAGTACAACCTGACGGACATGGCGTCGGCGCTCGGGCTCGTCCAGCTGGAGCGCTCGCAGCAGATGGCGCACCGGAGGCGGACGATCGCAGCGGCGTACCTGGAAGCGTTCTCCGCCCTGCCGGGGTTCGTCCTGCCCCATCGCCCCACAGATCGGGAGCATGCCTGGCACCTCTTCCCGATGCGGTTGAGTGCCGACTTCGACGAGTCCCAGCGAGACGGCGTCATCGACGCGCTGCGCGATGATCACGGCATCGGCACGAGCGTGCACTTCATCCCGTTGCACCAGCATTCGTACTACCAGCGCGAGTTCGCGTACGGGGCCGCAGACTTCCCGGTGGCGCAGCATGCGTTCGAGCATTGCCTGTCCCTGCCGATCTACAGCGCCATGACCGACGACGATGTCGATCGGGTGGTCACAGCCGTCGAAGCAGTCCATGCAGGAAGGCTCGCGCGATGAGGATCGGCATCACCGGTGCCCACGGGTTCCTGGGCTGGCACCTCTGCTGTCGGCTGCTGGCGACTCGCGGCGTGGAAGCGGTGCGGATCGGCCGGGAGGCGTTCGCCGACCCAGCAGTGCTCGAGCAGCAGCTGACCGGGGTGGACACCGTGATCCACCTCGCGGGCGTCAACCGAGCAGCCACCGACCGGGAGGTCGAGATGGGGAACGTCGCACTTGCCGGCACGCTGGTCGAGGCCATCGGGGACCGGTCCGTGCACGTGGTCTATGCCGACTCGGTGCACGCCGACCTCGACAGTGCCTACGGCCGCGGCAAGCGTCGCGCCGGTGAGCTGCTCAGGAGCCTCCCGGGCACGCTTGCCGACGTGCGACTGCCGAACCTCTTCGGTGAGCACGGCCGGCCGGCGTACAACTCCTTCGTCGCGACCTTCGCCCACGAGGTGGCGGCCGGTCGTCGCCCGACGGTGACCGGCGACCGAGATGTCCCGCTGCTGCACGCGCAGGACGCGGCCGAGGCACTCATCCGGGCGGTGGAGGACCGGCACGATGCCGAGATCCGGCCCGAGGGGGAGCCCCATCGCATCGGTGAGGTGCTCGATCTGCTCGAGGAGTTCCACGGTCTCTACGCCGAGCGCGGGGAGATCCCGGACGTGTCGACGCGCTTCCGGTTGGACCTCTTCAACACCTACCGCGCGGCACGCTTCCCTGCCGGTTCGCCGATCTTCCCGCCCGTGCACTCGGACGGCCGCGGCGACCTGGTGGAGGCGATGCGCTCCCACGGTGGCACCAGCCAGTCCTACGTGTCGTCGACAGTGCCCGGTGCCGTGCGCGGCGAGCACTACCACCTGCGCAAGGTCGAGCGGTTCATGGTGGTGCGTGGCGAGGCCGAGATCGGGCTGCGACGGCTCTACGACGACGAGGTGATCACCTTCCGCGTGAGCGGCGATCGTCCGGGCTTCGTCGACATGCCGACGATGTGGGTGCACAACATCCGCAACGTCGGCGGCGACGACGTGGTCACCGTGTTCTGGTCGGACCAGCTGCTGGATCCGGACAGCCCGGACCAGTACCCGATGAAGGTCGAGGAGGCCTGATCCTGTGAAGGTCATGACCGTCGTGGGCACGCGGCCCGAGATCATCCGTCTCGCCTGTGTCATCCGGCGGCTCGATGCGACCGCAGGCATCGAGCACGTCCTCGTCCACACCGGACAGAACCACGACCACCAGCTGAGTCAGGTGTTCTTCGACGACCTGGGGCTCCGGGCACCCGATCACCACCTCGGCGTCGACACCAGCTCGCTCGGCGCGGTGCTCGGCGGGGTGCTGATCGAGACCGAGAAGGTGCTCCTGGCGGAGCGACCCGACGCCCTGCTCGTGCTCGGTGACACCAACTCCTGCCTCGCCACGATCATGGCGAAGCGGATGCGGGTCCCGACCTACCACATGGAAGCCGGCAACCGCTGCTTCGACGAGAACGTCCCCGAGGAGACCAACCGACGCCTGGTCGACCATGTCGCCGACTTCAACCTGGTCTACACCGAGCACGCCCGGCGCAACCTGCTCGCGGAGGGCCTCCATCCACGCAGGATCCTGCTCACCGGATCGCCGATGCGGGAGGTCATCGACACCTACCGGCCGCAGGTCGATGCATCGGATGCTCTCGACGAGCTCGGGCTGGTGCCGGGCCGCTACTTCCTCGTCTCCGCTCACCGCGAGGAGAACGTCGACCCACCGGACCGGCTGGGGCGGCTGCTCGACTGCCTCCGTGCGGTGCACGAGCAGTGGCAGCTCCCCGTGATCGTCTCGACCCACCCACGGACCCGCAAGCGCCTCGAGTCCCTCGGTACCGGTCTCGGTGATGCCGACATCCGCTGGATGGAGCCGTTCGGCTTCCACGACTACAACAAGCTGCAGCTCGAGGCCGCATGCGTGCTCTCGGACAGCGGAACGGTCTCCGAGGAGTCCTCGATCCTGGGCTTCCCTGCGATCACCCTGCGCGACTCCGTCGAGCGCCCGGAGGCGCTCGATGCAGGGGCGATCCTGATGACCGGACTCGACGCGACCGACGTGGTGCCCGCGGTCGAGACGACGATGAACGATGCGCGAGGGGACTCCGTCGTCCTGCCTGCTGGCTATGAGGTCACGGACACCGCACGAAGGGTCGTGCGCTTCATCATGTCCACCGCGCGACGGCACGCCGCTTGGGCGGGGCTCAGGGCGGCGGATGAGCGATGAGGCGCTCGCTCGGCGGCAGCACGGTGGAACGGTCCCTCGCTCTGGCCGGCTATGACCCCTCGTCCGTTGACGGCGCGTTGGTGGAGACGAGCATGCCGACCCGGAGAGGGCATTCGGTTCTGCTGACACAGAACCTGTGGAACTTCCTGCCGTTGCCACAGTTCCGGAGCCTCGCGGCTGCCTACCCCGTGTCGATGCGGGGGCGGATGTATGCACGCCGTGCGCTCGCGCAGCGCAACGTCAGCAACGCGGAGAGGGTGGTGGTGCTCACCGGCACGATGGCTCGACACGTGGCACCGCTCGTGCGGAGCGAGCTGGTTGTCTCGCCGGTGTCCGTGCCGTGCGACGTCCTCGAAGCGCGGCAGCGCTCAGGGGCCGGCGCGCGGGAAGCCACCGCGGTCGTTCCCGGGACGGTGACGTGGTTCAAGGAGCCGGAGCAAGCTCTTCGTGTGGTCCGCTCGATCCGGCTGACCGGGCAGCGGATCGACTCCGTCCTGTTCGCCGGGGCGGATGACGGGTCCGGCGCTTGGCAGGCTGTCCAGAAGCAGGCCGGTGCCTGGGGCATCTCGGTACGTCGGAGCATCCTTCAGCGCCGAGAGCTGATCGCCACGCTGAACGCGGCGAGGGCGGTCGTCATGCCGAGCCGCCTCGAGAGCCTCGGTCTCTCGGTCGGTGAGTCATTGTGGGTCCGGGCGAACCTGACCGCATCGCCGATCGATGCACACGTCGAGAGCGCCGGTCGGGTGGGCGGCCACCTCACGTGGCTCGGAGCCGCGCGGCCGGTGACGTGCGGGCCCCGCCGCACCGCACGCGAGCTCTGGTCTCAATGGGAAGACCTGGGCCAGGTGCTCGGACTGCGTCGGCCGACGTCGAAGGAGACGGGAGCGTGGCGGCGTGATGACGATCTCTGAGGTGCGTTACCTGCTGTCGCGTCGTGTCCTGGACGACCCATGCCTCGGGAAGGCGTACATGACGCTGCGATCGTCCTATGCCGACTATCGCGTGGATGACCGGACCCGCCTGGTGGTCGATGGGTTCCCCCGGTCCGCCAACACCTACGCCTACATGATTCTCCGGAGGGCGCTCGACGATCCGGTGGAGCTGGCTGGCCACACTCACGCGGCGGCGACGGTCCATGCTGCCTGCCAGCGGTCGATCCCCGCGATCGTGATCAGCCGAGAGCCGGGGAGCGCGGTCGCGTCGTTCGTGCAGTTGCGACAGGGGATCTCGCTGGGTGCGGCGATCAGCGGCTATCTCCGGTTCCATGAGCGCATCAGGCCGATCGCCGAGAAGGTGCTGGCGGTGTCCTTCGACGACGTCATCGACGACATGGGCGGCGTGATCGACCGGTGCAACGAGCGGTTCGGTCTGGATCTGACGCGCTACCACAAGACCGGCGACACAGAGCGGGCAGTGATGGACGAGATCGAGGAGGCCAGCCGGCAGCGGCGCGGTGACGTGCGGGAGGCCGGGGTCGCCCGCCCCTCGCCGTTGCGCCGCGATGCGACCGACGTGCTCCGACACCTCTCCCGTCAGGAACAGGCTCTTCTCGACCGTGCCGGAGACCTGCATCGTGAGCTGCTCGAGCTCAGCCGATGACGAGCAGCGTCCGTTCAGGCGTCGTCAGCGTCGCGAGCCAAGGGGTCAGCAGTGCGAGCAACCTCATGCTCGCGTTCGTCGTCGCGCGGGGGTCGACGATCGCGGAGTACGGAACCTGGGCGATCGCTTACGCGATCTACGTGCTGGCACTCGGACTGAGCCGTGCCACCTGCAGCACCCCGCTCCTCATCGAGGCCAGCGGCCAACCGACGCCGAGGACGGCGCGAAGGGCCAGCGTCTCGTCCGCGGTGTGGTTCGGGATGCTCGTCGCGGTCGTGGGTGCGGTGATCACGGTTCTGTTCGCCGGGCAGCAGTCGTTCATCGTCCTCTCGATCGTTGCCTTCCTGCCGGCGCTGCTCGGACACGACGCACTCCGCTACATCTACCTCCAGTCGGGGCGGGCGGATGGCGCCCTGCTCATGGATGCGCTCTGGCTGGCGCTCGCGCTGGGTGGGTGGGCCGCCGTCAGCGTCGTCGGCCCCCCTTTCGAAGGCGAGGCCGTCGTCTCCTGCGCGGTCTGGGCCGGAGCCGGCACGGTCGCTTTCCTGGTCGCACTGGGCCATCAGCAGCTGGCGCCGAGTCTTGCGTGGGCGGTCGCACACTGGCGAGCGAGTCGCTCCGCATCGACGCGCCTCGGAGTGGAGTCGTCGCTGAACACTGGCCTTGCCGGCTTCCTCCCCATGGGACTGGCCGCTCTCGGCGGTGCCTCGGTCGCGGGCGGAGTGCGCGCTGGGCAGACGATGTCCGGCGGGATCTCGATCTTCGTGCTCGGCCTGACGCCGGTCATGACCGTCGAGGCGCGAAGGCGCCTGGTCGAGCAGACGCGGCTGATGCGGGTCTATGCGGGGTGGGCAGCGGTGGTGGGATCGGTCTCCTGTGTCTACGCTCTCGGGCTCCTCCTGATCCCGGACTCGCTCGGAGTGCACCTGCTGGGGCGGGATGTCTGGGAAGCCTTCCAGGTCGTGCTCATCCCGACGGCGGTCCAGCTCGTGCTGCGGGGTGTCTACACAGGGGCGCCGATCACCCTGAGAGCAGCCCATGAGCTGGACCGCGCGATGAGGTTGAGCATGCTCAACGCGCCCGTCATGTTGGTGGCGCCGCTGTTGGGGGCGTGGCACGGCGGGCTCATCGGTGCTGCGTGGGGATTGGTCGTCGCGAGCGGGTGGGCCAGCTGCACGGGGTTGTGGATGGTCGCCACGGCGAACAGGAGCTACGTTGCCGACCCCGAGTAGCGACGACAACGCGCTCGCGGACTCCGTCGGAGATCCGTCCCTCTCAGTGAGCGCATCCTGGCTGCTGGCTGCGCTGGCGGTCGCTTCCGTCGGGCTCTCGGCAGCCCTCCTCGACGCCGAACCCCTGGGTGCGTGGTGGGGGCTTGTCGGCACCGCGCTCGGCGTCGTCGTGATCGCGTTGGGAGTGCTCGATGGCTGGCAGCGGGCCATGGCTCTGTTCGCTGTCGGTGCGATCCTCTCGACGAGGGCCGGCCAGGCGCTGTTGGGACACAGTGCGCCGCTGGGGGCCGTCGCACTCCTGCCGCTGGTCCTCTGGGCGTGGCTGGACCGACGGTCACTGCGTGTGCACGCACTTCCTCGCTCGTTCGTCTTCGGTGGTGTTCTGGTCGTTGTCTGGACCGTGGCGTCGGTCTCGTGGTCCCGCGCACCTGAGTCGACGGCGATGCAGGCGTTGGGAGCGACGGCGGTGTTCGTGGCCGTGGCCGGCACCCTTCGACATCGGTGGACCTCGTTGGATCGCATCAACGGTGACATCGCTGCGATCTACGGGATCTGCGCAGCGGTGCTCACTGCCTGCCTGATCCTCTATCTCGTGGGCCTGGAGGCGCCGACTCCGGACCTGGCGTCCGGACCACGGGACAACACGGAGATCTCGACGCGGTTGCGCGGTGTCTTTCCCAACCCGAACACGGCTGGACTCGTCGCCAGCCTTGCCATCCCGCTCGGTGTCGGACTGTGCCTCGACCGTCGGAGACTTCGGCCCGTGCTGATGCTGTCGGTGGGTGTCTGTGTGACGGTGCTCGCGTTGAGTGGCTCTCGAACCGCGTTGGTGGCCGCGTTGGCCGGCGTCACCGTCCTGGTGATCCGATCGGGGCGCAGGGGGCGCGTCCTCCTCGCGCTCCTGGGTGCCTTGGCGGTGGTCGTGGTGTTGTCGACGCAGGCGATCGCGTGGTTCGCCGACGCATACCGACTGGGTGTCCTCGACGGTGCGACCGACGCGATGACCAGTGACCGCATCTATGCCTGGAGGGCGTCGATCGATGCGTGGCTCGAGCGGCCGTTTCTCGGCCACGGCTTCGGAAGCGGACCGGATGTCTTCTCCCAGCTCCGAACCTACGGCACCCTTCAGTTCCGTGGTGGATCGTCACATCAGGGTTACCTCCAGCTGCTCCTGGAGCTCGGCGTGGTCGGCGTCGTCGCGGTCGGCGCGGCACTCTGCGGTGCGCTGGGGAGGAACTCCAACCTGCGGTCACCGCTGGTGGTGGGGTGCTATGGCGCTGTCGTCGGCGTCCTCGCGGCTCAGCTCGGTGAGTCGAGCATGCTCGGGGTGAGCTCGTTGCATGGCACGTTCTTCTGGTTCCTGGCAGCTGCACTGGCAGCCAGTCGGGCGGCGCCGCGACACGCCCCCGACCCGAGCACAGAGATCGAGGGGTGAGGGTGGTGAGCCGTTTCGGATCCGGGACGTGGTTCGTCGGTGGAGCAGCCCGGTCGGGGTCGACGCTGCTGTCCGGGTTGATCGCGCATGCCCTCGGCGGAGTCAATGTGGGCGAGCTTCACCTGCTCTGGCGCTCGTTCAGCATTGGTCGACGGTGCACGTGTGGTGCTCCGCTGGCGGACTGCGCCACGTGGTCTGAGGTCGCCGAGATCGCGCTGCGGCGCTGCTCGATCGACAACTGGGGCGAAGCGGCGCGAGTCGAGGCGGCGGAGCCGTCTCAGCGGAGAGTCATCGCGAAGGGATGGACGGTCCCGGTCCCCAGCAGGTCGGTGGCACTCCGCGCCGAGACGGAGCGTGCGATCCGGATGGTCACCGGCGAGCAGGTGATCGTCGACTCCTCCAAGGTGGCGGGCGCCGCGGTCGTCGCGCGCGAGGCTGGGACTCTGGAGCAGGTGGTCCACCTGGTGAGAGACCCGCGCGCCGTGGCGTTCTCGATGTCCCACCCGAAGCCGGACCCGTCTCTCGACGGCCGGCTGCTTCCGTCGCGGGGAGCCCTGCCCGCTGCTGCTGTCTGGACGAGCAGCAACGTGGCGTTCGAGCGCCTCCGCTTCGGTGCTTCGGCTCTCGTCCGCAGGTTGCTCTACGAGGAGTTCGTCGACGATCGGGTCGGCTCACTGCGCCCGCTGCTCGGCGGGAGCGCCGATGCGCTGAGGACGGCGGCATCCTCGGGAGGTGAACATGCCATCGCTGGCAATCCTTGGCGATTCGAGCCGTCCCGGCCGATGGCCGCGGACACCCGATGGTCGACCGAGATGCCCTGGTCCACTCGTGTCGTCATCGCGATGTCCACGGCGCCGCTGATGGCACGGTACGGCTACCCGTTCCTGGGGACGGCACCGGCGAGATGACCGGGACAGCGCGATCGGGCTGACACCGGGCCGAGGCACGTGCGATCCCAGCACGCCCGCCTGACCCGGCCCGCGAGTACAGGAACCCGCATCCGACACCGGATGCGGGCTCCTGGGGCAGCGGAACGTTGCAGGGAGGAACCACGAGAGCCCCGCACCCTCCAGGGCGCGGGGCTCTCGTCGTAGGAGCAGAATCAGCCGTTGATCATGCCGGCACCGACGGTGACGCCGGTGGCCTCGTCGATGAGGATGAACGAGCCGGTCGTGCGGTTCTTCGAGTAGGGGTCGGCCAGCAGCGGCACCGTGGTGCGCAGCTGGACGCGGCCGATCTCGTTGAGGCCGAGCTCGTCGGAGTCCTGGTCGCGGTGCAGGCTGTTGACGTCGAGGCGGTACTGCAGACCCTTGACCAGCGCGCGCCCGGTGCGGGTGGTGTGCTTGATCGCGAGCTTCTGCCGGGGACGCAGCGGGGTGTTGGTCATCCAGCACACCATCGCGTCGACGTCCTGCACCGGCTCCGGAGCGTTGTTGACCCGGGCGATCATGTCGCCGCGGGAGACGTCCACGTCGTCGGCGAGCCGCACCGTGACCGACATCGGCGGGAAGGCCTCGTCGATCTCGGTGTCGAACTTGTCGATCGCCTCGATGGTGCTCGTCATGCCCGAGGGCAGCACGATCACCTCGTCACCGGGCTTGAAGACACCGCCGGCCACCTGGCCGGCGTAGCCACGGTAGTCGTGGTGCTCGTCGGACTTGGGGCGGACGACGTACTGCACCGGCAGCCGGGCGTCGATCAGGTCGCGGTCGGAGGCGACGTGCACGTGCTCGAGGTGGTGCAGCAGCGTCGGGCCGGAGTACCAGTCCAT
>CAZJDU010000011.1:26063-37749 GCA_964544855.1 uncultured Nocardioides sp.
GGTGGGAGTAGTAGATCGAGGGGATCTCGATGCCCTCGCGGCCGATGTAGTCCCAGATGTCGAGCTCGGTCCAGTTGGAGATCGGGAAGATCCGCATGTGCTCGCCCTCGTGGAGCCGGCCGTTGTAGAGGCTCCACAGCTCGGGGCGCTGGTTCTTCGGGTCCCACTGGCCGAACTCGTCACGGTGGGAGTAGACCCGCTCCTTGGCGCGCGCCTTCTCCTCGTCGCGGCGACCACCGCCGAAGGCGGCGGTGAAGCCCTCCTCCTCGATGCGGTGGAGCAGCGTGCCGATCTGCAGCCGGTTGCGGGGTGTCTTGCCGTCGTCGACCACGACACCGTCGGCGATGGCCTGCTCGACGCTGGCGACGATCAGCCGGACACCGAGGCGGCTCACCCAGTTGTCACGGGTCGCCAGCACCTCCGGGAAGTCGTAGCCGGTGTCGACCTGCAGCACGGGGAACGGGATCTTGGCGGGATAGAACGCCTTCTCGGCGAGTCGCATCATCACGATCGAGTCCTTGCCGCCCGAGAACATCAGCACGGGCTTCTCGAACTCGGCCGCGACCTCACGGAAGATGTGGATCGACTCGGCCTCCAGCTGGTCCAGCTGGCTCAGCCGGTAGTCGGCATGGGTTTGCGTCATCGGTGCTACGGCGCCTCTCGGTCGGGACAGCAGCGGCCATGGTAGCCGTCGCGGGCGTGACCCTATAAAAGCCGGCCACAGGGTGGCGCGGGGGCCGCCCACGCCGGTGTGCTCCCCACGGCTGACGCTCGATCGCCATACGCCGTTTCCGTCGGTGTCCGGTGCTGGTCGTCTTGCCGCCGCACCGTGGGTGACCATGAGGATATCGGTCTTCGGCTGTGGGTATCTGGGTGCGGTCCACGCCGCCTCGCTCGCCTCCCTGGGGCACGAGGTGGTCGGCGTCGACGTCGTTCCCGAGCAGGTCGCCGCGCTCTCCCAGGGCCGGGCGCCCTTCCACGAGCCCGGTCTGTCCGAGCTGCTGGCCGCCGAGGTGGCGGCCGGCCGGCTGCGGTTCACCACTGACCCGGCCGAGGCAGCCGGGGCGCGTGTCCACTTCCTCTGCGTGGGGACGCCGCAGCGGAAGGGGGAGTACGCCGCCGACCTCACCTACGTGCGCGACGCCGTCGACAGCATCCTGCCGCTGCTCGGCCCGGGTGACGTGCTCGCGGGCAAGTCGACGGTCCCCGTCGGCACGGCGGAGCGCCTCGCCGAGCGGGTGCACCAGGTCGAGCCGGACGCCGAGCTGGTGTGGAACCCGGAGTTCCTCCGTGAGGGGTTCGCCGTCCAGGACACGCTGCGACCCGACCGCATCGTCTACGGCGTCGAGCGCGTCGCCGGCCGGGCGACCGAGCAGGGGCAGGCCGCTGCGGCCGTCCTCGACGAGGTGTACGCCGATCCACTGGCGAGCGGCACGCCGAAGATCGAGACCGACCTGGCCACCGCCCAGCTGGTGAAGGTCGCGGCCAACTCGTTCCTCGCCACCAAGATCTCCTTCATCAACGCGATGGCCGAGCTGTGCGAGTCGACCGGCGCGGACGTCACCCAGCTCGCCGACGCGATCGGACACGACGCCCGGATCGGCCGGAAGTTCCTCAACGCCGGCGTCGGCTTCGGCGGCGGCTGCCTCCCCAAGGACATTCGGGCGTTCATGGCCCGCGCGGGCGAGCTGGGCGTGGACCAGGCGCTGACGTTCCTGCGCGAGGTGGACGCGATCAACATGCGGCGCCGGGTGCGGATGGTCGACCTGGCGCGTGAGGTGTGCGGCGGTTCGATCGCCGGTCGCCGGGTCGCCGTGCTGGGCGCCTCGTTCAAGCCGGACAGCGACGACATCCGGGACTCGCCGGCGCTGAGCGTCGCCGCCCAGATGCAGCTGCAGGGCGCGCACGTCAAGGTCACCGACCCGCAGGCGATCGACAACGCCATGAAGAAGTGGCCGGACCTGGAGTACGTCGCGACCGTCGAGGAGGCGGCCGTCGGCTGTGAGGCGATCCTGCTGCTCACCGAGTGGCCGGAGTACGTCGGGCTCGACCCGGCCACGCTGCGGGACCTGGTCGAGGTGCCGGCGGTGATCGACGGTCGCAACTGCCTGGAGCCGGCGGCCTGGCGCGAGGCCGGCTGGACCTACCGGGCGCTCGGACGCCCGTGAGTCGCGCGGGACCTACTCCTGGGAAGCCTCGTCGCTCCCGGGCCCGCCAAGTGACTTCGCCGTACGACGCCAGCGCTTGGTGTCGGTCGGCATCGACTCCAGCTGGGCGACGGTGGGGGCGCCGTACATCGGCAGCCCCTCGGACTTGCGGATGAAACCCCAGATCAGCGGGACGAGCACCACCATCGCGAGGCCCACCAGCCCGATCAGCTCGGGGTGGGTCTCCTCCTCGCCGAGCGGCGCCCACCCGGCCTTGTCGAGCAGCGCGACACCGGACATCGTCAGCACCACCACGATGCCGCGTCGGATGTAGGACTGCGGCACCAGCGGCGCGATCCGGCTGCCGAGCAGCGTGCCCGGAACCGATCCGACCACGAGCGGGATCACGATCTCCCAGTCCAGCCCGTGGATCGCGATGTTGGCGATCGCGGCCGCCAGCACCAGCGGGACCGCCTGCACCAGGTCGGTGCCGACCAGCTTCACCGCGGACAGGCCGGGGTAGAGCATCAGCAGCGAGACCATGATGATCGAGCCGGACCCGACGCTGGTCACGCCGACCAGCAGCCCGCCGAGTGCGCCGACGAGGAGCGTGGGCACGATACGGATCCTCGGGTCGGGGTCACCGGCCGAGCCGCCGCCCCGCACCCGGCGGAGGTTGACGTAGAGCCGCAGGGCGTAGGTCGCGGCGGCGAAGAGCAGCGCGAACCCGATCGCCATCTTCAGCACGTGGTCGAGCTGGTCGGCGTCGTCGGTGAACAGCTTGACGAGATAGGGACCGAGGAACGCCATCGGCACCGACCCGACGACCAGCCAGATCGCCAGCCTGAGGTTGGGCGAGCCCTGGCGGTAGTGCACGGCCGCACCACCGGTCTTGTAGACGGCGGCAGCCGTGAGGTCGGCGGTCACGATCTTCGCGGCGTCGCCGCCGCCGACGCCCAGGAAGATCAGCGCCGGGGTCATCAGGGCGCCGCCGCCCATGCCCGTGAGGCCGACCACGATGCCGACGACGAAACCGGCGACGGCCGTCGAGAGCGCGACCGTGGTGAGCAGGTCGCTCATGACACGGCCTCCGGGACGCTCGCCAGCCGGGGCAGCACGGCTCGCAGCAGGCCCTCGATCTGGTCGGCACAGGCGTGGGCGGCCTCCGGGCCGCGGTTGAACGGGTCCGCCACGTCGGTCTCCTCCGAGGCCGCGACCCGCCGCTGGTTGGCGGCGGCCACCAGCGAGCGACCGGTGACCGACGGGTCGACCCGGGTGGCTGTCTCGGCGAACTGGCCCAGCGTGAAGACCTTCCGGAACGCCGAGGGGACCTCCTCGAGCACGAAGTCGCGGTGGCTCGACTGCGCGGTGAGCACGAGGTCGGCCTGCTCGACGTCCTCGACCGTCAGCCGGTGGCTGCGGAAGGACTCGATGGCGGTCCGCGGCACCCCGTGCTCGGCGAGCACGGTCGCCATGGTCTCGTCGACCGGGCGCTGGTGGAAGCCGTGGGTGCCGGCGCTGCGGAACGCGAGCGCGCCGGACACGCCCGGGTCGAGTGCCTGCAGCTCCCGGGAGCGGAGCTCGAGGTAGGGCGACCGGCAGATGTTGGCGGTGCACACGTAGAGCACGCGCAGCGGGGTGGTCGCCGGCGGCGGCGCCAGGGTCGGCACCCCCTCCGGGTCGACCCCGGTCTCCTCGTCGAGGAGGTCCAGGTAGCCGGCGTCGCGGAGCGCGACCAGCACGTCGTGGAGGGCGTCGTCGATGGTGCGGCCCGTGGTGTCGACCCGTACGTCGGCGTCCGCGGGCTCCTCGTAGGGCGAGGAGATGCCGGTGAACTCGGGGATCTCCCCTCGGCGCGCCTTGGCGTAGAGGCCCTTGCGATCGCGCCGCTCGCACTCCTCCAGCGGCGTGGCGACGTGCACCAGGAAGAACGCGCCGCCGGCGTCGGCGACGTACTCGCGCACCTGCTGACGGGTCGCGTCGAAGGGGGCGATGGGGCTGCAGACCGCCACCCCGCCGTGCCGCGAGATCTCGGCCGCGACCCACCCGATGCGGCGGATGTTGGTCTCGCGGTCCTCCTTGGAGAAGGTCAGGCCGGCGGAGAGGTTGCGGCGGACGACGTCGCCGTCGAGGCTGGTGAGGGTGCGGCCGCCGTGCTCGAGCAACCGGTCCATCAGGGCACGCGCCAGTGTGGACTTGCCGCTGCCGGAGAGCCCGGTGAAGAAGAGCACGAGGCCCTGCCGGTCACGGGGCGGTCGGTCGGCCTCGACGATGTCGGCGACCTGGGGCAGCACCACACCGCCGCCGACCGGCTCGGCGGTCGGGTCGTCGCCGGCGTAGTTGGCCACCACCTGTGAGCGGAGGGCCGCGTCGGCGGCGGGGTCGTCGTGACGGGCGAGCGGCACCGCCACGACGGCCGCGTCGAGCGCTGCCGTGGCGCGGATCGTCGCCCGGAGCAGGCCGACGGGGGAGAGCGCGGGGGTGCCGCTGCCGACGAGGGCCAGCAGGACGACGGCGCCGAGGTCGCGCAGCTGCACCAGCTGGGTGTCGGTCAGCGCGTCGGTGACCGGCACGACGGTGCGCCCGGCGTACGTCGCGCGCGTGGCGGCCGGCGTCAGGTAGTGGTCGCGGAAGGGGCCGAACTGCGCGTGCGTGAGCGGCTCCACCCGCCATCGGTCGAGGTCTCCGGTGACGACGGCCAGCGGCAGTCCCTCGGGGTCGACGAGCTCGACGCGGCCGCCGTCGTTGACCATGTGGGCGAGGTCGGGCGGCAGGTCCAGCGTGATCGGGCTGCCCGGCTCGTTGAACGCCCGCACCGGGGCGGCCGCTCCGGTGACGAGCAGCTCGAGGTCGTCCAGCTCGCGCGGCGTGGGACAGTGCTGAGGCGCGCCCGGTTGCGTCATGGGCACCATCCTGACAAACCTGTCAAACAGAGTCGAGTCACTGCACTTTCACGCCCGGTGCGGAATGTGAACAGGTTCACGACGCAGCCGCTTGCAGACTGCTAACTATTGCTAGCACGATGGGGGTATGGCGAAGGGGAAGGTCGGCAAGACCGTCGAGTCACTCGGGGACTACCTCAGGGAGCAGCGCGTGGCCTCACGCCTCTCCCTGCGGCAGCTCGCCGATCTGGCCGGCGTCTCCAACCCCTACCTGAGCCAGATCGAGCGCGGGCTCCGTAAGCCGTCGGCCGAGGTGCTGCAGCAGATCGCCAAGGCCCTGCGGATCTCTGCGGAGCAGCTCTACGTCCGGGCGGGGATCCTCAGCCCCGACGATGGTGTGGGTGGGTCGGTGGAGCTCGCAGTGCTGGGCGACACCGGTCTCACCGAGCGGCAGAAGCAGTCGCTCCTCGATGTCTATGCGTCCTTCCTGGCGTTGAACACGGCCGATGCCGTGGACGCCGACGGCGATGAGGCCGAGGACGACGTCATCCCGTCCGAACCGACCGAGACCCATGAGAAGGGTGATCGAGCATGACCAAGTTCGACCTGACGACCATCGAGCTGCCCGAGGTGGCAGCCAAGCCGATCTATGCCGGTGTCGGCGCCACCGACCTGGCCGTCGAGAAGGTGCGCGAGGTGGCCACCTCGGTGCAGTCCAAGGTGACGGCCAAGGTCACCGAGATGCAGCAGGACATGACCACCCGCGTCTCCGGCGTCCAGGAGACCGTGAAGGGCTTCTCGCTGCCGGAGCCCAAGGAGCTGCAGGCGAAGGCCGCCGACACGGTGACCTCCCGCCGTGCCCAGGTCGAGGCCCGGGTCAGCGCGCTGCAGGCCGACGCTGTGGCGCTCCCCGGCAAGGTGCAGACGGGTGTGAAGGCCCGCGTGGACGACAACGTCGCCACGGTGGTCACCACCTACGGTGAGCTCGCCCAGCGCGGCGAGGCCATCGTCGCGCGGCTGCGCAGCGCCGAGACCGCCGCACCGGCGCCAGCGACCGAGCAGCCGGCCGAGGAGAGCACCGGGACCGCGGCTCCCGCGAAGTCCGAGACGGCGAAGTCCACCGCCGCCAAGGCGGCGCCGGCCAAGAAGGCTGCTGCGAAGAAGGCACCCGCCAAGAAGTCCACCGCCGCCAAGAAGAGCACGACCAAGAAGTCGACCGCGACCAAGAAGTCCACCGACTGAGGATGGCAACCCGAGACGCGCTGCACGTCGCCCGTTCGGGACACTAGGACGGCGGTACCGACGGGCGTGGTCAGGCTCGTGGGAACGCTCTGGTTGAACGGTCAGGCCTGACCGTTCAACCAGAGCACGCCACCGGGCCAGCCCGTTCCCGGTGGTTCAGTCCAAACAGAACTCGTTTCCCTCGACGTCCTGCATCACCAGGCACGACTCGTTGACGCCGTCGGCGCGCAGCAATCGCACGCGCACTGCACCGAGCACGACCAGTCGTGCGCATTCGGCCTCGAGCGCGGCCAGGCGCTCGTCGCCGACGAGACCGGCGACGACCCGAACGTCGAGGTGTACCCGGTTCTTGACGACCTTGCCCTCCGGGACGCGCTGGAAGTACAGCCGCGGCCCGGCGCCCGTGGGGTCCAGCGCCGCCGCGGACCCGTCCTGCTCGTCGTCGTACTCCGCCTCGTAGCCCAGGGTCTCGGCCCAGAAGCGGGCGAGGCGCACGGGCTCCGCGCAGTCGAAGGTGACCTGGAGCTGCTTGACCGATGGCATCCGCCGCACCGTAGTCGGCCCGTGCCGCTCGCCGCGACCGATATTTCGCATGGGTCCCGGCAGCGAACGAGGGCGCCCCCCGAGCGCGTGCTCGGGGGCCGCGGGGCGTCCGGGTGGTCCGCTGTCCCCGACCACCCGTAGGATCGAGGCATCATGAACATCTTCATGCTCGAGGGATACGCCGCGCTCGCGGTGTTCTTCGTGCTGCTCGTGGTGAAGATCTTCGCCTTCGCGAGCTCGCTGCTCTATCCCGCGGAGGCCTACCAGGCGGCCGACAAGCTGACCAAGACCACCTGGTGCAGCATCCTGGGTGTCGCCGTCGCGCTGCAGCTGATCCCGCTCAACCTGATGATCATCAACATCGCAGCGACGATCGCCGCTCTGGTCTACCTCGCCGATGTCCGGCCCGCGCTCGCCGGGCTGCGCCGCCGCTGAGCGCGGCTCGAGGCCGAGAGTTCGCCTGGGCGTCACGGTTTTTCCCGTACCTTGGGTACGGCTTCCTCGTTAGACTGTGGACGGGCAGGACGCGCTCGCAACAGCGGGCCGGACGAGGTGGGAGAACAGAACGTGATCGGTGACAGCGCAGTCCGACCATGGGGCTCATGGCAGGTCCTCGACGAGGACGACGGCTTCAAGGTCAAGCGGATCGTCGTCGAGCCGCACTCCCGGCTCTCCTACCAGACCCACGCCCACCGGGCCGAGCACTGGACCGTCGTGCGCGGCACCGCCACCTGCGTGATCGACGGTGACACCGTCGTGCTCGACGTCGCCGACTCGCTCAACGTCGCGATCGGCCAGGCCCACCGGATCGCCAACGAGCACGACGAGCAGCTGATCATCATCGAGGTCCAGCACGGCACCTACACCGGCGAGGACGACATCGTCCGCCTTGCCGACGACTACGGCCGCGTCGAGGTCTGAGCGACGCCCGGCGGAGCGTCTGCTGCGTTGTCGTCGGTCGACGACCCGCTCCGCTCGAAGGTCGCCTCCCTCCTCCGCCTTGCAGCCGCACGCGCCGGACGACGCTCAGACCACGACGTCAGGCGATGGATGTGGAGCGCGCGTCGCTCACTGGCCGCTGGCGGCGTAGGCGGCCTCGGTGGCCTCCTTGTGCGGGCGCCACCAGGCCTCGTGCTCGCCGTACCACGTGATCGTCTGGGCGAGTCCGGCCTCGAAGTCGTCGTACTGCGGGGTCCAGCCGAGCTCGGTACGGAGCTTGCCGGCGTCGATGGCGTAGCGCAGGTCGTGGCCGGCGCGGTCCGCGACGTGGTCGAAGTCGTCCTCGGGACGTCCCATCAGGCGCAGCAGCACGCGGACCACCGCGAGGTTGGAGTGCTCGCCGTCGGCGCCGATCAGGTAGGTCTCACCGATCCGGCCGTGCTCCAGGACGGTCAGCACCGCCGAGCTGTGGTCCTCGGCGTGGATCCAGTCGCGCACGTTCTCGCCGGTGCCGTAGAGCCGCGGCCGCACACCGTCGAGGAGGTTGGTGATCTGACGTGGGATGAACTTCTCGACGTGCTGCCACGGACCGTAGTTGTTGGAGCAGTTCGAGATCGTCGCCCGCACGCCGAAGCTCCGCACCCAGGCGCGCACCAGGTGGTCCGAGCCCGCCTTCGACGCCGAGTAGGGGCTGCTCGGCTGATAGGGCGTGTCCTCGGTGAACCGCTGCGGGTCGTCCAGTGCGAGGTCGCCGTACACCTCGTCGGTGGACACGTGGTGGAGGCGTACGCCGGCGCTGCGGACGGCCTCGAGCACGGTGAAGGTGCCGACCAGGTTGGTCTGCACGAAGGGCGACGGGTCACGCAGCGAGTTGTCGTTGTGCGACTCGGCGGCGAAGTGGACCACGGCGTCGTGGTCGGCCACCAGCGGTCCGACCAGTGCCGCGTCCGCGACGTCGCCGACGACCAGCCGCACCCGGTCCGTCGGCAGCGGGGCCAGCGCGTCGCGGCTCGCGGCGTAGGTCAGCTTGTCGAGCACGGTGATCCGCGCGTCGGTGTGGGCGACGAGGTGGTGCACGAAGTTCGCGCCGATGAACCCGGCGCCGCCGGTGACCAGGATCCGGAGCATGCGCCGAGCCTAGGCCATGCCGGTCGACGCCCGGAGCGCTGCACGCCGCGCCGGCCCCACGCCGGTCGACACGGGAGCGTGCGCTCAGCGCGGGCGGCGTGACGTCGACCGGCGTGCGTAGTTTGAGAGGTATGCGCGGGATCATCCTGGCCGGCGGCACCGGCAGCAGGCTGTGGCCGGTCACCCATGCCATCAGCAAGCAGCTGATGCCGATCTACGACAAGCCGATGATCTACTACCCGCTCTCGACGCTGATGCTCGCGGGGATCCGCGAGATCCTGGTGATCACGACCCCCCACGAGGCGGAGCAGTTCGAGCGGCTGCTCGGCGACGGGTCGCAGTTCGGGATCGAGATCGGCTACGCGGTGCAGCCGTCGCCCGACGGCCTCGCCCAGGCCTTCCTGATCGGTGAGCAGCACCTCGACGGAGGGCCGTCGGCACTGATCCTCGGCGACAACATCCTCTACGGCCCGGGCGTCGGCTCGACCCTGCGCGACCTCAGCGACATCGACGGCGCGACGGTCTTCGGCTACCGGGTGGCGGACCCGGAGATCTACGGCGTCGTCGAGCTCGACGAGGACGGTCGGCCCATGGCACTCGTCGAGAAGCCCGCGAAGCCGCGCAGCAACCTCGCCGTCCCGGGCCTGTACTTCTACGGACCCGACGTGGTCGAGCGGGCCAAGACGCTCACCCCGTCAGCGCGGGGCGAGCTCGAGATCACCGACCTGAACCTCACCTACCTGCGTGAGGGCCGGCTCGACGTCCGGGTGCTGCCGCGGGGAGCGGCCTGGCTGGACTCGGGCAACTTCGAGGCGCTCAACGACGCCAGCAACTACGTGCGGACCCTCGAGGCGCGGCAGGGCACCAAGGTCGCTGCTCCGGAGGAGGTGGCGTGGCGGATGGGCTTCATCGATGACGAGCAGCTCTACGCGCTCGGCGAGCAGCTGCTCAAGAGCGGCTACGGGCAGTACCTCATCGACCTCGTCGACGAGCGCCGGGACCCGCTCGCGCCACCGACGCTCGGGGCGCCGTAGCACGCGCCTCCCGACACCTCGACGGTTCGTCTAGGGTGGGCCGCCATGAAGGTCCTGGTCACCGGCGGCGCCGGCTATCTCGGTTCGATCACGTGCAAGGCGCTGGAGGCGGCGGGGCACACCCCGGTCGTGCTGGACTCGCTGCTCTCCGGGCCGCGGCGGTTCGTGGGCGACCGGATCTTCTACGAGGGCGACATCGCCGACCGGCCACTGCTCCGGCGGATCGTCGACGAGCATCCCGACCTCGAGGCGACGGTGCACATGGCCGCCCGGATCGTGGTGCCCGAGTCCGTCGAGCTGCCGTACGAGTACTACCGCGACAACGTCGCCAAGTCGCTCGAGCTCTTCGACGAGCTGGTCGCGCTCGGCAAGCCGCGGCTGATCTTCTCCTCCACGGCGTCGCTCTACGCGCTGACCCCGGAGTTCGAGGTGCGCGAGGGCGACCCGCTCGCCCCGGCGTCGCCGTACGCACGCACCAAGCGGATGATGGAGCAGATCCTCGAGGACATGGCCGCCGCGACGGACCTGCGCGCGGTGATCCTGCGCTACTTCAACCCCGTGGGCTCCGATCCCGACCTGGAGACCGGCTACCACCTGCGCGACGCCACCCACGTGGTTCCGCTGATGGCGCAGACGGCGCTCGGGCAGCGGGAGATCTTCACCATCACCGGCACCGACCTGCCGACGCGCGACGGCACCGGCATCCGCGACTACATCCACGTGTGGGACCTCGCGCGGGCCCACGTGCGGGCCGTGGAGCGGTTCGACGACGTGCTGGCGGCCGTCGACGCGCCGAGCACCTACCTCAACCTCGGCGCCGGCGACGGGGTGACCGTGCGTGAGCTGCTCGCGGCGGTCGAGCGTGTGGTGGGCAAGCCGGTGCCGGTCCGCGAGGCACCCTCACGCCCCGGTGACGCCGTGGGCGCCTTCGCCAACGCCGACAAGGCCGCCGAGCTGCTCGGCTGGCGCACGGAGCTGACCCTCGACGAGGCCATCGCGTCGGCACTCGCCTGGGGTGAGAAGCGGCGCGAGGTGCTCGGCTACGCGTGAGCCTGCCCGGGCTGTTGTCAGACTGATCCCATGGCTGGACGCGATCCGAGGCTCGACAACTGGCAGCAGACGGCCCTGCTCGTCGGTGGGTTCGTGGTGCTGCTGTGGGTGCTGGAGCTGGTCGACGCACTGACGGCGCACGATCTCGACCAGTACGGCGTCCAGCCGCGCACCGACGAGGGCCTGCTGGGGATCCTCCTCGCGCCGCTGCTGCACGGCGGGTGGGCCCACCTCTGGGCCAACACGGTCCCCGTGCTGGTCCTGGCCTTCCTCACGCTGGTGACCGGTGTCGCGCGCGGTCTCGCCGCCACGGCGATCATCTGGGTGGTCGCCGGGATCGGGGTGTGGCTGGTGGGCGGTGAGGACACCGTGCACGTCGGCGCGTCGAGCCTGGTGTTCGGGTGGATCATCTACCTGGTCTTCCGCGGGTTCCTCAACCGGCGGCAGGGCGAGATCGTGATCGGCGTCGTCGTGCTCGTCATCTACGGCGGCGTGCTGGTCGGTGTGCTGCCCGGTCAGCCGGGGGTGTCCTGGCAGGGGCATCTCTTCGGCGCGGTCGGCGGCGTGCTGGCGGCGTACGTGGTCAGGGAGCGGCCGGGTCGCGGGGTGGGCGCGCGGTCGTCGTACCCTCATCGCTTGTGAGCGAAGCGCGAGGCGGAACAGGCGACGCGGAGGTCGGCCGGGGCGGTGACGGTGACGCAGCGCTGCGAGCGAACCATGG
>CAZJDU010000011.1:37849-59757 GCA_964544855.1 uncultured Nocardioides sp.
GCTGCGAGCGAACCATGGACCGGTGAGCGAAGCGCGAGGCGGAACAGACGACCTGCTGATCGAGCGTGGCGACGGTGTCGTCACCGTGACCTTCAACCGGCCCGAGCGCCGCAACGCCTTCACCACGGCGATGTACGCCGGGATCCGCGATCTCTGTGCCGAGCTCGCCGATGACCCGTCGGTCCGCGTGCTGGTGCTGCGGGGGGCCGGTGGCAAGGCGTTCGCCGCGGGCAACGAGATCTCCGACTTCCTGGGCTCCGGCGACGTCGTCGAGTACGAGACCTGGATCCGCGAGCTGCTCGACCGGCTCTTCGCGCTGCCGCAGGTCACCATCGCGGCCGTGGACGGGGTGTGCGTCGGCGGCGGACTCGCGGTGGCGACCCACTGCGACCTGCGGGTGGCGACCGCGTCGTCGCGGTTCGGCTATCCGATCGCCCGGACCCTCGGCAACGCGCTGTCCGCCCCGATCGTCTACCGGTGCACCGCTGTCTTCGGCGAGTCGCTCACCCGCGAGATGCTGCTCGCCTCCCGGCTGGTCGACGCCGACCGGGCACACGCCGCCGGAGCGCTGATGGCGTCGGTGCCCGATGCTGACGCCCTGGCCGCGGAGGTCGACTCGATCGTCGACGGCGTCCTGCAGGCCTCACGGGTGACCCTGGCGGTCACCAAGCAGCAGCTGGGTGACCGGGCGGTCCGACTCGAGGCAGCACCGCCGGACGAGGAGGCCGTGCTGCGTGAGGTCTACGGCGGCCCGGACTTCGCCGAGGGCGTGCGGGCGTTCCTGGCGAAGGAGAGGCCGGCGTTCGGGCGGGGGTAGGGGCAGCGATCCCCGGTCGACCGGGGATCGCTGATGTTGTCCGGCGTTGCACTGCCCGACAACGTCAGGAAGAGCCAGACAAGCCGTCCGGATGTCGCAGGCTGCACGCGATTCACGCTCCTATCCACAGGTCGACAAGCCGCATGAGTATCCGATGGACGTCGCGGGGAGCGTCTCGAGCATGGATCCGCGACTTGAAGCAATCTGTTCCGTGCACGGCGTCTTCCTCCGGAGTGAGGCAGCCGCACTGGGATACCACGATCGAGCCATCGCCCGCCTGATCAGGGACGGCACCTGGCACCGGGTCCGACGTGGCGCCTATGTCTTCGGCGAGACGTGGCGGAGCGCCGAGCGCGAGACGAAGTACTGCTTGTTCGCGCTCGCGACCGTGCGGCAGTCCCAAACTGATGTGGTGCCTTCGCATGCCTCTGCCGTGGCGCTTCATCGCGGGCCCCTGTGGGGACTCGACCTGTCGCACTCCCACCTCACCCGACTCGACGGCCGAACCGGCCGCAAGGAGGCCGGCGTCGAGCAGCATCGCGGTCTGATCGAACCCGGCGACATCGTGGAGGTCGACGGCCGGCAGGTGATGTCGCCGACGCGGTGTGCGCTCGAGGTCACCTCGATGGCGAGCGTCGAAGCATCCCTGTGTGTTCTCGACGACTTCCTCCATCGAGGTCTGACGACGCCCGAGGCGTTGCGCGAGCGATATCGGACGATGAGCCTCTGGCCAGGCACCCTGCGGACCGATGTCGCACTGCGCCTTGCCGATGGCCGGCGAGAGTCGGTCGGTGAGTCCCGGATGTTCTTCGTGTGCTGGCGAGGGCACCTGCCGTGGCCCGCGCCGCAGCTCGAGGTGTACGACGAGAACGGCATCCTGATCGGCCGCGTCGACTTCGCCTGGCCCGAACACGGAGTCTTCCTCGAGTTCGACGGACTCCAGAAGTACTTGCGGTTCCGTCGCGAAGGCGAGTCGATCGAGGATGCGATCCTGCGGGAGAAGCGCAGGGAGGAGCAGATCTGCGAGATCACCGGCTGGCGCTGTATTCGCGTGGTCTGGGCTGACCTCGAGCGCCCTGAGATCCTTGCCGGCCGGATCCGCAAGATGCTCACCGGTGAGGTCCTCCCGAGGTGAGGCTGACGCCGAGGTTGTCCGGCTGAGTCTGAACATGTCCGGCAGTGCAACGCCTGACATGGTCAGCGATCCCCGGTCGACCGGGGATCGCTGCACCTCCATCGCCCTACGCCGGCACCGTCGACTCCTCCACCGCCGCCCCGACGGTCGGCGGCGTGGGCGACTCGCCGCGAACGGCCGCGGTACGACGGAGCTCGGCGTCGGCCCACAGGGCGAGGAGGTCGACGGGCCAGATCACCTCGTCGGACGCGGCGAGCTCGTCACGGCTCCACCAGTGGTGCGTGGACATGGTCAGCCGCTCCTCCGGGGTGTGGCCGTCATGACTGACATCGAACGACGGCACCCAGCAGGCGAAGAAGGCGTCCTCCTGGTCGATGACGACGTCGGTGTACCCGTGCACCACAGGGCGGATCAGCACCGGGCCGAGCATCGCATCGGCGTCGACCTGCAGGCCGGTCTCCTCCTCGAGCTCGCGGACCGCCGCGTCGAGGTCGGTCTCACCGGGGTCGACACCGCCACCGGGTGTCATCCACCATCCGCTCCCGGGCAGCCCGGGGTCGCGGTCGGCGAAGAGCAGCAGCCGGTCGCGGTCGTCGATCAGCAGCACCCGCGCCGTACGGCGCCGGCGCAGCGGGCGCTCGTGGGGCGGGACAGGGACGAAGGTGCGTACCGAGGACTCCACCCCGGCATTCTCGCTCGCCGGTCCACGTGCGGCACACTGCGGGCGTGAGCGAGCAGGAGCCGGCGGCGGAGCACGAGGCCGAGCTTGCGCCGCTGGCACCGATCGGACCGCCCCATTCCCGCGCCGAGGACGGGTTCGCGCTCCTCACGGGGACCTTCCTGGTCTCCCTCGGGCTCTCTCTGCTCACGACGGTGAGCGCCGTCACCGGAGGTACGGCGGGTCTCGCGCTGCTCGCGTCCTACGGCTTCGATGTGTCCTTCGGTGTGCTCTACGTCCTGGTCAACGTGCCGTTCCTGCTGCTGGCGGTCGTCGAGATGGGCGCCTGGTTCACGGCGCGCACGCTGCTGGCGGTGGCCCTGGTCGGCGGCTTCACCGAGCTGCATCCGCAGCTGTTCGAGATCGGCGAGCTCAGCGCGCCGTACGGCGTGGTGGTCGGCAACCTGCTCGTCGGGCTCGGCATGCTCGTGCTGTTCCGTCACGGCGCGAGCCTCGGCGGGTTCAACGTGCTCGCGTTGCTGGCCCAGCAGCGGCTCGGCTGGCGGGCGGGCTACGTGCAGATGGCGCTCGACGTGGTCGTGATCCTCGGCGGCTTCGCGATGGTCGCTCCGGGGCTGGTGCTGTGGTCGGCGCTCGGCGCGGCGGTGCTCAACCTGGTCCTGGCACTCAACCACCGGCCGGGTCGCTACCTGGGTACCTGAGCCCGCTCAGCGCGCCACCAGCTCGTCCAGGGGCACCGGCACCAGGTGGACGTCGGTGGCGACGTGCAGCACCTCGCACGGCGCCCCGGCACTGCGGGCGACACCGTAGAGCATCTCGGCCCAGCGGCGGTCGTCATCGGTCAGCGGGTCGGTGCCGGGCCGACTCCGCAGCATCGCGACCCGACCACCGGGCACGACGTCGGTCGTGAGCAGCTGCAGGAACTCGGCGAGGCCGCGCAGCTGCTCCTCGTCGGGGAGCTCATCGGCATCGGCGATCTCGGTCAGCTGCGGCAGCGGCCGGTCGTCGGGCCCGATCACGAGGAGCCAGAGGCCGGGCGAGGAGAAGCCGAGCGGCTGCATCAGCTCGTGCCAGAGGTCCTCGAGGTCCACCTGGCAGGTGATCGAGGGCACGGTCGGGGTGTCGTTGTCGTCCATGCCGGGACCATCGCCGGTGGCCGGCGCCCGCAAACCGACGCGAGCCGTTCTCCACAGGCTCGGCTCGGACCCGCCGGTGTGGGCGCTGCGCGCCGCCCGTCGCTCGTGACGCGGCGAACCGGTGGATCCGGGCTCAGCCCAGCAGGCCGGCGGCCCGTCCCACCTCGACGTACGCCGTGGCCAGGCTGTCGACGGTCTCGTGGGCGTTGAGCCCGCTGGGGTTCGGCACCACCCACAGCTCGGCCCCGGCACACGACTCGGGTTGTCGCCCCGCCGTGGCCTGCGGCCGCCCGAAGGCGGTTCGATACGCCGTGATCCCGGCGACCGCGACGACGCGCGGCCGCTCCCGCGCCACCAGCTCGACCAGCCGGGCTCCTCCGGCACGGAGCTCGGCGGGGCTGAGCTCGGACGCCTTGGCGGTGGCGCGGTGCACGATGTTGGTGATGCCGATGCCGCGCTCGCGGAGCCGGTCGCGGTCCCCGTCGCTCATCCCGGCAGCCGGGTCGATCGGCTCGGTGATCACCCCTCCGCGCAGCAGCGCGGGATAGAACCGGTTGCCCGGATGCGCGAAGTGGGTGCTGGTGGCGGCGGTCCACAGGCCGGGGTTGATCCCGACGAAGAGCAGCCGCAGCCGGTGCTCGGGCCGGGTGGGCAGCAGATCGGGGACCTCCGCGTCGCGGAAGGCCTCCAGCTCGGCGCGGGTGAAGCGGCGTGCGGTGTGCTCGGGCATCATCGAGAAGCCTGCCCCAGCGTGCCGGCCGGCGACGGCGCGGGGCTATCGGTAGCGGATCCCGAGTCCGTTGGGCACCTTGCGCTGGTGACCGTCGGACGGCGAGTTGAGCACCGTGAGCTCGCCGTTGCGGCGGGCGACCATGGTCGTGGATCCGCCGCCGTCGAGGTTCAGCGCGTCCTCGGCGCCGAGACGCTTCATCGTCCGGGCGAGCTCGAGCATGGTGTAGCCGCGACTGAACCGCTGGCGACCGTCGACCACCAGGAACATCAGCCGGTTGCGGTCGCGGTCGATCCCGATCGCGGTGCGCGGGTGCATCTCGCCGTCGTCGGAGACCTGCACGGTGCCGCCCTGGAGCAGGATCCGGTTGCCGCCGACCGCCATGGCCGGACGCCCCTCCAGGTGGCTGCGGACCTTCACCCGCGTGCCCTTGGACAGGCGCTCGAGCTGACGCGACGCCCGGGTGCCCCGCGCGATGAGGAACCGACCGGTCACCTGCTTGCCCGTCGGGAAGTTGCGGGTGCGGTTGCGGACGACCACGCCGCGCTTGATCCGCACCATGCGGACGTTCCTGCGCTGCCCGTCGGTCCACCGGAAGCCCGATGCCTCGCCCCAGCGGGCGTCGTACACACCGATGCCGCCGGGCTTGACCTGGGGGGAGTTCTGATTGGTCAGCGCGATGTCGGCACCGCCCTTGACCGTGGCGCGGAGTCCGACGAGCCCGATCCGCGGGGTGCCGTTGCGCACGTAGAACGCGGCGTTCCACCCGGCGTCGATGCCGTGGCGTTCCTGCTGGCCACGTGGCTTGCCGACGCCGAACGCGGCGCCGGTGTCGCCGATGTCGAAGAAGTCGCCGTTGATGCCGGCACGCGCGCCGCGGGTCGACCGCACCATCCGGCCCACCTTGGCGCGCTGCTGCACCGACCCGACGCTCAGGTAGTCGGCGCGCAGCCCGGGCACCGTCCACTTCATCCGGATCAGGTGGTAGCGCGCCGGCCCCCGCGACGAGGTCTCGTCCCACGCGCGCGCCACGGTGCCGGGGGAGACCCGGAACTTGTAGCGGCGGGTCCGGTCCCGGCGCTGCTGCGCGCCCCGCGCCGACGCGGGCGCGGTTCGTCCGGGCACCTGGTCGGAGGTCTGCCAGGTGGTCGGATCGTCGGGGTCCGACGTCGTCGGGCGGGCCGCGGCGGGTGCCGACGGCTCCGCGGCGGTGACCGAGGGTGGTGTGGCGGCGAGGGGGACGGCCACCGCCAGGGCAGCGACCGACACCAGCGCGGGGAAGGTACGCATGACTCGAGGCTAGGCACTCGCGTGCCCGGATCTCGGAGGTCCGGACGCCGGGTGTGTCGGCCGCCCTCCGTGATCACACGCCGGCAGCGCGCTCCAGGTCGACCACCGCGTCGTCGAGATGGGTCAGCAGCCGCTGCAGGTGCGGGACGGTGCGTCGGCACCCGGTGAGTCCGAACCCGAGCTGCCCGGCGTAGGAGGTGCAGGTGATGTTGAGCGCCATGCCGTTGATCGGGATCGACAGCGGGTAGGTGCCGACGAGCTCGGCGCCGTTCCAGTAGTGGACCGTGTCGGGCCCCGGCACGTTGCTGATGATCAGGTTGTACGGCGGCCGCACGATCCCCTGGAGCCGCAGCAGCGGGGGCAGGATCGCCGGCACCTGGCCGATCGCGCTCATCGCCAGGATCTGCGTGGGCGTCATGCCGGCCAACGCCTCCTTGCCGTCCGCCATCGACGTGTGGATCGCGGCGATCCGGTCGCCGGCGTCGGGCAGGTCGGTCGCGAGTCGTGCCATCACGGCGCCGACGGCGTTGCCGCCCTCGGCTGACGCGATCTGCGACTCCTTGGCCTTCAGCCCGACCGGCACCATCGCGATCAGCGGCGTCTCCGGCAGCGCGTCGAGCTCGAGGAGATAGCTGCGGATCGCGCCGCTGCACATCGCGAGCACGACGTCGTTGATCGTCGTCCCGGTGGCCTTGCCGACGGCGCGCAGCCGGTCGATCGGCCAGTCGTCGGCGGCGAACCGCCGGGCGCCGGTGATCGTCTGGTTGAAGATCGTCCGAGGTGCGTGCAGCGACACGGCCCCGGTCTGGTTGCGCAGCCCGCGGGTCAGGGTGGTGACGAGGGCCCTCGGCATCCCGGCCGCCTCGGCCGAGAGGCCGAGCGCGGTGCGGACCGCCTCGGCGGGGAGCTCGGCGAGGTCGTGGCCGCCGTCGGCGTCGGCGTCGGCGGGCGCCGCGGCCCGCCCGGCACTCGCGGCCCAGGGGGCGGGGAGGTCACGTCGGTCCGGGTCGGTCGTCAGGACGCTCTGGAGCAGCCGCATCGCGGAGATGCCGTCGACCAGGCTGTGGTGGATCTTCGTGTACATCGCGATCCGGCCGTCGTCGAGCCCCTCGATCAGGGTGGCCTCCCAGAGCGGCCGGTCCCAGGCGAGCCGGGTCTGGTGCAGCCGGCCGCACAGCTCGAGCAGCTCGCGGATCCGGCCGGGGCGGGGGAGGGCGCTGTGCCGGACGTGGTGCTCGATGTCGAACTGCCGGTCCTCCCGCCAGACCAGGGCGCCACCGGTGCGCGGCGAGCGGAAGGGGTGCTTGCGGAACAGCGGGGCGATCCCGTCGACGTCGCGCATCGCGGCGACCATCTCGCGGGCGTAGTCCGGCCCGGCGTCCGCCGGGGGCTCGAAGAGCTGCAGACCGCCGACGTGCATCGGCATGCTGCGGTTCTCCGCCAGCAGGAACGCGGTCGAGGTCGGGTCCATCGCCGGCACGTGTCGAGCACCTTTCGTTCGCAGCGGTCGCCCGGCAGTGGCGACCGTCACCCAGGAAACGACGGTACGCCGGAATGGTGACCCGCGCGGGGATTGAGGCGTTGTGGTCGGGGAAGGCTCACGAGGGCCGAGCGGCCGCCGACCGCGTGGTCGGCCGTCGGTGCGCCCGCTGGACAGCGCGGCGCGGACGCGGGACGACACGGAGGACGGACGGATGAGCGAGTACGGCGGCACACCCCCGGCGGGGTGGTACCCCGAGACCGACGGGTGGGAGCGGTTCTGGGACGGCACGGCCTGGACCTCGGACCGACGGCCGGCCGGTGCGGGCGCTCCGGCGCCGCCGCCGCCCGCGGAGCCGACCCGGTTCGCCGGACCGGCCGCGACCGGCCCGGTCGGCGGGCCGCCCACGTCGCCACCGCCCGGCGGGTACGGGTCCGGCCCGTACGCCGCGCCGTACCAACCACCGGAAGCCGCTCCTGGCGCGGGATCGCCGTACGGAGCGCCGGACGCCTACCGTCCGCCGGACTACCGGCTGCCCGACGTGGGCGGCGGATTCCCGGCGCCGGGCTACCCGCCGCCGCAGCGGCCGCGCAGCCTGCTGTGGCTGTGGGTCACGCTGGCGGTGGTCCTCGTGCTGATCGTCGGGGCCGGCGTCACGTTGGCGGTCACCCAGCCCTGGAGCGGCGAGACGTCGACCACGGCCGACGATGCGAGCGCCGACGGGGAGGCCGGCGGCGACGAGGGCGGGGACGACGGCGGTGACGGCGGGGCCGAGGCCGGCTCCCAGGGGTTGGCGGCCCACTCGGACTTCGACGGCGACGGCAACGGCGACGTCGCCGGGACCTACTACAACGACCGCAGCACTGCACTGGTGACCCTGACCAGCGACGGCAGTGGCTTCGCGGTCGACGAGGCGCCGGGCAGCAGTGCTGGCGTGATCTGGGACGACTGGGACGGCGACGGCACCGCCGCTGCGCTGAGCTGGCGCTACCGCTCCTACGACGACGAGCTGGAGATCGAGGGCGTCATCGGCGACTTCGACGACGACACCTGGGGCGGTTTCGGCCTGTGGGAGGACGCGGAGTACTGGCTGCGGCTCGACTCGGGCGACTTCGACGGCGACGGCGCGGTCGACCTGGTCGTAGTGGGACAGACCGGCCAGCGCACCGTCACCATCTGGGTGATGCGCGGCACCGGCGACTCGTTCGACAACCCGGAGGAGTGGTCGGTGGTGAAGGGCGCGACGTTCGGGTCGACGCAGGTGTTCCCCGGCGACCACGACGGGGACGGGGTCGACGACCTGGTCGCCCTGCTGCCGACCGACGCCTCCTCGATCCCGAAGGACGATCTGGACTCCTCGCTGGTGGCCACTGAGCTCGGGACGACCCTGCTGTCGTCGACCGGCGACGGGTTCGACCGCGGCGACCTGGGCGCGTCGCCCTTCGACGACGAGACCCGGATGCAGCGTGCGTACGCCGTCGGCGACTTCCGTGGCGACGGCACGCCGCTGATCGCGATGCAGTCGCCCGACTACAGCAGCCGCGACGTCGTCTTCCTCGAGTACGCCGACGGCGACCTGGTGGTGGCCGACCTGACGGCCGACCTCACCGGCTACCTCCGGGGCGTGACGGCTGCCGACGTGGACGGCGACGGCCGCGACGACCTGGTCACGGTCCGCGGGAACGACGACGACTCCAGCGAGATCTCGGCGCTGCTCGTCGAGACCTTCCTCGCGACCGGGGACGGGATGGAGTCCGCCGGGGAGTGGGCGGAGCTCGAGTGCGACGACTCCTGCACGCTGGTCTTCGACGCCCCGACGGGCTACTGACGCCCGGTTGACGGTGGCCCCTGGCACCATCGTGCTGTGGGTGAGGGTGCCAGCGTGCTGCACGTCGACCTCGACCAGTTCGTCGCGGCGGTCGAGGTGCTGCGGCGCCCGGAGCTCGCCGGGCGACCGGTCGTGGTCGGGGGCCGCGGCGATCCCACCGAGCGCGGAGTGGTGTCGACGGCGACCTACGAGGCCCGCGCGTTCGGCGTGGGGTCGGGGATGCCGTTGCGGCTTGCCGCACGCAAGTGCCCGGACGCGGTCTTCCTGCCGGTCGACGCCGCGGCGTACGACGCTGCCTCCGCCGAGGTGATGACGACGCTGCGGCAGCTCGTGTGGGGCGGCGTGCCCGTGCTGGTCGAGGTGCTGGGCTGGGACGAGGCGTTCCTCGGCCCCGGGCCGGGGCACGGCGACCTCGGCGACCCGGCCGCGTTCGCGCGGACCGTCCGTGACGATGTGCTCGCCGCCACCCGGCTCCACTGCTGTGTCGGCATCGGCGACAACAAGCTGCAGGCCAAGCTGGCCACCGGCTTCGCGAAGCCGCCCGACGGGGCCGGGGTGCACCGGATCGGCCACGACACCTGGTTCGACGAGATGGGCGGCCGGCCCACCCGAGCGCTGTGGGGGATCGGCGCCAGGACAGCGGCCCGGCTCAGCGCCCTCGGGATCGAGACGGTGACCGACCTGGCCCGCGCGGACCCCGGCACCCTGGCCGCCGAGCTGGGCCCCACCACGGGACCGTGGCTGCGACGACTCGGTCGCGGGGTCGACACCGCGCCGGTCGACCCGACCCCGTGGGTGCCCCGCGGCCACGGCCGGGAGGAGACCTTCCAGCAGGACCTGACCGACCGGGACGAGGTCCGCGCCGCCGTACGCCGGATCGCGCTGCGCGTGGTGGACGACATCGCCCGGGAGGGCCGGCCGGCGTTCCGCGTCGGACTGAAGATCCGGCTCCGGCCGTTCACGACGCTGAGCCGCAGTCACCGGCTGGCGGAGCCCACCAGTGACCCCGGGACGCTGGCGGCCGAGGCGGTGGCGCTGCTCGACCGGGTGGAGCAGGACCGACCGGTGCGACTGCTCGGCGTCCGCCTCGACATGGTGCCGCCCGAGGGCGGCTACTGAGCGGCTACCGACCGGTCTCGTCGCTCGGGAGCACCCGGCGCAGCACGCGCAGCACGTTGCCGCCCATGACCGCGCGGATCTCCTGCTCGCTGAAGCCCCGGTCGACGAGCTCCTGGGTCACGACCGCGACCTGCGAGGTGTCCCAGCGGGTGGTGACCGACCCGTCGAAGTCGCTCCCCAGGCCGACGTGCCGGATGCCGACGAGGTCGCGGACATGGGCGATCGCGTCGACGACGGCCGCGACGCTGGTGTCGCAGACCGCGCCGTTCCAGTAGCCGATGCCGACGACGCCGCCGGTCGCGGCGACACCCCGGACCTCCTCGTCGGTCAGGTTGCGGTTGACCGCGCAGGTCGCCTGCACACCCCCGTGGCTGGAGACCACCGGGCGCGTGGCGGTGGCCAGGACCTCCGCGACGGCGGCATGGCTCGCGTGCGCGACGTCGACCACCATGCCGAGCCGCTCCATCTCGGCGAGCACCTCGCGCCCGAGGTCGGTCAGCCCGCCCTTCTCGAGGCCGTGCATCGAGCCGGCCACCTCGTTGTCGAAGAAATGCGTCAGGCCGGCCATCCGGAAGCCGGCGTCGTACAGCGTGGCCAGGTTGCCGAGGTCCCCCTCGAGCGGGTGCAGCCCCTCGAGGGCGAGCAGCCCGCCGGTCACCTCCTCGCCGTCGCCGCGTGCCGCCTCGACGGCCGCCAGGTCCTGCGAGGTCCGGACCACCCGCAGCGCACCGCCCGAGCCGTCGGCAGCGTCGGTGAGCCTGTCGGCGTGGTGGAGCGCGCGTCGGAGCAGCGAGAACCAGGTTGACGGGGGTTGCAGCTGGGCGATCGTCAGCAGGGTGATGTTGTCGCTGTCGCCGCTGTTGGCGTCGTAGTTCTGGCCCTTCGGCGACTTGGTGACCGAGGCGAACACCTGGAGCCCGACGTTGCCCTCCTGCAGCCGGGGGAGGTCGACCTGCCCGCGGTCGGACCGTTCGAGCAGGTCACGGTCCCACAGCAGCGTGTCGGCGTGGAGGTCGGCCACGAGGAGGGAGTCGTGCAGCTCCTGGGTCTCCTCGCCGACCTGCGGCAGCGGCCCCGGCTCCACCACGTTGCGACTCCGCTCGACGATGCCGGGCGCGAACACGAAGAACGCCACCACCCCGAGCACGAGCACCCCGGCGATCGTCACGATCGCCCACCGGAGGACCCGACGCCTGCTCACCGCAGCCCCTCCCGGAGCTCCCGCACCACGGAGTCCACCACCGCCACCAGGTCCCCGCCCGTCCGCCGGGCCACCTCGCGCTGCCGGACGTACGACGCTCCGCGGGGCGCGATCTCGAGCACCGCCGCCAGCTCGGCGGCGCACCCGAGCCGTGCCGCCACCGGTTCGAGCGCGGTCACGGTGTCGGCGAGGTGGTCGGTCATCAGCCGCTCGGTGCAGGCGGAGTCGAGGATCACGATGGCGTCGACGCCGTAGCGGGCGGCGCGCCACTTGTTCTCCTGCACGTGCCACGGAGCCAGCGTCGGCAACGTCTCGCCGGCGGCGCAGCGCTCGTCCAGCCACACCACCAGGCAGTGCATCAGGGCGACCAGGGCGGACAGCTCGTCGACGGTGGAGACACCGTCGCAGACCCGGTTCTCCAGCGTGCCCTTGCCCGCTGCGGGCCGGATGTCCCAACGGATCTCGGACAGCTCGTCGATCACGCCCGTGGTGAGCTGGTCGTCGACGAACGCCTCGTACTCCTGCCACCGCTCGAACTGGAAGGGCAGCCCGGCCGTGGGCAGCTGCTGGAACATCAGGGCCCGGTTGGACGCGTAGCCGGTGTCGAGACCGGCCCAGATCGGCGAGGACGCGGAGAGCGCCTGGAGATGGGGGTAGTAGGTCAACAGTGCGGAGAGGACCGGCAGCACGCGGTCGCGGTCGGGCATGCCCACGTGCACGTGCACCCCCCAGATCAGCATCTGCCGGCCCCACCACTGGGTGCGGTTGATCAGCTCCTCGTAGCGGTGCCCCTCGGTCAGCTGCTGACCGCTCCACAGCGCGAACGGGTGGGTGCCGGCGCCGTAGAGGTCGAGATCGAGCTCGTCGCAGGCCGGGACGACATGGGCGAGAGTGGCCCGCAGGTCGGTCATCGCCTCGTCCACGGTGCGGCAGACCCCGGACACCACCTCGACCGTGTTCCTGAGCAGCTCCTGATGCAGCCGACCGGGGTCGGGCATCCGGGCCTTGGCGCGGGCGAAGAGGTGGGCGGCGTCGTTGCGCAGGTCGCGGGTACGGCGGTCGACGAGCGCGAACTCCCACTCCACCCCGAGCGTGGGCTCGGGCGAGGCGTGGAAGTCGATGCGCACGTGACCAGCGTTCCACAGCGGTGGCGTGGAAGGATCCCGATCGTGGACGCGTCGCTGGACAGCATGTGGCAGCGCGGTCGCCTGTCGGTGCGGTCGCGGGTTGCCCGCTGGCGCTCGAAGTGGTGGGTGATCGCCCAGTGTGCGGTGGCGGCCGGAGTCGCCTGGTGGGTCGCGGCGGACGTGCTCGGCCATCCCCAGCCGTTCTTCGCCCCGATCGCCGCGGTGGTCTCGCTGGGGACGTCGTACGGTCAGCGGCTCCGGCGCGTCGTGGAGGTCGCCGGCGGCGTTGCGATCGGCGTCTTCATCGCCGACCTGCTGGTCCTCGGCATCGGGTCGGGGCCGTGGCAGCTCGCGCTGATCGTGGCACTCGCCCTCTCCACGGCGCTGCTGCTCGATGCCGGCATGGCGTTCGTGACCCAGGCCGCGGTGCAGTCGATCGTGGTCGCGTCGCTGGTGCCCGGCCCGGGCGAGGCCTTCATCCGATGGACCGACGCGCTGGTGGGGGGAGCGGTCGCCCTGGTGGCGGCCACGGCCGTCCCGTCGGCGCCGTTGCGGCGCCCCCGGGAGCAGGCGGCCGCCGTCGCCCGCAAGATCGCGGAGCTGCTGCGTGCCGCCGGCGGAGTGATGGTCTTCGGCGAGCCCCAGCCGGCGCTCGACCTGCTGGCCGACGCGCGCGCGACGGACCGGCTGATCCGGGAGCTGCAGACCGCAGCCGCCGAGGGGATGTCCGTGGTCTCCTCCTCCCCGTTCCGGGTCCGCCACCGCGAGCCGCTGAGGCGGATGAGCGAGCTCGCCGAGCCGCTGGACCGCGCGCTGCGCAACACCCGGGTGCTGGTGCGGCACACCGCCGTCGCGGCCTACCGCGGACGGCCGGTGCCGGCGTCCTACGCGCGCCTGGCCTCCGAACTCGCGCGGGCCGTGGAGCAGGTCGCCGAGGAGCTGGCCCGGGACCGGCAGGCCTCCGCGGCCGCGCCGGCGCTGCTCGCGGTCGGGCAGGCCACCAGCGATGTCGAGCGCAGCGAGGAGCTCTCCGCGGAGGTGATCCTGGCGACGCTGCGCTCGATCGTCGTCGACCTGCTGATGGTCACCGGGATGGGGCAGTTCGAGGCGACCGACGCGCTGCCGCCCCCACCCTGAGCCTCCATCCACGGACCCGAGCTGAGTGGTGCCGCGCGTCCCCGCGGCCCTCGCCGCCGAGGCGCGGACGGCCCGGTTGACGAACCGTGTCAACATTCGGTCATGACCGATCCTCGCGGACTGTCGCAGCGCTTGGATTTCTGCCTCAGAGTGGGCGAGATGCTGATGTCGTCGGGGGCGGGCGCCGCCGATGTCGCCGCCACGATGCGCTCGCTGGCAGCCGCGCTCGACGTGGACGACCCGCAGGTCGACATCACCTTCACGTCGCTGTCGATGGGCGTGCAGGCCCGCGACGTGGCCACGCCGATCGTGCAGATGCGCATGGTGCACCACCGGGAGCTCGACTACGAGGACCTCACCAGCGTCGACCACCTGGTGCGGGCCGTGGTCGCCGGCACGGTGGAGCTCACCGAGGCGCGTCTCGAGCTCGCCCGGATCGTGGCCTCCGGCCACGCCCGTCCCCGGTGGAGCATCACGCTCGGCTGGGGCGTGATGGGTGGTGCGATGGCCCTGATGCTCGGCGGCAACGCGGCGGTGGTGGCCGTCGCCGCCGTGTCGGCGGTGTGCATCGACCGGTTCCAGCACGCCATGTCCCGGAACCGGATGCCGAACTTCTACCAGCAGATCGGCGGAGGGGCGATCGCGACCGTCCTGGCGGCGGCCGGCACCCGCCTGGCCGAGGTCAACGTCCACCTGGACGCCGCGCTCGTCGTGGCGGCGAGCATCATCATGCTGCTGGCGGGGGTCGGGTTCATGGGCGCCGTCCAGGACGCGCTCTCGGGCTACTACGTCACCGGCAGCGCGCGAGGCATGGAGGCGATGCTCGCCACCGTCGGCATCATCGCCGGGGTCAGCGGCGGGCTGGCGATCGCCACCGTGCTCGGGATCGGGCTGCCGGAGCTCAACACCCGGGAGTTCGACCTCGCCAGCCTCAGCACGGCGGCGGTCGGTGCGGCGGTCGGTGCCGCCGCCTTCGGGTGGTCGGCGTACGCCCCCAAGCGGATCCTGGCGCCCATCGGCCTGCTGGCAGGGCTGGCGATGGTGGCAGCCCAGCTGGTGGAGGAGGGCGGATTCGGCCGGGCGTGGTCCGTGGCCGTCGCGGCGTTCCTGGTCGGTGTCGGGAGCTATGCGATCTCGGGTCGGCTGCGCGTGCCGCCGCTGATCACCGCGGTGTCGGCGATGGTGCCGCTGCTGCCCGGTCTGTCGATCTACCAGGGCCTGTTCCTGCTCGCTGAGGAGGGCGGCCAGCGGGTCGGCGCGGGCCTGCTCTCGCTCTTCACCGCGGTCTCCGTGGCGATCGCGCTCGCCGCCGGCGTCATCCTCGGTGAGTACGTCGCCCAGCCGGTGCGCCGCGAGGCGCGGCGGGTGGAGTCCCGGCTGGCCGGCCCACGCCTGGTCGGCGTCAACCGAGTGGCGCGTCCCCGGCGCTCCCGGCGGCAGCGGAGCGGCCGGCGGGCGGAGCCGGAGTCGTCGCCGGGCGAGGGATGAGCGTGCTGCCCGCGAGCCGCGCTCAGCCCTTCTTGTCGGGCATCACCCGGTCGGCACCGAGCGCGATCAGGTCCTGGTAGCGCGAGCCGGTCCACTTGCCGAAGTTGTGCACCGCGTGGGCGTCCAGCCCGACGAGCACCCGCGCCTTCTTCTTGAGGATGCCGCTGATGATGACCTCGGCGGCCTTCTCCGGGGTCGTCTTCGCGAGCTTCTCGTCGAAGAACTCCGCGGTCGCGGCCTGGTCCTCGTTGCCCGCGACCCGGGCCGAGCGGGCGATCGCGGTCTTGATGCCACCGGGGTGGACCACGGTCAGGCCCACCGGGTGCTTGGCGATGAGCAGCTCCTGGCGGATCGCCTCGGACATCCCGCGCACGCCGTACTTCGCGGCGTTGTACATGCTCTGGCCGGGCATCGAGACCAGCCCGAAGAGCGAGGAGATGTTGACCAGGTGGCCGTCGCCGGAGTCGATCAGGTGCGGCAGGAAGAACTTCGAGCCGTGCGCGACGCCCCAGAAGTTGATCCCCATGATCCAGTCCATGTCCGACCACGCGAGGTCGGTGAAGTCGCCGGCCAGCGCGACGCCGGCGTTGTTGACGACCACGTTGACCCGGCCGAAGTGCTCGGCCACGGCGCCGGCGTAGGTCTCGAAGGCCGCCCGGTCCGCGACGTCGAGCCGGTCGCCGCGCACCTCGCGCGCGCCGGCCGCCTCGGCCTGGCGGACCGTCTCGGCGAGTCCCTCCTCGTTGACGTCGGAGAGCGCCAGCAGCGAGCCGCGACGCGCGCAGTCCAGTGCCAGCGCCCGGCCGATGCCGGAGCCGGCTCCGGTGATCACGACCACCTTGTCGTCGAGGGTCTTCATCAGCGCACTCCTTCGGTGAGGGCACCGGCGGGGCGGGGCGCCTCGACGCGGTACCGGTCGATGTCGAACCGCGCGAGCTCGCCGCGGAACGCGAACGTGCTGCGGGGCCACAGCGTGGTGTTGTTGCCGAACTGGTCGAGATACCAGCTCGAGCAGCCGCCGGACGCCCAGACGGTGGGCTGCATCCGCTGCTGCATCTGCTCGCTCCAGGCGCGCTCCGCGTCCGGTCGTACGTCGAGCACGCCGTACTGGTTGCGGCGCATCGACCGGATCGCCTGCCGGACGTAGGTCGTCTGCGACTCGATCATGAAGACCATGCTCGAGTGGCCGAGACCGGTGTTGGGACCGACGAGGAAGAACAGGTTGGGGAAGCCGGCGACGGTGGTGCCCTTGTAGGCCGACTGTCCCGACCTCGCCCACGTCTCACCGAGGGTGCGGCCGGCGCGGCCGGTGAGGTGGTCCGCGATCGGCATGTCGGTGACGTGGAAGCCGGTGGCGACCACCAGCACGTCGATCTCGCGCTCGGTGCCGTCGGCGGTCACGATGCCGCGGGGGGTCACCTTCTGGATCGGGTCGGTCACCAGCTCGGTGGTGGGCGCGTCGAGCGCGGGGTAGTAGGTGTTGGAGATCAGGATCCGCTTGCAGCCGATGCGGTAGTCCGGCGTGACCTTCCGCCGCAGCTCGGGGTCGGAGATGCCCTTGCGGATGTTGCTGCGTGCCATCAGCTCGGCGGGCTTGGCGAGCGCCGGCTGCCGGGTGAACGCCGGGACGTAGGACTCGCGGCCCCAGTAGATCGCGGTGCGGTAGAGCGACTGCAGCCCCGGCACGTGCCGGAGCGCGAACCGCTCGGCGCTGCCGTAGGTGCGGTCGTGGCGGGGGATCACCCAGGGCGCGGTGCGCTGGTAGACGTGGAGCTCGCTCGCGACCTGCTGGAGCTCGGGCACGATCTGGATGGCTGAGGCGCCGGTGCCGATGACGGCGATCCGCTTGCCGGTCAGGTCGGTGTCGTGGTCCCACCGGGCGGAGTGGAAGACCCGGCCCTGGAAGGAGTCGATGCCGTCGATGTCGGGCAGTCGCGGCTCCGAGAGCGCTCCGGCGCCGCAGATGAGCGTGCGGGCGGCGTACGTCGCCTCCGACGTCTCGACGACCCAGCGCTGCTCGGCCTCGTCCCAGCGCGCGTCGCGCACCTCGGTGCCGAAGCGGAACCGGTCGAGGGTGCCGGACTCGCGCGCCACCCGCTGCAGGTAGGCCTGGATCTCCGGCTGTGCGGAGAACGACCGGCTCCACTCGCGGTTGGGGGCGAAGGAGAACGAGTAGAGCTGGCTCGGCACGTCGCAGGCCGCACCGGGGTAGGTGTTGTCCCGCCAGGTGCCGCCGACGTCGTCGCCCTTCTCGATGACGACGAAGTCGCGCTCGCCGTCCTCGTCGAGCTTGATCGCCGCGCAGATGCCGGCGAAGCCCGCTCCGACGATCAGGTGGTCGACGGTGGTGCGCTCGGTGGTCGTGGCCATGGCGGCGACGGTAGTGGCGTTATTGAATATCTGTCAATAGAATGGTGGATGTGACGACCCGCACCCGGCTCACCCCCGACCAGCGGCGCGAGCAGCTGCTCGTGCTGGGCACCCGACTGCTCGCGACCCGTTCGCTCGACGAGCTCTCCATCGACCTGCTCGCCGAGCAGGCAGGGATCTCGCGGGGGCTGCTCTACCACTACTTCGGCGGCAAGCAGGGGTTCCACGAGGCCGTCGTACGACGGGCGGCGCAGGACCTCTTCGAGCAGACCAGGCCCCCGGAGTCGGGCGAGCCGCTGGACCGGCTGCTCGCCTCGATCACGGCGTACGTCGACTACGTCATCGCCAACCAGGCGGGCTACCGATCACTCGTGCGCGCGGCCGCCGGCGGCAACGACACGCTGCGGCAGATCTACGACGAGACCTTCGACGCCCTGGCCGAGCGGATCTTCGCCGAGGACGGCGGCGCGCTGCTCGACGACACCCGGGCGGCCCGGCTCGTGGTCCGCGGGTGGCAGCGGATGGTGGAGGAGCTGGTGCTCACCTGGTGCGAGGACCCGGCGGGCGTGAGCCGGGAGGAGCTGGTGCAGCTGGTCACGGCGGCCCTGCCGGCTCTGGTCGGGGTGGCGCCGGGGGCGTGATCGGGGGGCTGGTTCATCACGGGATGTCGCTGGACCCTCACGTCCCCCGTGGTGCTCCACCCGGGAAGCGCGGGCTCGCCCGCATCCCGTGATGAACCAACAGCCCCGACCCGGTCAGGCGAGCGCGGCGCCCAGCTGGTCGACACCCCAGGTGAGGTCCTCCGGGGAGATCACGATCGGCGGGGCCAGTCGGATCGTGGAGCCGTGGGTGTCCTTGGCGAGCACGCCGCGCTCCATCAGCCGCTCGCAGACCTCGCGACCCGTGCCCGCCGCGGGGTCGATGTCGATGCCCGCCCACAGACCGCGGGAGCGGAAGCCGACGACGCCGTGGCCGACGAGCGAGTCGAGCCGCTCGTGCAGCACCATGCCGAGCTGGGCGGCGCGTGCCTGGACGTCCCCGCTCTCGAGCAGCCGCACCACTTCCAGTCCGACCGCGCAGGCCAGCGGGTTGCCGCCGAACGTCGAGCCGTGCTGCCCCGGCTGGATCACGCCGAGGACGTCGGAGTCGCCGACGACCGCGGAGACCGGCACGATGCCGCCGCCGAGTGCCTTGCCGAGCACGTAGAGGTCCGGGACGACGTCCTCGTGGTCGCAGGCGAAGGTGCGGCCGGTGCGGCCCAGGCCGGACTGGATCTCGTCGGCCACGAAGAGCACGTTCTCCCGTGTGCACAGCTCGCGCAGCCCGCGCAGGAACCCGTCGGGCGGGAGGATCACGCCGGACTCGCCCTGGATCGGCTCGATCAGCACGGCGACGGTCTCCGGGGTGATCGCGGCCGCGATCGCGTCGAGGTCGCCGTAGGGGACCCGGTCGAAGCCGGGGGTGAACGGTCCGAAGCCGCCCCGGGCGTCCTCGTCGTCGGAGAAGCCCACGATCGTGGTGGTGCGGCCGTGGAAGTTGCCGTCGGCGACGATGATCCGGGCCTGGTCGGCCGCCACGCCCTTGACGTCGTAGCCCCACTTGCGGGAGACCTTGATCGCGGTCTCGACGGCCTCGGCGCCGGTGTTCATCGGCAGCACGAGCTCCTTGCCGCAGAGGTCGCCGAGCGCGGCGCAGAAGTCGGCGAAGCGGTCGTGGATGAAGGCGCGGCTGGTGAGCGTCAGCTCGCTCAGCTGCGCCTGCGCGGCGGCGATGAGCTGCGGGTGGCCGTGGCCGAAGTTGAGCGCGGAGTACCCGGCGAGCATGTCGAGGAAGCGGGTGCCGTCGACGTCGGTGAGCCACGCGCCCTCGGCGTGCGACAGCACGACGGGCAGCGGGTGGTAGTTGTGCGCACTCCGTGCCGCTGCGCGCTCGACCTCGGCCGGTGTGGTGCTGATCGATCCGGTCGCCAGGCTCATCAGTTTCGCCTCCTCAGTTTCCTACGGGTTGTCTGACAATCTTCGATTTCAGGATAACGGGTCCGACCCCGGATTCCGACCCCGCTCGAGGGTCGGAGTGCTCACGGTCCCGGGGTACGGCGGATCCCGGTGGCGATCGTCGTACGCCGGCGGCGACAATGGACCACGCCGTGGACATCACCTACCCGCCCGACCTGCCCGTCAGCGCCCGTCGTGACGACATCGCCGCGGCGATCCGCGACCACCAGGTCGTGATCATCGCCGGCGAGACCGGCTCGGGGAAGACGACCCAGATCCCCAAGATCTGCCTCGAGCTCGGCCGGGGCGGCGACGGCACGCTGATCGGCCACACCCAGCCGCGCCGCATCGCCGCGCGGTCGGTCGCGGAGCGGATCGCCGACGAGCTCGACACCGAGCTGGGTGACCTCGTCGGCTACCAGGTGCGCTTCACCGACAAGACATCGCGCGCCGGCCGCGTGAAGCTGATGACCGACGGCATCCTGCTGGCCGAGCTGCAGCGCGACCGGCAGCTGCGCCGCTACGACACGATCATCATCGACGAGGCCCACGAGCGCAGCCTCAACATCGACTTCCTGCTCGGCTACCTCAAGCAGCTGCTGCCGAGGCGCCCGGACCTCAAGCTGATCATCACCTCCGCGACGATCGACGTCGAGCGGTTCGCGGACCACTTCGACGCGCCGGTGGTCGAGGTCTCCGGTCGGACCTACCCCGTCGAGGTCCGCTACCGCCCGCTGCTGGACCTCTCCGAGGACGACGAGGACGGCGAGCCGATCGTCCGCGACCAGACCGAGGCGATCCTCGACGCGGTCAAGGAGCTCTCCGCGGAGGGCCCGGGCGACGTCCTCGTCTTCCTCCCGGGTGAGCGCGAGATCCGCGACACCGCCGAGGCGCTCACCCCGCTCACCGAGGGGCCCCGCGGGATCGACGTACTGCCGCTCTACAGCCGGCTGTCCGCCGCCGAGCAGCACCGGGTCTTCCAGCCGGCGCGCGACTCGCGCCGCCGGGTGGTGCTCGCCACCAACGTCGCCGAGACGTCGCTGACCGTGCCCGGCATCCGGTACGTCGTCGACACCGGTGTCGCGCGGATCTCGCGGTACTCCACCCGCACCAAGGTGCAGCGGCTGCCGATCGAGCCGATCAGCCAGGCCTCGGCCGCCCAGCGCTCCGGCCGCTGTGGCCGCGTCGCCGCCGGCATCGCGATCCGGCTCTACGCCGAGGAGGACTTCGACGGGCGGCCGGAGTTCACCGATCCCGAGATCCTGCGCACGAACCTCGCGTCGGTCCTGCTGCAGATGGCCTCGCTCGGTCTCGGCGACCTGGACCGGTTCCCGTTCGTGGAGCCGCCGGACCGCCGCAACATCCAGGCGGGCCGGCAGCTGCTCGAGGAGCTCGGCGCCATCCGCGGCGACCGGCGGCTCACCAAGGTCGGCAGGCGACTGGCGCGACTGCCGATCGACCCGCGGCTCGGCCGGATGCTGCTGGAGGCGGAGCGACAGGGCTGCGTGCGCGAGGTGCTGGTGATCGTCGCGGCGCTGTCCTCGCAGGACCCGCGCGAGCGGCCGGCCGAGCAGCGCGCGCAGGCCGACCAGCAGCATGCCCGGTTCAAGGCCGACCGGTCGGACTTCCTCACCTTCCTGAACCTCTGGCGCTATCTGCGCGAGCAGCAGCGCGATCTCTCGGGGAGTGCGTTCCGTCGGATGTGCAGGCGGGAGTACCTCAACTACCTCCGGGTCCGGGAGTGGCAGGAGCTGGAGAGCCAGCTGCGCCAGGTCTGCAAGGAGATGGAGCTGAGGCTCGGTCCGCCGATGACCGACGCCGAGGCCGATGCCGACGGCATCCACCGGTCGCTCCTGTCGGGGCTGCTCAGCCATATCGGCGTTCTCGAGGAGCGGGAGAAGCCGCGCCCGGGGGCGCGGCGCCCACCGGGTGGCAAGCGTCCCGGTCCCCGGGAGTACCTCGGGGCCCGCGGCACGAAGTTCGCGATCTTCCCCGGCAGCGGGCTGGCGCGCCAGAACCCGCCGTACCTCATGGCCGGTGAGCTGGTCGAGACCAGCCGGCTCTGGGCCCGGCAGAACGCCGAGATCAAGCCCGAGTGGGCCGAGCGGCTGGGGTCGCACCTGGTCAAACGGACCTACGCCGAGCCGCACTGGTCCCGCAAGCGGGCCTCGGTGGTCGCACGCGAGCGGGTGACGCTGTACGGCGTGCCGCTGGTGGTCGACCGGTCGGTCGCCTACGGCAAGGTCGACCGTGAGCTGTCGCGGGAGCTGTTCATCCGGCATGCGCTCGTCTACGGCGAGTGGTCGACCCGGCATCGGTTCTTCCACGACAACCGGCGGCTGCTGGAGGAGGCCGAGCAGCTCGAGCACCGTGCGCG
>CAZJDU010000012.1:0-26988 GCA_964544855.1 uncultured Nocardioides sp.
CCCCACTTCTTGAAGATCGCGACCACGCCGCGGTGGAGGTCGCCGGCGGTGCCGCGCTGGTTGCCGGGGACGTTGATGTCCAGGGCGAGACCGAAGGAGTGGTTGGAGAGCTTGTTGGAGCCCGCGATGAAGCGCGGGTAGTAGCAGCCGGCGTACTGCTCGGGGTGGATCTCGTCGGCGAGGTCGGAGTCGACGACCTCGCGCAGCGCGGCCTTGAGCTGCGGCATCATGTGCTTGTTGCAGGTGACCCGGCCCAGGATCGGGACGGTGTCGGTGACGATGTGGGCACGCACCCAGGCGGGGTCCGGCGCGATCCGGCCGCCGCCGGTCGGGCGGTAGCGGAACGTGCCGACCGCGTCGCCGAAGGTGCCGACGGGCTGCACGACCTGCGCGGCGTCCGGGTCGAGGCCGGCCTCGGCGACGATGTCGAGGTCGGAGATCGAGTAGCCCCTGCCGAGCACCTTGCGCAGCGGCCTCTTGACCGCCTGCGGCGACACCGCGCCGGTCGAGATCAGCAGGGCGTTGCCCTGCGGCAGCTCCAGGGTCTCGCCCCACTCCGTGTTGACCACGATGTCGAGGCCACCGGCCTGCGGAGCGTAGGCACCGGCGTGGACCAGGTGTGCCTCCTCGCCCGACCCGGCCGCGAGGTAGCCCTCGTCGTCGAGCGGCAGCTGGCCCTCCAGCTCCTGGTCGGCCGCGAACTCGCCGCCGGCGACGCGGTCCCACTGGTCCTGGAAGCTCGCGGTGTTGGCCGGCGTGAACTGGCGATAGCCCGCGAGGTCGACGGCCGCAACGTCGTAGACCTCGTTCTCCGCGGAGATCTGGCCGATGCTCAGCACCTCGGTGGCGTCGACCGCCTTCGCCCCGTTGACCCGGATCTGCCTGATCCGCTTGATCAGCCCGTCGGGCAGCGTGTCCTGACCGACGACGAGCATGTCGTCGCCCACCAGCCGGGTGTCGAGCTTGCCGGGAGGGTCGACGGTGCGGGCGGCGTACGCCGCGGTGCTGGTCGGCTCCGCGGGCTGGGCGTCACTCGAGCCCGACGAGGCCGACGAGCCCGATGAGCCCGGCGAGCCCGGCGTGCCCGCCTCGTCGGTGCCGTCGCCGCTCCCGCCGCAGGCGGCAGCCAGCAGCGCGACGACCACCACGGTCGCCGGCCACGGACGGCGTCGGACATGACGGATCAACGGAGCCTCCCTCCCGTCACCGAGGGTAGGGGTCGACCCTAACCAGACGAGCGGCGGTGTCAGGCCAGAACGGAGGCCGCGATCCAGGCGATGTGCTCGGCCGTGGTGGCCGGCTCGGCCGACGGCTGCATCACGTGGCTCAGCACCAGCCGCACCACCATGTCGATGCTGGCGTCGAGCCGCTCCGGCGCCAGGGCGACGTCGTAGGCGGCCACCCGGTCCGCGATCGCCGCCTTCGCCCCGACCAGCAGCGACTCGCTGTGGGTGGTCAGCAGCGGCAGCAGCTCGGTGTCGGCACCGTGGGTCGCCGAGACCACGGCATGCAGCAGCGCGTTGTCCTCGGCGTAGCTGAGCACCCGATACGCCGAGTCGCGGATCGCGGCGATCAGGTCGTCGGGATGCTCGTCGAACGAGCGGGTCACGCCCTCGAGGAAGCGGTCGAGCTCGCGCAGCGTCATGGCCTCGGCGAGGTCGGTCTTGGTGCCGATCTCGTTGTAGACAGTCTGCCGGCTGACCCCGACCGTCTTGGCGAGCCGCCCCATGGTGACCTCCGCCCAGCCCTCGGTGGTCGTCAGCGTCACGGCCGCGTCGACGATCCGGTCGCGCAGGGTGAGGGCCGGCCGCTCCGGCGCGGCGTCAGGACGGGCGATCACATCCCCGAGCGTAGTCACCTCAGTCGACCAGCGAGAGCGCGAGCACCGGACAGGCCTGCACCGCGGCGTACACGTGAGCGCGGTCGTCCTCCGACGGCGCGTCGTCGAGCACGACCACGCGGTCCTCCTCGTCGTCGACCTCGAAGAAGTCGTCGGCCATGGACTCGCACATGCCGAGCCCCTCGCACCTGTCATGGTCGGCGACGATCCTCATGCCGTCCTCCTCATGCTGTCCCTCACGCGTCCACCCGGTCGACGGGCACGAAGTCGACCTTCTCCCGCACACCGCAGTCGGGGCAGGTCCAGTCGTCGGGGATGTCCTGCCACGCGGTGCCGGCGGCGAACCCCTCCAGCTCGTTGCCGGCCGCGACCTCGTAGGTGTAGCCGCAGCCGGGGCAGCGGGCGGCGAGCACCTCGTCCACGACGGCACCGGGCGTGTGGTCCTCGCGTACGGCGGCCGCGGCGGCCGCGTCGGCGGCGGCCTTGGCGCCGGCGTACCTCGCGACGTACTTCTCGCGCTTGCGCGGGCTGATGTTGGCCCGGCTGATGTCACCGTCGAAGTGCTCGAGCACGCGGTGGTCCATCACCCGGCGCCAGACCGCGGGCACGGCGGCCAGCACGATCATGCCGGCGTACCCGGTCGGCAGCACCGGCGACTCCTTGAAGTCGCGCAGCGCCTGGTAGCGCCGGGTCGGGTTGGCGTGGTGGTCGCTGTGGCGCTGCAGGTGGTAGAGCAGCACGTTGGTGGCGATGTTGTTGGAGTTCCAGGAGTGGGACGGGTCGACCCGCTCGTAGCGCTGGCGCTTCCCGGCGCCGACCTTCTGCCGGAGCATCCCGTAGTGCTCCATGTAGTTGACCACCTCGAGCAGCGAGAAGCCCACGATCGCCTGGATGACGAGGTACGGCGCGACCTGCCAGCCGAAGATCGCGATCACCGTGCCGAAGAGGACCGCCGACATCAGCCAGGCGTTGAGCACGTCGTTGCCCAGGTGGAAGGGGTGGGTCTGCTTGCGGGCGTAGCGCCGCTTCTCCAGCCGCCAGGCGCTCGTCAGCGAGCCGGCGACGGTGCGCGGCCAGAACTGGTAGAAGTTCTCGCCGAGCCGGCTCGACGCGGGGTCCTCCGGAGTGGCGACGCGGACGTGGTGGCCGCGGTTGTGCTCGATGTAGAAGTGGCCGTAGAAGCTCTGGGCCAGCGCGATCTTGGACAGCCACCGCTCGCTGGACTCGCGCTTGTGGCCGAGCTCGTGGGCGGTGTTGATGCCGATGCCGCCGATGCAGCCGACCGAGACGGCGATCGCGACCTTGTCGTACCACGTCAGGTCGAAGTCGCGGACTAGGTCGGGGCTGATGCCCGCCAGCCAGTCGGTCAGGCCGACCAGGTCGGCGGTCCAGGCGATCGGGTTGACGCCGGCGATCATCGCGCAGACCGCGACGAAGGCGACGTACTGGATCGGCAGGTAGGCGAAGGTGATCCACCGGTAGTAGCGGTCGGCCTCCAGCGCCTCGATGACGTCGTCGGGCGGGTTGGAGCGGTCCAGCCCGGCGATCAGGTCGATCGCGGGGATGATGCCGAGGATCAGGATCGGGCCACCCCAGAGCGGCCAGTGCCAGCCGGTCAGGGCGTAGACGGTGATCACCGCGAGGCCGAGCGTCGGGATGACGAGCCCGAGCAGCCACAGGTAGCGCTTCTTGTCCTTCCAGCTCGCCGTCGACCCCTCGGGGACCGTGCTGTTCGGGATCTCGTCCGGGGTGGTTCCGGTCTCTGAGGTCACCATCGACTCCTGCCTCCGTCGGTCACCGCCGGGTGTGACGCACCCGACACGTCGTCGTTGACACGAGGCTAGGCGTTGTCAACTCGCTTGACAACCCCCTAGCAAATGTAAAGTGACGACCGTCTCACTCGACCCGCAGCGCCGGCCCGGTGCCGAGCTGGCTCCCCGGCACCGGAGGCACCCCGAGCAGGCCTGTCACCAGGTTGGCGACGTCGCCGTTGCGCACCGGCTGCGCGCCGTCGTACGACGGACGCCCGGTCCCGGGGTCGGCGTACCCGGGGTTCAGGACGTAGAGATCGCCCGACGCCACGCCGGCGCCCCAGACCACGAACGGGATCGTGTAGTCGTCCGGGTCCCGCGGATCCGCGTGCCCCACGGTGCCGGGCTCGCCACCGTGGTCGGCGGTGACGACGAGGACGATCTCGTCGGCGAGGTCGGGGTCGGCGCGGATCGCCGTCACCAGCCGGGAGACCGACGCGTCCGCCCGCCGTACGGCGGCGTCGTACGACGGCGACCCCCATCCGTCCGCGTGGCCGGCCCGGTCCGGTCCGGGCAGGTGCAGGAAGGTCAGGTCGCGCTCACGGTCACCCACCTCGGCGACCGCTGCCGTGACGGCGGCCCCGGGCGCCGGCAGCAGCCGGAACCGGTCCACACCGTCGGGCCACGACTGCGGCCACAGGTCGAACTTGCCCTTGCCCACCACCACCGCAGCAGAGCCGCCGTGCTCGGCGATCACCTCGAACACCGAGGAGACGCCCCGGGGGACCCGCTGGTCGGTGTCGGTGTTCCACGTGACGCCGTGACCGCCCGCGGCGGCGGCGATCCGGCGGCCGGTGACCATGCTGGTGTGGTTGGGCAGGGTCTCGGTGCGCTCCACGGCGGTCCGGGCGTTGCGGGTGCCGGCGCCCTCGGCGAGCAACCGGGTGAGCGTCGGGGTCAGCGCGGGGGTCACCGACGCGGAGCCCAGCCCGTCGATCGAGACCACCACGACGCGGGCATCGTCGGGGACGCCCTGCCGCGCGAGGTCCTCGGCGCGGTCGGCGAGGTCGCGGTCACCGTGGCCGCTGGAGCCGGGCGACGCCGGCGGCTGCCGGGACGGCTCGGCCGGCGGGGTTGGCGCGTCCTCGCCGCACCCGCCCAGGAGCACGAGCAGGAGCAGCCCCGCGAGGACCGTCGTACGGGACGAGCGCGCCATGCCGCCACGGTAGGTGCGCTCCTCGCGGTGGTGTCGAGGCCCAGGCCGTGGCGGCCTGCGCACCTCAACCACCGTGCACGGCCTTCGCACCTCGACCACCGTCGGTCAGGCGGCGGCGCGGACGCCGGTGGCCACCGGCAGGTGCTCGTAGCCGCGCAGCACCTGGGTGCCGCGGCGCACCGGGCGCCCGGCGACCCGCAGGTCGGGGAACCGCTCGTAGAGGAGCCGGAGCGCGGTGGCCGCCTCGAGCCGGGCGAGACTGGCGCCCACGCAGTAGTGCACGCCGGCGGAGAAGCCGATGTGGTCGCCGGCGTTGGCGCGGGTGACGTCGAAGCTGCCGGGGTCGGTGAAGACCGCGGGGTCGCGGTTGGCGCCGGCGAGGTAGGCCAGCACCGCCTCGCCGCGCCGCACCGATGCGCCGGCGAGAGCGACGTCGCGGTGGGCCGAGCGGATCGTCAGCTGCACCGGCGAGTCGAAGCGCAGCACCTCCTCGACCGCGTTGTCCCAGCCGTCCGGATGCTGCTGGAGGTGCCGGAGCTGGTCCGGATGGGCGTCGAGCAGCGCCACCGCGTTGCCGATCAGGTTGACCGTCGTCTCGAAGCCTGCGCCGAGCACCAGCAGCCCCACCTGGTGCAGCTCGGTGTCGGTCAGCGGGTCGTCGGTGTCGGCGAGGATGATCTGGCTCAGCAGATCCTCGCCCGGGTCGCGGCGCAGTCGCGCCACGTGGTCGGCGAACCACCCGTGCATCTGCCGCAGCGCCCGCTCCGCCTGCCGGTAGCGCGACCACGTCAGCGCCGGGTCGAGCGTCACCGCAGCGTGGTTGCCCCAGGCGAGCACCTGGTCGCGGTCGGCCTCGGGCACGCCGAGCAGGTCCGAGATCACCGCGACCGGCAGCTGTGCGGCATAGCGCTCCACGACGTCGAACCGGTCGGCACCATCGAGCGCGTCGAGCAGCCGGCGGGCGACCGCCTCGACCCGATCGGACATCCGGCCGACCTTGCGGGCGGTGAACGCGCGGGCGACCTGCTGGCGGTAGCGCGTGTGCTGGGGCGGGTCGACCACCAGCATCGACGGCGGGTCGACCGGTCCGAGCGCGGCCGGGTCGGCCACGCGGTCGAGCACCCGCCGCAGCACCGGCGGGAGCTCGGGGTGACCGCCGACGACACCGAAGTCGTCGCTGCGGAGGATCTCGTTGCAGACCGCGTGGTCGACGCTCGCCCAGATCTGGCCGTTGTGCCAGAGCGGACCGTGCCCCCGCAGGTCCTCGTACGCCCCGAGCGGGTCGTCGAGCAGCGCCGGGTCGACGGAGGTGCGCGAGATCAGGTCGCCGCGCTTGGCGCCCTGCTTCATCAGGCCACGCTGGATGCCGTAGCCGAGCACCCAGGTCAGATAGGTGCGCGGCGTGCGGGCGACCTCGGTGGCGGTGTCACGCAGCGACATGGTCACCTCCCCGGTCGTGGGCGTCGAGCAGCCGTCGTACGCCGGCAAGCCGGGCGTCCAGCCGGCGCCGCTGCTCCTCCAGCACCGCCTCGGGCAGGTGGCTGTCGAGCTGGGTGTCGTAGGCCAGCTGCGAGCGGTAGCGGAGCATGTCCAGCAGCGCGACCGGCTCACCGAAGAGCGCGGCGTGCTCCTCGGCCCAGGGCAGCCCGGTGGCGCCCTGGCCGAGCGCCTCCTCGATCTCACGCAGGATCCGCCAGCGCCGCCGGGTCTCGTTCCAGCCCATGTCGATCCCTGTCCTTCGTGTCGCGGTCGGTGGCACCGACGCTACGGAGGCGAGGCCGCGGCGGGCATCGGGCCACGGCACCCACTCCGTCTCCGACCGTAGTAGCAGTCCGTGGCCTGCCACAGGCGGATGACGGTCGGCCCCCGGCTCCCTACGCTGGGGCGCATGGTCGCCCGACTGCGCCGGCGGATCGAGGAGAAGTGCCAGGTCCGCGGCCTCCTGTACCCGTGGTGGGTGCCCCTCACCTGCTTCGTCGGACAGCTGGTCTGCGTGCTGCTGGCGCTCGGGTTCCGCGGCGAGTTGTGGCCGATCGGTCCGCTGCACCTGACGCTGCTCCTGGTGGCTGCCTCCCCGGTGATCCAGATCGGCGTGGGCCGGTGGCTGCCGTGGTATCTCGACGGCCTCGGCCCGCTGCTCGCGGCCGCCTGGCTGCTGGCCGTGCCGGCCTCCCCGGCGGTCGGACCGATGGACGCGGCGCCGGCGCTGCTGATGTTCGGTACGGCGGAGGCGACCGCGCGCGACGGCATCCGCCAGGGCGCCGCCGTGGGCGTGATCTCGTCCGCACTGATCGGCTTCGCCGGCCTGCGGTGGGACCTCACCGGTGCGGGCGTGCACGTGCTGACGGTGCTGCTGGGCTACGTCGTCGGGGCGATGCTGCTGTGGCAGATGCGCGCGCTGGCCGCCGAGCGCGCGGCCCGCGAGCGTGCCTGGGAGCAGGCCACGATGGCCGAGCGGCAGCGGATCGCGCGGGAGATCCACGACCTGGTCGCCCACTCGCTGAGCGTGACGCTGCTGCACCTCACCGGCGCGCGGCACGCGCTGAGCGACCTGCGCGACGGCGGCGACGTGGCCGAGACCGCCGAGGAGGTCGACGGCGCCCTCGCCGACGCCGAGCGGGTCGGACGCCAGGCGATGACCGACATCCGGCGCACGGTGAGCGCCGTCGCCGACGGACCCGCGCAGACCCACGCGCTGCCGGGCGCCGAGAACCTCGGGGCGCTGGTGGCCGAGCTCGCCGACGCCGGCCTGGCGGTGACGTACGACGAGACCGGCGACCCGAGCGCGCTGCCGACCGCCGCGGGGCTGGGCCTCTATCGGATCGCCCAGGAGTCGCTGGCCAACGTCGCCAAGCACGCCGCCACCGGCGCCGCGCGGGTGCGCTTCGAGGTCGGGGAGCGCGGTGCGCGGCTCGAGGTCCGCAGCGAGCTGGTCGGCTCCGACCGGCTGCTCGGTCGGCGGGCCGTCGGCACCGGGTCCGGACTCGCCGGCATGAGGGCGCGCGCCACCCAGCTGGGAGCGACGCTCACCGCCGGACCGCGCGGCGAGGAGTGGGTGGTCGACGTACGACTGCCGTCGCAACAGCCCCGCGCGACCACCGCGATGACGGGAAGGCCGGCGCGGGTGATGCCGACGTGAGCACCGTGGGCGACGCCACGGTCGGGGTCGTCCTGGTCGACGACCAGGAGCTGGTGCGTTCGGGGCTGCGGCGGATCCTGCGCCGTCGCGACGGCTTCGCGATCGTCGCCGAGTGCGCCGACGGCGCCGAGGTGCCGACGGTGATCGACGAGCACGGCCCGGCGATCGACGTGGTGCTGATGGACCTGCGGATGCGGGACGTCGACGGCATCACGGCCATCCGCGCGCTCACGGGCCGGCCGGATCCGCCCCCGGCGCTGGTGCTCACCACCTTCGACGACGACGAGCTGCTCTCGGGCGCGCTGCGGGCCGGCGCGGCGGGCTTCCTGCTCAAGGACTCCCCCGCGGACGACCTGATCCGCGCGGTGCGCGCCGTCGCCGCGGGGGACAGCTGGCTCGACCCCGCCGTGACCGGCCGGGTGCTCGCGACGTACCGCTCCCGGAGCGCGGCGCCGGCCGCCGACCCGACGGTCGACGCGGCCCTGACCACCCGGGAACGGGAGGTGCTCTGCGCCATGGCGCGGGGGCGGACCAACGCCGAGATCGCTGCCGACCTCGTCATCTCGGAGCTCACCGTGAAGAGCCACATCGGGCGGATCTTCACCAAGCTCGGGTTGCGCGACCGTGCCGCGGCGATCATCTACGCCTTCGACCACGGCCTGGTCAGCCCGACGGGTCCTCAGTAGGGGAGCATCAGCAGCTCGGCACGGCCCTGCTGCCGGATCTCGAGCAGCACCCCCAGCGCGACCGCGACAGCGACGGCGATCCAGACGCGCCGCCGCGTCCACGCGATCTGCACCTCCAGCCACCGGCGCGTCGTCACCCCGACCAGGAGCCGCGCTGACGCCACCAGCGCAGCCACGGCTGCCACGATCCCCATCGGGTTGTAGCGCCACGCGCCGACGAGATCGCCCTGCGCGGTCAGCCGCGCGGCGCGGGTGGCTCCGCAGGTCGGCGACATGATCCCGTAGTAGTGCTGGGGGCCGTGCAGGTCGACCGGGGGCAGCCCGAAGACCGCCATCGCCGCGGCCGCGGCGAGGCCGAGGAAGCCGACGACGGTGATCAGCCGCATGCTGTCGGTCCGCGACCACGCGACCCGAAGGAGGCGGCCCGCGGTCTCGGGCTGCTGACTGCTGGCCTGGGTCGACACGACACGCTCCTTCTCGTCACGACGATGCTGGCAGCATTCACGTCCGTCCGACCACGGACACTACGCGGTGCGCCGCGGTGGTGTCCGACCGAAGGTCACCGGTCGGGTCGTGGCCGACCTCCGGGGGCCGGCCACGGCGAGCGGCATCCTCACCGACGGCCGTCACCCAGGCCCAGCGGTGCCCTGGACGCCGCCGACACGCTGGTGGCCCCGCCCGGTGCCCTGAGAAGGATCGTCACGACCGCTGTCAGCCCCACCAGCCAGGCCAGACCGAGAAGGAGCGCACCCGTCTCGTCGAAGGTCGGGGTCAGCGCAGCGTCGTAGAGCACCTGGCTGGCGCCGTAGCCGGGCAGCAGGTGGGCCCAGCCGGACACCTCGGGGCTCAGCATCGGGCTCTGCTCGATCCCGAGGTCGACGAACGGCACGAGGAAGGCGACCAGGACACCGCCGACCCGCCCGAACAGCGCTCCGATGACCACGCCGACGAGCGCGTAGGTGAGTGCTACCAAGAGGTTCGCCAACGCGAACAGGGCCCATCGCTCGGGGTCGAACCAAATGGCCGTGACCGCCAGCGACGTGACGGTCGCCAGCGCAGCCAACATCCCGATCACGGCGAGCCGGGAGCCGAGCAGGCTCGCCTGGCGGAATCCCGCCAGGACCAACCGACGGTCAGCCGACCGAGCGCTGATGATGGTGAACAGCCCGATCAGGGCGGCGAGGGAGCCGATCGCGATCGGTGCCATCAGGCCGGGATGGACATCAGGGAACCAGAACCGCACCGCGACGTCGCTACCCGCTTCGGACATCCGCATCGTCTGGTACTCACGAGGCGTGATCGGCACCGCCAACGCGACGTAGACCGCAGGCACGGCGACGAGCAGCACCCACAGCACGCGGTTGCGTCCGGCCTCCCGGAGCCCTGACCGGACACCGGTGAGCAGCTGGCCTCCGCCGGTGCGGCGCCCCGCTCGAGCCGGCCGGCTGGCCAGGGCGGCCACCGCCCAGCTCACGGCGAGCGCCGCGACCGTCCAGACGAGCGCCCAGCCGACATCACCCGGGGCGCCGCCGTGGTCGGACGGCACGTCCACCGTCCACAGCGTCACGAAGTGGGTCGGGAACACCCGACTCAACGCATAGTCCGCCGTCTGGAAGACGGGACCGAAGATGACGTCGACCAACCACACGAACAGGATCAGCACGGTGCCGTTGACGGGGTTGGCGACCAGCACACCCACGAGCGACCCGACAGCCAGGTAGATCACGGCGAACATCAACGTTCCCACCACCACCCGGATCGGGTCGTCGAGCCCGTTGCTGACCGCAAGGGTCACGAGCGCAGCGATCGAGGTGACCAGTGCGAGGGTGAGTCCCGTGGCCATTCGGGCAGCCACCAGAGACCGGGGGCCGAGCCCGGCGAGCGCAAGGCGTCGGTCAGCGGCACGCGCCGACCTCATCTGGAAGTACATCGCGAGGGCCGCGACGAACCCCGCTGACCACCCGGCGGTGGCGGTCTCGGTCCGCGGGCCGCTCTCACCGCCGAGCAGCACGCTGGCGTCCGCCATGGCGTCGGCCGACACGACGACGAACACGATCGGCACCACGACCAGCATCGCCACGGTGACGGGATGCCGCGCGGACTCGGTGAGGAAGCGTCTGAGCAGCAGGGCGGTCATCATCGACCTCACCGCGTCCGCTTGGGCCCGGCCACCCCGTCGCTCAGCTGCACGATCCGGTCGAACCGCTCCTCGTCGACCACGAAGTGGCTGATGATGAGCACGCTGCGACCGGTCGCCCGCCGCTCCGCCACGAGGTCCCAGAACCTCAGGTAGGTGTCGAAGTCGAAGCCGGCATACGGCTCGTCGAGCAGCAGCACGTCGGGATCAGCCAGTAGGGCGAGGCCGAGGTTGAGCTTGGACAACGTGCCGCCGGAGAGTCGATCGGCCCGGGTGTCGGCGTACCGCTCGAAGCCGAGCGCGGCGTACAGGCGACGCCGCGATGCCAGCACCTCCGACGAGGACATGCGGTAGGCGTGGCCGAACAGCTCGAAGTGCTCGTCACACGTGAGTCGTTCGTAGACGACCGGCTCCTGCGGGCAGTAGCCCAGCGTGCGGTCGCGCTCGACCGATCCGGCGTCGGCGGGAAGCCCACCCACCAAGATCTTCATCATGGTGGACTTGCCGGAGCCGTTCTCGCCCACGAGCCCGACCACCTCGCCGGGGTACAGCGCCAGGTCCGCACCTCGCAACACGTGGGTTGTACGACGCCAGGGCCACACGCCACTGCGGAAGGACTTCTCCACCGCGGTCGCGGTGAGCAACGGCGTCGGGGCGCGTGAGGTGCGAGGGTCGTCGACCGGCCGCTCCGACCCCGGCGACACGTGTGATGTCGTGCTCATCGGACTCCTCCCCTGTGGTCCGGCCCCACCTCGGCAGGCCGCCACGCCGGACTCGCTCTCCAGCCTGCAGGGTCGGTGTCCCGACGACGTAGGGCCGCACGAACCGAGCACACCAGGACCTCCGCCCCTACGTCCGGGCCGTCAGCGCAGAGCACGCTGAAACCCGGCTGGATCCGTCAGCTGAGCTCCCGCGTCACCCGCGTCGCCGGCGCCGACCGGGCAGCTGCGACATCATTGACAGGAGAGCAGAGCAGCATGAGTCGGCCTCGCCCCGGACACGCAGCGCTGCGGCCCGCGGGAGGCCCGGACGAGCCGCCGTCGGGCCTGGATCGCTCGACCGAGGACGGACCGGCGCTCCGCCTCGAGCATCTCGATGCCGTGCTGCTCGACCTCGCGGGGCCCGACACCGATGTCACCGCGATGCTCACCGTTGCTGCGCCGCTCCTCGAGCGGCTGCAGGCCGACGGCGTGCTGGTCGCCGTGGTGTCGACCAGCGGCGATGGCCGGACGGCGATCGCGTCGGCCGGACTGGAATCGCTCGTCGACGTCGTCGTCGACGAGCAGGTGATCGCGGCGATGGCACTGTCCGGCGCCCCGGACCCGACCCTCCACCGGGAGGCCGCGCGGCGTCTGGGAGTGGACCCGGGCCGCACCGCGGTCGTCACCGACCCGGCCGACCTCGCGCTGGTCGGTCGTGGTCCGCTCACCGACGGGTGGCACGTGACATACCGGCCGTCCGGCCCGGCCGGAGAGGGCGTCCGTGAGGCGCTGTGCACGCTGGCCAACGGCTACCTCGGCACCCGCGGCGCGACCACCTGGGCGCGCGACGACGGCCAGCACTACCCCGGCACCTACGTCGCCGGCGTCTTCAACCGGCTCCGGACGGTCATCGGCGGACGGTCCGTGGAGCGGGAGAGCATGGTCAAGGCGCCGAACTGGCTGCCCCTGACCTTCGCCGCGGACGGTGGCCCCTTCATCGGCGAGCACGGGACGACGATCACCGAGGACGAGCTGCGCCTCGACCTGCGCGACGGCATCCTGCGGCGTCGCTACCGCGTGACCGACGACGTGGGGCGCTGCACCACGGTGACCGAGCGCCGGCTGGTGTCGATGAGCAACCCGCACCTCGTGGCGATCGAGGTCGACGTCGTGGCTGAGAACTGGTCGGGGACGCTGGGGATCCGGTCCGCCCTCCACGCCGACGGATGCGCCGACCAGACCGCCGAGGAGCGACTGCTCGCGCATCACCACCTACGGCTGGCCGGGACCGGCGGGGACCCGGGCGGCGTGATCTGGCTGGCCGCACGGACCACCCAGTCCGACGTACTGATCGCCGAAGCCGCCCGCACCCGCGTCACCGGCTCGCCCGACCCACCCCGCCTCAACCAGGGGCCCGATCTGGTCGCACACGACTACGTCGTCCCGATCGCCCGCAACGAGCGGTGCCACGTCGAGAAGGTCGTCGCGGTTCACACGTCGCGGGACCCGGCGATCGCGGAGCCGACCGGTGCGGCCCGCCAGGACGCCGCTGACGCGCCCGGCTTCCCCGCGCTGGCGGAGGCTCACCGGGCCGCATGGGCCCGGTTGTGGCAGCAGTCCCGGATCGAGGTGTCCGCGGCCGGGCAACCGGCCAACGTGGTGAACCTCCACCTCTTCCATGTGCTGCAGGTCGCCGCCCCGCACGTCGCCGAGCTCGACGTGGGTCTCGGCGCCCGGGGACTGCATGGAGAGGGCTACCTGGGCCACGTCTTCTGGGACCAGCTGTTCGTGTTCCCCCTGCTCAACCTGCGCTTCCCGCGCACCAGCCGGGCACTGTTGCGCTACCGGCTCCGCCGGCTGCCCGCCGCCCGGAGGTACGCCCGGCTCAGCGGCGAGATCGGCGCCCGCTTCCCCTGGCAGTCCGGGAGCGACGGGCGGGAGGAGACACCGACCCAGCTCTACAACCCGCGATCCGGCAGCTGGATCCCCGACCGGTCTGCTCACCAGCACCACGTGGGCCTCGCCATCGCCTACGACCTCTGGCAGCACTGGCAGACCACGGGTGACGACGCGTTCCTCTTCGAGGACGGCGCCGAGATGCTGATCGAGATCGCCCGCCACTTCATCGGCCTGACTGGTTTCGACGAGCAGCTCGGGCGCCATCGGATCCGTGGGGTGATGGGCCCGGACGAGTTCCACGACGGCTACCCCTGGACCGACGCACCGGGCATCGACGACAACGCCTACACCAACGTGCTCACGGCCTGGCTGCTCGCTCGTGTTCTCGAGCTCACCGATCGGCTCGCGCGCGACGGGCGGTCCGACGTACTCGACCGGCTCGGCGTCGACGCGGCCGAGCTGGCTCGCTTCGACGAGATCTCCCGCGGGCTGCACGTCCCGTTCCACGACGGGGTGATCAGCCAGTTCGCCGGCTACGAACGGCTCGAGCCCCTCGACCTGGACGCCTATCGGGAGCGCTACGGCACCATCGGCCGCCTCGACCTCATCCTCGACGCCGAGGGCGACACGGTGCGGCGCTACCAGGTCGCCAAGCAGGCCGACACGCTGATGCTCTGCTACCTGTTCTCCGTGGCCGAGCTCCGCGAGGTTCTCGGCCGCCTCGGCTACGAGCTGTCCGACACCGCGCTGCGACGTACCGTCGACCATCACACCGCACGGGCCGTGCACGGCTCGACGCTGTCACGGGTCGTGCATGCGTGGGTCTCGGCACGCGCCGACCGGCACGCGTCCTGGCGCTACTTCACCGAGGCGCTCGCCGCGGACATGGCCGACACCCAGGGCGGCACCACCGCCGAAGGGATCCACCTCGGCGCCATGGCCGGCACCGTCGACATCCTGCAGCGCTGCTATCCCGGCCTCGAGACCCGCGCCGGAGCGCTCGTGCTCGACCCGACGCTCCCCGACGAGCTCGACCACCTCCGGTTCGGCATCGCCTACCGCGGCCACCACCTCGACATCCACGTCAGCACCGACGAGCTGACGGTCGCCTCCGCCCCCGGGGCCGCAGCGCCGATCACCGTCTCGCTGGACGGCCAGGAGCAGCGGCTCCACGCCGGCCGGAGCGTCTCGCGACGCCTGCACCGCCACCCTCACGCCCAGCCCGAGCCGCCCTCGGCCGCGACGACCTCGTCGGTCGAGAGCGATCCTGTCTGTGGCATGACCCTCAGCGGTGCCGTCGCGCCGAGGACCTCCACCTACGACGGCCGGACCTACCGCTTCTGCAGCCCGACCTGCCAACGACTGTTCGAGGCCCACCCCGGTAGGTATGTCTCCGACATCGGTCACGGCGACGGCTTCATCGAACCTTGATGGTCCGTCGTGGGGAGCCTTGACCCGATCGGACCAGCATGGAGACACGATCGAGACCGAAGGAGGGCCGGGATCATGATGGGCAACGGATGGGGCATGGGAGCCGGTGGCTGGATCTTCATGCTGATGTTCTGGGGCGTGCTGATCGCCCTGATCGTGTGGGCGGTGACCCAGCTGCTGCCGACGTCGCGGACCGGTGAGCCCGACCGGCGGGAGCCGGCCGACACTCCCGAGGCGATCCTCGACCGGCGCTTCGCCGCCGGCGACATCGACGTCGAGGAGTACCAGCGGGCCAGCGACGAGCTGGCCGCGAGGCGCGGCGAACGGAGGTGAGCACGATGTCCGGACGACGTCTCGGCCTCGTCGCCGTCATCGCGGCGGCGCTCGCCGCGCTCCTCACGAGCGCGACCTGGGCGCTCTCCGGCGTCGTCGGGCCGGTCGACGGCATGATGCGCGGCACCATGATGGGCAGTCGCGGCTGGGTCGACGGGAGCGGTCCGGTGACCGACCTCGAGCAGGCCCGCACGGCGGCGCAGCGGTACGCCGACCGGCTCGACCTGCGGGTGGGCGAGGTGATGGAGTTCGACGACGGCTTCTACGCCGAGCTGACCACCCCCGGCGATCGCGGCGCCACCGAGGTGCTGGTGGATCGCGACGACGGGGACGTCCGGCTCGAGCACGGGCCGGCGACGATGTGGAACACCGAGTACGGCATGCACCGCGCCGGGTCGACGCGGCCGGCAGCGGTGTCCGCCGAGCAGGCGCAGCAGCTCGCCGACGAGTGGCTGCGCGAGCACCGCGAGGGCCTGAGCGCGGGTGAGGTGGACACCTTCCCGGGTTACTACACGCTGCACACGCTACGGAGTGGGAAGATCGACGGGATGCTGTCGGTGAACGCCTCGACCGGTGCGGTCTGGTACCACTCCTGGCACGGCGAGTTCGTGGACATGAGCGAGGAATGACGAGCACGACCACGGGTCACGAGGCGGGCGGTGCCAGCGCTGCCCGCCTCCGCGCGTTGGTGGTCGACGACGAGCCGCCGCTGGTGCGGCTCGTCTCCGGCTACCTCGAGCGCGAGGGCTTCGACGTCCTCACCGCGGCCGATGGCGAGACGGCGGTGCGGCTGGCCCGGGAGACCGAGCCGGACGTCATCGTGCTCGACGTGATGATGCCCGGGGTCGACGGTGTCGAGGCCTGCCGCCGCATCCGTACCTTCAGCGACACCTACATCGTGATGCTCACCGCTCGCGACGAGGAGGTGGACACCCTGGTCGGGCTCTCCGTCGGCGCGGACGACTACCTGACGAAGCCGTTCTCCCCGCGCGAGCTCGTCGCCCGGATCCGCGCGATCCTGCGACGACCGCGGGCGTCGCGCCCCGAGGACCGGGCGGTGCGCCGGTTCGGCGATCTGGAGGTCGACCCGGCCGCTCGGGAGGCACGGGTCGGCGAGCGACTCGTGCCGCTCACGCGCACGGAGTTCGATCTGCTCGACGTCCTCTCCGCCGAGCCGCGGGTCGCGTTCAGCCGGGACCGGCTGCTGGAGCGGGTGTGGGGTGGCGACTGGTACGGCGACCCGCACGTCGTCGACGTCCACGTCGCCCACCTGCGCCGCAAGCTCGGCGACGACGCCCAGCAGCCGCGGTACATCCGCACGGTCCGCGGCATCGGCTACCGGATGGCTGAGGCGTGAGCGCCCGTGACGCACCCCTGAGCGGGCTGGCGGCGCGACTGTTCGCCGCGCAGCTGCTGATCGTGCTCGCGGGCGCCCTCACGTTGGTCCTCGTCGTGATCGGGGTCGCGCCGGCGTTCTTCCGCAGCCACACCCGGGAGATGATGCGCGGCGGCATGCCGGGCGGGACCGCCGACGACCTCGACCGGGCTCTCGCCACCACGCTCCTGGTCTCGCTCTCGATCGCGGTGGGCGCCGCCGTGGTGACCTCCCTGGCGGTGAGCTGGTTCATCACCCGTCGGCTGACCAGGCCGATCGCGCAGACGGCCGACGCCGCCGCCCGCATCGCCGCAGGCGACTATGGCGCCCGGGCGCCGACCAGTCGCCTGGGCGCCGAGTTCGCCCGGCTCGACACCGCGTTCAACCGGATGGCCGCCGCGCTCGACCACACCGAGCGGCGCCGACGGGAGCTGCTCGCCGATCTCGCCCACGAGCTGCGCACACCCCTCGCCACGTTGGACGGCTATCTCGAGGGGGTCGAGGACGGCGTGCTGCCGACCTCGCCCGAGACCTGGCAGACGATGCGCGACCAGACCTCTCGGCTGCGCCGACTCGTCGACGACGTCTCCACGGTCTCCCGAGCCGAGGAGCGGACACTCGACCTGCACAGCGGGCCCGTCGACCTGGTGAGCCTCGCGACCGAGGTGGTCCGGTCGGCCGAGCCGGAGTTCCGCGGCCGGGGCGTGACCCTGACCCTCCAGCACGACCGCGACCCGGCGCGGGTCACCGGCGACCACGACCGGCTCCGGGAGATCCTCGACAACCTGCTCGCCAACGCCCTGCGGCACACCCCGGCGGGCGGCCACGTGGCGGTCCGCGTGACCGCACGCCGCGACGAGGCCGAGCTCACCGTCACCGATGACGGCGAGGGCATCCCCGCCGAGCACCTCCCGCACGTCTTCGACCGCTTCTACCGTGCCGACCCCGCTCGGAGCAGGGCCACGGGCGGCAGCGGCATCGGCCTCACCATCGCCCGCGCGCTCGTCCGGGCCCACGGCGGGACCATCAGCGCCGTCAGCGCCGGCGCCGGGCGCGGCACCCGGCTCACGGTCACGCTTCCGGCAGCGCGTGCCGCGTGAGACGTCGGCGCCCGAAGGTCACCGGCCCGGAGACCTGGAGCGACCCCGCTCGATCGCCAGGAGCACGCGGGCAGCGAGCCCCAGCGACACCAGCAGGACCAGGCCGCTACCCGCCACCAGCAGGCCGGTCGCGGGCCCCGGCGCAGCGGTGAGCGCCGCGCTCAGTGACCCGGCTGCCAGCACCGCAACCACCACGAGGATCCAGAAGGATCGCCGAGCCCGGCGTAGCGAGCCGGGGGCGCGCGGCGAGGACACGGTCACTCCAGATGGGCCTCGGGTGTGACGGCGAAGACCAGCAGGGTCAACACCACGACCGCGACCAGCACGAGCAGGCCGAGCGCGATGGCGACCGGCCGTCGGCGCCACGACCGCTCCGGATTGCGGTCGATGAAGGGCAACGCGACGAGCAGCGCGAACAGCACGCCGCCGCCGTACAGGATCCCCGACAGCCCGATCCAGTTCTCGAGCGTGTACGTCCACCAGAACGGCCATGGCGGCCGGGTGATCTCGAGTCCCTCGACGGGTGGTGGGCCTACCGCCGGGGGCACCAGGACCGCGAGGATGCCCAGCAGGCCGGTGAGCACCAGGCCGAACGCCGTGACCCGGCGCAGGTGGTGCGTGAACGGCTCCGTCGGCTCCTCGGGCGAGGCCTGGTCACCGGAGGTGTCGGTCGGCAGGTCCGGGTGGGGCGAGATCCGGTGCCGCTTGACCAGGAGTGCGTGCAGCGTGAGCAGGACGATGATCAGCCCGGGGATGATGACGACGTGAGCGCCGTAGAGACGCACCAGGATCGGGACCCGATCGGCGAACTCCGGTGAGAACCAGATGCCGACCCCACCCAGCAGGTCGGCGATCTCGATGTTGTGGCCGAGCGCCTCGAATCCCTCCTGGTCCCACTTGAGAACGGTTCCGGTGAACAGGGCCAGGATCACCAGCGCGAACATCGTCACGCCGACCAGCCAGTTGCCCTCGCGCGGCCGCTTGTAGGACCCGGTGACGAAGACGCGGATCAGGTGCAGCGCCGCGGTCACGACCATCGCCTGGGCGGCCCAGTAGTGCACTCCCCGGACGAACCGCATGCCCCAGATATCGGCGACGATGTCACGCACGGACTGGTTCGCGGTCTCCGGCTGGGGCGAGTAGAACTGCGACAGCAGCACGCCGGTCACGATGAGCAGCACGAACGAGAAGGCGGTCACCCCGCCCAGGCTCCAGCCGAGGCCGTTGGCATGCTCGGGCACCGGGTACTCCAGGGCCCGGATGCCCATCCGCTCGTCGATGACGTCGAGGACCCGACGCATCCGCCCGCGGCCGGGGTGTGCCTCAGTTGTGGACCTCGTCCGCCCGCTCATCGCGGATGCCCCGCCAGGTCGTTCCGGTCGGTGTTGCTCCGGCCCGTGTCATCGCGGCCGTCGGACGCGCCGAGCCGGCGCCGCAGCTCCGCCACGGTGTCACCGGGCCGGTAGCGCACGGAGAGCCAGGCCCCCACGCCGCCGACCAGCACGGAGAGGACCAGCACCACCCAGTCACCGGCCTGCAGGGCGTCACGACCCGGGAGCTCCGGCGCGACCACGCCGGTGCCGGTCTCGTAGCCGGTCGCGAGCGGGAGATCGGCCACCGCCTCGGTGATGGACTCCTGCAGCAGGGCACGCCCCTGCTCGACCTCGGCGGCCTCGAGCGCGAGGCCGCCCTGCTCGAGCAGCGCGACGTCCACGCCGTCCTGGTCCTCGCTCTCCTGAGCGTCGCCGACCTTCTCCAGCGCGAGCTCGACACCCTCCGGCCCGCTGTCGTGGGCGAGATGCCCCAGCGCCTGCTGGACCAGGAGGTAGCCCTCCTCCGTCTCGTCGTCGTGAGCGTCCGCGCTCGCGGTCACCGCGAGCGGAGCGAAGGCGACGAGCGCGATCACCACCAGCCGCCAGAGCCTGGCCGCCATACATCGAAGCCTCGACCCCCAGGGCTCGGCTCGGACAGGGCCGAAGGTCCTGTGCCCGAGGGTCGTTCCTGGGGATCGGCTGGTCGGCACCGTTCAGGTCGACCCGGGGATCACCCTGAGAACGCGTCCCAGAGCACTCCGGCACCGATCCCTAGGACGAGGCTGAGCGCTGCGGTGACGACAGCCGCGCCCGCCGACCAGCGCTCGGGGGTGAACGACTCCGCTCCGGCGCCCGCCGGGAACACGCCTCGGCCGTAGGCGGGCGCGATCCACCGCAGGTAGTAGAACAGGCTGACCACCGTGTTGAGGAAGACCAGCACCGCCAGCCAGGCGTGCCCACCGTCCCAGGCGGCGGCGGTGGTGGTGACCTTGCCGACGAAGACCGCGGTCGGCGGCGTGCCGACCAGGCCGAGCAGCGCCACCACCAGCGAGGCTCCCAGCCACGGTCGTGCTCGGCCGAGGCCACGGAACGACGTCAGCTCGCGCCGGTCGGGGAGGGCGGTCGTCACCGCGAACGCCGCCAGGTTGGTGACGGTGTAGCCGGCGAGGTAGAGCAGCAGCGACGGCTCGGCGAGGTTGCTGCGCCCGGCGACGGCGACCGGCACCAGGAGATAGCCGACCTGACTGACCGTCGACCACCCGAGGAGACGCCGAGGGTCGGTCTGGCCGTAGGCCGCCAGGTTGCCCAGCGTCATGCTGGCCACGGCCAGCACCCCGACCAGCAGCGGCCACGCCAGCGTGTCGGGCAGCATCGCCACCAGCCGGAAGGCGGCGATCACCGCACCGACCTTCGGCACCGTGGTGAGGAACGCGGCCACCGCGCCGCCGGCCCCCTGCGCGGCGTCCGGCACCCAGAAGTGCGCCGGGACGCCGCCGGCCTTGAACATCAGCCCGGCCAGCACCCCGATGACCCCCGCGGCGACCGCAGCGTCCGGGGCGTCGGCCAGCCGGCCGGTGAGCTCGGCGTACGACGTCGTCGCGGACACCCCGTAGAGGACGGTCACCCCGGCCAGCAGCAGGATCCCGAAGAGCGCGCCGAGCAGGTAGGTCTTCATCGCCGCCTCGGCGCCGCGCGGGGTGCGCACGAGGCCGATCAGCCCGTAGAGCGGGACGCTCGCGAGCAGGAACCCGACGGCGACGACGAGCAGGTCGTCGGCACCCGCGAGCACCAGCGTGCCGGTGGTGGCGAACAGCAGCAGGGCGCAGGTCTCGCTCTCCCGCGGCGAGCCGGCGATCTCGTCCGAGGCGAGCGCCAGCACGACCAGGGTGCCGAGCGCGGCGACGACGCGCGCCACCCCGGTGGCGGTGTCGACGGTGAAGGTGCCCTCCATCGCCGACCTCGCCGGTCCGGACAGGTCCAGCAGCGCCAGCACGGTCGCCACGACCAGCGCGGTCGCCGCGACCAGCCGGGCGACCCACTGCCGTTCGCGCGCGAGGAAGGACCCACCCACCAGGACGGTGAGGCCACCCACGAAGAGCACGATCTCCGGGAGCAGCAGCGCCGGTCGCATCGCCATCGGCTCCACGCCGGCTACCTCCCGACCAGCTCGACGACCACGCCCGCTGCCGGCTCGACCACGTCGAGCAGCGGACGGGGCAGCACCCCGATGAGCAGCGACAGCGCGAGCAGCGGGGCCACGGCCCAGGCCTCGGCGGGGCGGAGGTCGCCGAAGCCGGTCGATCGGCCGCGGGTCTCACCGGTGAAGAGCCGCTGCAGCGCGCGCAGGAACAGTGCGGCGGTGAGCAGGATCCCGACGAGGGCAGCAGCCGTGACGGGGGCGGCGGCGATGCTGCCGGTGAAGATCTGGAACTCCGCGATGAACCCCGACAGCCCGGGCAGCCCGAGCGAGGCGAACGCGCCGACCGCGAAGAGCGCGGCGAGCCGCGGCGCCGGTCCGGCGAGGCCGCCGTAGGAGTCCAGGTCGTAGGTCGCGGCGCGGTCCTGGAAGACGCCGGCCAGGAGGAACAGCGCTCCGGTGATGAGGCCGTGGCTGACCATCTGGGTGACCGCTCCGGAGACCGCGATGGACCGTGCCTGGGCGGTGTCGACGGCGAGGATCCCCGCCGCGCCGACGGCGAGGGCGATGTAGCCCATGTGGTTGACCGAGGTGTAGGCGATCATCCGCTTGAGGTTGCTCTGCGCCAGCGCGACGAGTGCGCCGTAGACGACCGACACGATGCCGACGGCGACGATGACCCACGCCCAGGCGCGCCACGCCTCCGGCAGCATCGGCATCGCGATCCGGACGAAGCCGTAGGTCCCCATCTTCAGCAGGACGGCGGCCAGCACGGCCGAGCCCACCGCCGGCGCGTCGGTGTGCGCCGGTGGCAGCCAGGTGTGGAACGGCACGGTCGGGGTCTTGACCGCCAGGCCGAGCAGGATCGCCGCCATCACGAGACCACCGGAGAGCGAGGACCCCGCCAGCGGGGTCTGCTCGGTCAGCTCGACCATGTCGAAGGTGTGCGGGTCGGCCGCGATGGCGAGCCCGATGAAGCCGACGAGCAGCGCGAGCGAGCCGAGGAACGTGTAGAGGAAGAACTTCATCGCCGAGCGGGCGGCGTCGCCGTGCCCCCAGCCGGCGATCACGAAGTACATGCCCACGATGGACAGGTCGAAGAACAGGAAGAACAGGATCAGGTCGGCAGCGACGAACAGCCCGGTGCTGACGCTCTGGAGCCCGAGGAACAGCGCCGCCTGCAGCCGCGGGCGATCGGTCTCGCGCAGCGCGTAGACCGCGCAGGCCAGGAAGATCACCGCGGTCATCGCGAGCAGGGGCAGCGACAGTCCGTCGATGCCGACGTGGTAGCTGCTGTTGACACCGGGGATCCACGCGGCCCGCTCCTCGAACGCCAGCTGTCCCTCGGCCGGGGTGTCGTAGCGCAGCCACAGCGCGGCCACCAGCGCCAGGTCGGCCGCGGCGACGCCGACCCAGGTCCACCGCGCGACGGCGTCGGGCAGCCTCGGCAGCGCGACCAGGACCAGCGCCGCGGCCAGGGGCAGGAACACGATCAGGCTGAGCACGTTCACCTCACCATCACCAGGAGCAGGACACCGACCAGGAGGACCACGACGGCCTGGATGTAGTACCCGTGGAGCTGACCGGCCTGCGGGCGCCGGGCGAGCTCGCCCAGCCCCCGCAACCAGCGGGCCACGGCCTCGACCGCTCCGTCGAGCCGACGGTCGTCGAACGCCGCTGCCCGCCGGGCGGTGCCGCCGACAGCCGCGGCCGACCCGTCCACGCCCCGGTCGAGGACGTGGTCGTCGAAGCGTGCCAGCGCCTGCGCGCACGCGAGGACCGGACGGACGACGAGCACCTCGGCCGCGCGCTCCAGGCCGAGCCAGCCGAGCGCCCACCGTGGCTCCGGAGGCGGCCGCCACCACACCAGCGCGAGCACCACCAGCGCGATCAGGGCCGACGCGGCCATCTCGAGGGCGGTCGGATGGAGGGGCTGCTCGCCCAGGGCGCGGGCGACCGTGTCGCTCACGGGCGGGAGGGCGACCACGCCGAGCAGAGCCGAGCCCAGGGCGAGCAGCAGCAGCGGAGCCCGCTCGAGCAGGCCGACGTGACCGGTGCCCTGCTGCTCCTCGTCACGATGCTGCTCGACCGCGGCGCGCTCCGGCTCGCGGACGCGCCGCCAGACCACGACCAGCACCTTGCCGGAGTAGGCCGCCGACAGCGTGGCCGCGGCGAGCCCCACGACGTAGAGCCACGGCGACTCCGTCAGCGCGGCGGCGAGGACCTCGTCCTTGGTGGCCCAGAGAGCGAGCGGGGCGACGCCGGCCAGGGACAGCACACCGATCGTCGCGGTCCAGCCGACCAGCCGCCAGCGGCCGGCGACCCCCCGCAGGCCCGCGAGCCGGCGCGTGCCGAGCGCGGTGAGCCAGGCACCGGCGACCAGGAAGAGCAGCGCCTTGGTCGCCGCGTGCGCCATCAGGTGCGCGGCTCCTCCACTCACCGTGGCCAGGCCGGCGGCCATCACCACGAACCCGAGCTGCGCCGACGTCGACGCGGCCAGCAGCTGCTTGAGGTCCTGCTGGGCGACGGCGACGACGCCGAGGACGAGGGCGGTGACCGCACCGGCCCAGACGGCCGCCGTGGCCGCCCAGCCGGTCGCCGCCAGCAGCGGCTCGGTCCGCAGCAGCAGGTAGCCGCCCATGGCGACCATCGCCGCCGAGTGCAGCAGCGCGCTGACCGGGCTCGGCCCCGCCATGGCCCCCGACAGCCAGAACGAGAACGGCAGCTGCGCCGCCTTGCCGAGGGCTGCGACCAGGACCCCCGCCGCGATCACGTGCCGCCACCCCTCACTGCTCTCCGGCAGGTCGGCCAGCACCAGCCCCGCTCCCCCGGCGAGCGCCGCCCCGGCCGCCAGGTAGAGGCCGAGGTCCGCCGTACGGGTGGTCACGAAGGCGGTGACGCCGGCGGCGACCCGGTGCTCCTCGCGCCACCAGAAGCCGATCAGCGCGTACGACGTCGCGCCCATCACCTCCCAGGCGAACAGCAGCGCGGGCAGCGTCTCGGCGGTGGCGGTCATGAGCGCGGCAGCGGCGAAGAGCAGCATCAGCCCGTGGAACCGCGCCTGCGACCTGCGGATCTCACCGGCGGAGAACACCAGCACGAGCAGGGTCACCCCCGCCACCGTCGGGGCGATGAGGGCCGCGAGCGCATCCACGCCGAGGGCGAGGTCGGTGCCGGCGACGAACGGTGTCGACACCTGGGGCCGGGCCACGGCGACGACCAGCGACAGGGCCGCGGTGAGCGCTGCGGTGGCCACCGACACGGCTGCCGCCGGGCGCTCGAGGCGCGACAGTGCGAGGGCGCCGCCGACAGTGGCGGGCAGCACCACGAGCAGCCACAGGGCCGTCTGGGTCATCGGCCGGTCACCCCGAGAGGTCCGTGGCCATGTCGGTCATGTCGGTGCCACGCTCGCGGTGCAGCAGGGTGGCGATCGCGAAGCCCATCGCCATCTCGAGGGTCATCGCGGCGATGACGACCATGAGCAGCACCTGTCCGCTCGGGTCGGGAGCCAGGAACCACCAGAAGCCCGCGGCCGCGAGGATGACCGCGTTGATCATCAGCTCCAGGCCCATCATCACCATCACGACGACCTGCTGCGAGATCGCGCCGTAGAGGCCCACGCAGAAGATCCCCGACGCGATGAGGAGCGTCGCTTCCAGGGTCACCGTCCGACACCTCCCGGCTGCGGGTCGTCGGCCGGTCGCTGCCGCAGGTCGTCGCCGAACCGGTCGTAGCGGGTCCGGTGGGCGGCGAGCACGACGCCCGCCACGATCGTGGCCACCATCACCGGGCTGATCGCGGCCATCACCAGCATCTTCGGCCCCATCAGCTCCTCACCCAGGGCTCGGGTCACGTCCGGCGGCACACCGCCGCGACGGGAGGGCCAGTCGACCGCCAGCACGCCGGTCGCCAGCACCGCGAACGCGCCGAGTGCGACGGCGAGCGCGGTCCGGTTGCTGTGCACCATGCTCATCGGCATCAGCGCGGGGTTCATCCCCATGAACAGGACCATGTAGACAGCCATGATCGCCATCTCCATGACCATCATCAGGATGGTCACCACGCCGACGTAGTTCTGCTGGAGCAGCAGCACCTGGAGCCCGACCGTCACGAAGGACACCGCGAGGGCGTAGGTCGCCCGCGCCATCGAGTCGACGTGGAAGACCGCGGCTCCGCTGAGGACGGCGACGACCCCGAAGCTCCAGAAGGCGATGTCGGCAACCATGGTCACGACCTCCAGACGACGATGACGGCGACGAACAGGTCCTGCAGCAGCACGGCGGGGAGGAGCACCATCCAGCCCACCTCCAGGAACGTGTCGGGTCGCCAGGCGGGCAGCCGGCGACGCAGCCAGACCAGGACGGCGAGGACGGCGAGCGTCTTGAGCAGCACCCACGCCCAGCCCGGCAGCAACGGGCCGGCGCCTCCGCCGAGGAACAGCGGGACCGCGAACGCCGCTCCGGCCGCCAGCAGCGCATACCTCCCCGCCTCGAACACCAGGCGGTCCACGCCCGACAGCTCCGCCCGCGCACCGCCGGCGATGTCGGTGCCGATCGCCGGGGTGAAGGGACCCCAGACCGAGAAGCCCGCGACCCCGAGCAGGAGGACGACGAACGCCACCGGCATCCACACCACGAACCAGAGCCCGTCCTGGGCTGCGGCGACCGCACCCACGTTGAGGCTCTCCGCGGCGATCGCCGGGGCGACGAGCGCGAACATCAGCGGCAGCTCGTAGCCCAGCGCCTGCGCCAGGAACCGGTAGCCGCCGACCAGGGAGACCGCGGAGTTGGCGCCCCAGCCGGTGAGCCAGATCAGTGCCCAGACCATCACGTCCATCGCGTTGAACCACACGACGCCCACGTCGAGGTCGGCGATCGTCCACTCGCCGAACGGCACGACGGCCACCATCAGCACCGCCGCCACGAACAGGCCCGCGCCGCCGACGCGCCACAACAGCGTGTCGGCCGCCACGGTCGTACGACGTCGCTGCCGCATCAGCCGCGCGGTCTCACCGAACGGTCGTCCCAGCCCGCCCCGCGCCGCACCCGGCCCGCCGGCCGCACGAGCGGCGAGCGCGCCATCGAGCATCGCGGCGGCCAGCATCAGGGCACCCAGGATCGCCACCGCGGCGACCACCCAGCCGGGGGCGACGGTGACGACCATCGGCTCCGGCACGGTCCGGTCGAGCATCGGGTCAGCCATGGGACACCTCGTGCTCGCCGGCGCCGACGCGCAGGCCGTCGATCCCCAGGCTGGCGAGGACCAGCCGTGCCGTGGCGAGATCCAGCCCGGTCACGACGTCACCCAGCCGGTCGGTGCGGATCGCGGGGTCGTGCCCCGCATCGCCGTCGCCCGCGCCGGCGATGACCTCGTCCAGCAGCCCGATCAGCCGGTCGTGGGTGTCACCGGCCGCACGCGCCGGAAGCCCGAGGTGGTGGACCGCGTCCTCGCTGAGTGGCCGCACACCCCGCAACGACCGGCGCAGCATCCGGGAGCGCCGCACCCGGTGGCGGAGCCGCTCGAGGCCGGGGCCCGCGAGCGGGTCGTCGCCGGCGAGGACGGCGTCGCGGATCCTGCGTGCCGCGGCCGCCGGGGCGTCCCAGCCGGCCAGGGTGAGCACCGAGGCCACCTGGTCGAGCCGTCGGGCGGGGCCGGGGTGCGCCTCCTCGGCTGGACCGGTCGCATCGAGCAGGTCTGCGTCCGCCGCGATGATCACGTCACCCTGCAGGGTGCAGCGGAGCACGAGACCGCCCGGCCAGCACGGCAGCACCGGCCCGAGGCGGACGTCGAGCACGTCGGCCTCCAGGCCGTCGCGGTCCTCACCGCCCGTGGCGAGCGGGATGCCGCCGGGGGCCATCTCCATGTCGCCGTGGCCCTCGTGCCCGCCGTGCTCCTCGTGCCCGCCGTGCTCCTCGTGCCCGCCGTGCTCC
>CAZJDU010000012.1:27088-58889 GCA_964544855.1 uncultured Nocardioides sp.
GCTCCTCGTGCCCGCCGTGCTCCTCGTGCCCGCCGTGCTCCTCGTGCCCGCCGTGCTCCGCGTGCCCGCCGTGGTGGTCCTGACCGGCCGCGGGCCGATCGGCGAGCAGCGCCTCGGCGTCGGGTCGCCGCCGCGCGTCGTCACGGTGGTGACCGGTGTCGAGCAGGTCGGCGTGAGCCTCGTCGAGGCGAGCCCCGACCTCGTCGTACCCCTGCACCTCCACCCGGGTCCGCGGCCCGGGCAGCTGGTGCCAGACCACCTCGACCGAGGCGGCGAGCCGCGCCCCCGGGGTGCCGCACACGACCAGGACGTCGGCGTCAGCGGGCGACGTCGCGAGGCTCCAGCCGCGGTCCAGGACGACGCGTTCTGCGGCAGCCCGGACGTGCCAGGAGCCGGGGACCTCGACGAGCAGTGCGTGTGCCCGCCGAGCGGCCAGCCGCGCGATCGCGTCGCTCAGACCCACCGGAACGCCCCCTCACGCCACGCCCAGAGCACGGCGACGCCGAGGGCCCCGAGGAAGAGGAACATCTCGACGACCGCGGTCGCGCCGACCTGGGCCACCACCACCGCCCACGGATACATGAAGAGCATCTCGACGTCGAAGGCGAGGAACACCAGGGTCGCGAGGTACCACCGCACGTGGTAGCGCGACAGCGCATGCTGCTGCGGGAACCAGCCCGCGTCGTACGGCAGCACCCGCAACGGGCCGGGCGCGACCGCGGTGATCCGGTGCAGGGCAGCGAGCCCGCACAGGACCGCCACCGCAGCGACCGTCATCGCGACCACGCCTGAGAACATGCGGCTCCTCTCGGGGTCAGGTGACCAGCGTGGCCGACAGGACCGCGCGGCGCCAGGGAGATCGAACCAGTCGGCCGTCGCGTGACCGGCATCACAGTTTTGCACTCCATTTGAACGGAGTGCAAGAATGTCTCTCGTGTTGACCAGCACCCCGACCCGCACCGCCAAGCGCCTGGAGACCACCCGGCGCCTGGCGCGGTGCGCCCTGGAGCTGTGCGACGAGCGCGGCTTCGACGGGTGGACCATCGACGAGCTCGCCGCGCGGGCCGAGGTGTCCCGCCGCACGGTGTTCAACTACTTCGACAGCAAGGCCGACGTCGTCCTCGGGCCGGTCCACGAGCTCCCGCCCGACGCGCTGCAGGCGTTCCGCGAGGGTGGCCCCACCGGCAACCTGCTCGAGGACGTCATCGCCCTCGCCGCCCAGGTGATGCAGGACAAGGCGGTCGACCTGGACCTCGTCACCCTCCGACGCTCGGCGATCCGCAACGACCCCCAGCTGGCCGGGCTGCTGCATGCCCGCTTCGAGGAGATCGTCGAGCAGTTCGCCGACGACATCGTCGCCCGCGGCGGCGAGGAGTGGGACGCCGACGGCGCCCGGCTCCTGATCCGGCTGCTGGTGACGATCTTCGACCACGCCCTGCAGGAGACGCACCCGCCCGCCGGGACGTCGCTCGACGAGTTCCTCCGCAACGCGATCGCCGAGGCACGCGCCGTCCTCACCCTCTGACCCGCCTATCCGGCAACCCACCACCACGGACCCAGGAGACCCCATGGCCCGCTTCCTCTACCGCGTCGGCTCCACCGCCTATCGGCGCTGGCCGCTCTTCATCGGCGGATGGCTGCTGCTCGCCATCGTCGTCGGCTCGCTCGCCGCCGCCTTCTCGAAGCCGATGTCGGACGAGTTCACCATCCCCGGCATCCCCTCCGAGCAGGCCGCCGACCTGCAGGCCGAGCTCTTCCCCGGGGCCGAGAGCGCCTTCGACGACGCCACGGTCAGCGTCGTGGTGGCCGCCCCGGACGGGCACACCCTCGCCGAGCCGGAGTACCAGCAGGAGATCACCGAGCTCGTCACCGACATCCAGGGGCTGCCCCAGATGTCCGACGACCCGGCGGACAACCCCGGGCTCAGTGACCCGGTCGAGCGCGCCAACGCCCAGCAGCAGGCGATGGTGGGCGCGGCGCAGCAGTCCGGCGGCGACATCGAGGAGGCCCAGCAGAACGCCGCCGCGATCTCCCCGCTGGCCGAGGGCGGTCAGGTCGGCCTGCTCACGTTCGAGTGGGACGTCGACACTGTCACCGACGTCGAGCCGGCCACCCAGGAAGCGCTCATCGACGTCCTCGACGAGGCGTCCACGGACGACTTCGTCGCCGAGGCCAACGGCCCCGGCATGTCGTCCATGGCGCCGCCGGGCGGCACCTCGGAGCTGATCGGACTCGGCATCGCGCTGATCGTGCTGCTGCTGACCTTCGGCTCGCTCATCGCGGGCGGCATGCCGATCTTCAACGCGATCTTCGGCGTCGGGCTCGGCATGTTGGGCGTGACGCTGATGACGGCCTTCATGACCATCGGCACCACCACGCCGATGCTGGCGACGATGATCGGTCTGGCGGTCGGCATCGACTACACGCTGTTCATCCTGGCGCGCTATCGCAGCGAGCTGCACCACACCGACGACCGCGCCCACGCGGCCGGCATCGCGGTGGGCACCGCGGGCTCGGCCGTCGTCTTCGCGGGCCTCACCGTCCTGATCGCACTGTCGGCGCTGTCGGTCGTCGGCATCCCGTTCCTGACCGCGATGGGTCTGGCCGCCGCGGCCACGGTGCTGATCGCCGTCCTCGTGGCGCTGACGCTGCTGCCGGCGCTGCTCGGTCTCTTCAAGTCCTGGGCGTTCCGGGGCCGGATCCGCAAGTACGAGCCGAAGCGGGACGAGGACGGCCTGGTCCTCAACAACGGCGTGCGCTGGGCGCGGCTGCTCGGCAGGGCGCCGATCGCCTTCGTGCTCGTCGTCGTGATCGGCCTCGGTGCCCTGGCGGTGCCGATCAGCCAGATGCACCTGGCCTTCCCGACCGACAGCACGGCGCCGACCGACACCACCCAGCGCCAGGCCTCGGACCTGATCGAGGAGGCCTTCGGGCCGGGCCGCGAGGGCCCGATGCTGGTCGTCGTCGACGGCCGCGACATCGCCGACGACCAGGAGCGGCAGGCGGCGTTCCAGGAGGTCGTCGACTGGGCCGACCAGGACGAGGAGCTGGTCGCCAACGCACAGCTGGTCGCGACGAACGCACCGATGGACGACCAGGGCCAGCCCACCGGGCCGGCCACCGGCGCGATGATCCAGATCACGCCCGTGCACGGCCCGGAGTCGGAGGAGACGCTCGACCTGCTCAACGAGCTGCGCGACGGCGAGGGCGACATCGAGTCCACCACCGGCACCGACATCGGGGTGACCGGCATGACCGCCATCACGACCGACGTGTCCGACCGGCTCGACGACGCGCTGCCGGTCTACCTCACCGTCGTGATCGGCCTGGCGTTCATCCTGCTGATCCTGGTGTTCCGCTCGATCCTGGTGCCGCTCACGGCGACGCTCGGGTTCCTGCTGTCGGTGCTCGCGACGCTGGGTGCCACGGTGGCGGTCTTCCAGGAGGGTGCCTTCGGCATCTTCGAGGGCCAGCCGATCGTGAGCTTCATGCCGATCTTCCTGATCGGTGTGGTCTTCGGGCTCGCGATGGACTACCAGGTCTTCCTGGTGACCCGGATGCGGGAGGCGCACGTGCACGGCATGTCGACCCGCGAGGCGGTCGTCGACGGCTTCCGCAACAGTGCCCGGGTGGTGACGGCCGCCGCCGCGATCATGACCGCGGTCTTCGCCGGCTTCATCCTCGAGGACGACGCGATCATCAAGTCGATGGGCTTCGCGCTCGCCGTGTCGATCATCTTCGATGCGTTCATCGTCCGGATGGTGCTGATCCCGGCCGTGCTCTACCTGCTCGGTGAGAAGGCCTGGTGGATCCCCGCCTGGCTGGACAGGATCCTGCCCAACGTCGATGTCGAGGGCGAGGCGCTCGAGCGCGACTCGATCCCCGGCAGGGGCAAGGACCGCGAGCTCGAGACCGCCGGCGTCTGAGTCGCCCCCTCGGTCGACACCACGGCCCCGCTCGAACGGCGCGATCGCGCGGTTCGGGCGGGGCCGTTCGCGCGGCGCCGGCCTCAGCCGGCCAGGGCCTTCTCGATGTCCTCGGTGAGCTTCTCGGGCTTGGTGGTCGGCGCGTAGCGGTCGATCACCGTGCCGTCGCGACCGACCAGGAACTTCGCGAAGTTCCACTTGATCTTCGAGCCGGCGATGCCGCCCTTCTCCTGCTTCAGCCACTGGTAGAGCGGGTGGGTGTTGCCGCCGTTGACGTCGATCTTGGCGAACATCGGGAAGGTGACGCCGTAGTTCTTCTGGCAGAAGGAGGAGATCTCGGCCTCGTCCCCGGGCTCCTGGTTGCCGAACTGGTCGCACGGGAAACCGAGGATCGTCAGGCCGCGGTCGGCGTAGGCGTCGTACAGCGCCTGCAGTCCTTCGTACTGCGGGGTCAGCCCGCACTGGGACGCGGTGTTGACGACCAGGACGACCTGCCCGTCGTACGACGACAGCTCGACCTCCTGCCCGTCGATCGAGGTCGCGGAGAAGTCGTGGAGAGAGGTCATGTCCCTCAGTGTGACAGGATCCCCTGTCATGCCCCAGGTGACTGCCGAGGCCTGGATCCCGGTGGACCCCGCCACCGCGTTCGCGGTCTCCCAGACCACGGGCGAGCTGCGGCTGCGCTGGGACCCCTTCATCCGCCACCAGCAACTGATCGATGCCGACGCGCCCGGCAAGGGCGTGCGGACCCGTACGCGGGCGCGGGTCGGTCCGCGGATGATCAGCGAGTACGTCTCCTACCGACCGCCGACCTCGGTGGGGATGACGATGGTCGAGGGGCCGTGGTTCTTCGCCAGGTTCGGCGGCGGCTGGCGGTTCGTCGCGGAGGTCCGCGACGGCGTCGAGGGCACCCGTGCGGTGTGGAAGTACACCTATGCGGTGCGGCCGTCATGGCTGCGGCCGGTCGCGGAGCCGATCGGCCAGTGGCTGCTCGGCCGGGAGATCCGCGCCCGGATCGCGGCGTTCGCCCGGGCGTGCTCGGACCCGGAGATCCTGGCCGCGGTCAGTCCGTGACGCCGCGCCACGGCCGGCCCCAGGAGTCGCCGTACGCCGTCTCGGCCAGGGGCCGCCGCCGTCGCTCCCGCTGCTCGCGCTCCCGGTCACGCTCCGGCACGTCGGCCGGGTCGCCACGCACGCCGACCGCGATGCCGGCCACGAGCCGGAACCACCGCGGGACGCCGAGCTCGTCGGCCACCGCCTGCTTGTCGAACCCCTGGAACTGGTGCGCCCACAGCCCCATCGCGTGCGCCTGCAGCACCAGCTGGCCCGCGGCCAGACCCAGGCCGTAGAGCGACAGGTCGGGATCGGTCGGCTTCTCGTCGCCCTCCTCCGGCGCGACCTTCGTGGCCGCCAGGAACACCACCGAGGCGCGCGGCACCCATCCGGCGTTGCCGCGGGTGAGACACGGGACCAGGACACCGTGCGCGGCACTGCCCCGCTCGGCCACGACGAACCGCCACGGCTGCAGGTTCCCGTGGCTCGGTGCCCACCGGGCCGCCTGCAGCAGCGTGCGGATCTGAGCCTCGGTCAGCCGGTGCTCGGCGTCGAAGATGCTGGGGCTCCACCGCGACCGCATCGGCTCGTCGAGATCCTCGGCCCCCGGCATCGGTGCGTGCGCCATGTCGCCCAGTATCGCGACAGCGCCGACCCTCACGCACCCGAGGTGGAGGCGTGCCGCCGCACGTGGGCGACGATCGCCTGCTCGATGGTGTCGAGGTCCCGCGCGTCGGGCAGGTGGAAGCGACCATCGAGGGTGAGAAGCGAGGCGTGAGGAAGTCCGGCCGCGAGGTCACGCCCGCCGACGAACGGGATCAGCCGGTCCGACCGGTAGTGCAGCACCAGCGTGGGCGCGGCGACCGTCGGCAGCAGCTCGGTGACGTCCTGGTCGAAGATCGCGTCGAGGTAGCCCCCGGCGACCTCCGACGACGCCGAGTCGCGAAAGACCTTGGCCAGATGCCACGCACCGTCGTCACTGAGGCCGGGGCGGTAGAGGTCGGCCAGGATCTTCGAACCCATCCCCCAGTGCGTCCGAGTGATCTCGACGACCATGTCGCGCAGCCTCCGGTCGGTGAAGGTCGCCGGTCCACTGGCGAACGTGCCGAACAGCACCATCGCGTCGACCCACTCCGGTCGACGGTGCGCGAATCCGACGGCGACCGGACCGCACGACGACATCGCGAGCAACGTCACCGGCGGGCCGACCGCTTGCACCACGTCGGTCAGCTCGGCCACGCTGGCCGCCAGGCCGTAGTCACTGACCGGGCCTGCGGAAAGCCCCGTGCCGGCCCGGTCGTAGAGGACCAGCGACACGTCCGCCGCCAGTCGTTCGAGCAGCGAGGACCGCGGATCCCGACCGGATGCGATCACATCCAGGCTGGACACCCAGCCGAGGAGAACGACGAGCTTCGGCCCCGCCCCTGTGCTGCCGAGGGCCACCACGTTGCCCGACCCCGTGCGCAGGTACCGCACATGCAGTCCGGGAAGGCCCTGCGCTGCGGTCGTCGACCGGGGAGGGACGGGGACGTCGACCGTCTGCAGCAGTGCGGTCTGCAGTGCCTTGAGTGCATGCGACGGCTCGAGACCGAGGTCGTCGGCGAGATGGTTGCGGTAGCCGTGGAACTGGTCGAGCGCCTCGGCCGTGCGACCGATCTCGTGCAGCGCCTCCATCAGCGTCATCCGTGCCGCCTCACGAAGTGGATGCTCGGCGACGAAGGGCTGCAGCAGCGACACTGCCTCGGCGGCGCGCCCGGAGGCGAGCAGGGCCTCCGCGCATCGCTCGATCGTCGAGCGCCGTACCTCCTCAAGGCGTAGCGCCTCGAGGTGAGCGATCTCGGTGTCAGCGAAGATGCCGTAGGCCGAGCCGTGCCACAGTGCGAGGGCCTGCTGCAGGGTGTCCGCCGCCGACTCCGCCGGTTCGTCACGTGCCCGGTCGACGAGGGAGAGAAAGACCTCTGCGTCGAGGTCACCCGGTGCCAGGTCCAGCGCGTAGCCGGGTTCGCGCCGTCGCAGCACCTCCCGACCGCCGACGGTCGACAGTCGCGCCCGCAGCTTGAAGACGGCACTGTGCAGAGCGCCCGTCGGATTCTCCGGCGGCGCGTCGCTCTCCCCCCAGAGCAGGTCCGCAAGGCGCTCGACACCGACCGGATCCCCAGCTCGGGCGGCGAGCGCGGCAAGCAACGCCGGCTGGGTGCTGCCCGGCAGCGGCACCACCGCCGCGTCATCGGACATCAGGCACACCTCACCGAGCACCCGGATCAGCATCCGTCCTCCCTCCCCCGCCGGCGACCGGTCTCCGGGTCGAGGGAGCGATCGGCGCTCGGTGCCGACCCGGACACGCGCGCTGGGGGCGCGGACCAGGCGTCGGTCAACAAGTGTGCTCGGGCTCAGGCCGGTGTCCATGGGCCGTTCGGGCTAGAGGCTTTCGTCCGGGCCGCGAGCGCCAACACCGCGGACCGGTCCACGCGAGGTGGATCCATCAGCGTCAGCGGGCCCTCGCCCTCGAGCTCTGGACCTGCGCCCGCCAACGGCACTCCGATCCGGGTGAGCAGCCGGCGGGAGGGCTCGTTGCCCGCCAGCACCAGCGCTTGGATCCGACGGATGCCGCTCACACACGCCAGCGTGGTGACGGCATCCAGCAGCGCCGCGCCCAGACCTCGCCCCTGGTGCGCATCGGCGACCTCGAACGCGACCTCGGCGGTCGCCGGACCGGTGCGGACGTAGCGGGCCACGCCGACCGGTCGGCCGAGCACCGAGGCGACCCAGGCGACGTGCTCGTCTCCATCCGCGGCAGCGAGCACGGCGAGCATGCGCGGGGGAAGCACGGGCATCGGAGCCAAGAAGCGGTTCACGCGTGACTGCGTCGACAAGGACGCGAAGACCGCTTGCACGGGTCCGATCTCCCCGGGTAGCAGCGGACGGAGTCGCGCGGTCCCACCGTCGGGCAGCGCCACGGGGACGTCGGAGGAGCGGGATCGCCGGTGCGACCCGGCGCGCAGGAGGAGTGACATGGCGACCTCAGGTCAGTCGGAAGAGCACGAGCGAGAGCACGAGATAGGTGGAAGCACCCACGGCAACGGTCGTGAGCAGCGACCAGCCGCGGTAGGCGAGGACGAGGGAGCCACCGACGGCGACCGCGGCAACGGCCCTGGCACCCGGTACGTCGACGTCCTGGTGGACGAGCACGGTGCGCACCACGATCGCCGTGAGGACGGCGAGACCGGCCCAGCCGGCCACGCGCGCCACCCGATCGGGCACTCGATGCGCCACGAGGAGCGGCGCGACGCGCAGCACCATGCTGCCCAGGCCGACGACGAGAACCGCGACCAGAACGCTCATGACGCGGCCTCGGCGCACAGGCCGGTGGCCGCCCCCGCTGCGGCAGCAGCCAGCAGTGCGGTGCCGGTGGACAGCGACGTGGTGGCGATCGTGACCACCGCGGCAGCGACCGCCGCGGCGGCGGCCGGTCGCTGCCGGAGCTGGCCGATCACCGCGCATCCCAGCGTCAGCGCCGCCAGCAGGGTCAGGACCGGGGCGGTGCCCGTCCAACGGTGAGCCAGCATCCCGACGGTGACCAGGACGGGCCAGCCGACGAACAACGTGAGCGCGGCGCCGAGATAGAACGGTCGCCGACCCGTGCTGCGACGCTGGGTCAGCGCCCAGGGTGCATCGGTCAGCATCAACGCCGCGACGGTTCGCTGAGCGACGGATGCGGAGCGCCACTGCGGAGCCATCGAGGTGGCATAAGCGCTGAGCCGCGCGTTGACGAGCAGACCGACGAGAGCGGCGGTCGTCCAGCCCGCACCGGCGCCGAGTGCGTCGAGCACGGCCAGGTGTGCGGCACCGCCGTAGATCGTCCAGGTGGCGACGTACGCCGCGAGCGGGTTGGCGCTCGCCGCCACGGTCGCCCCCACAACGAGCCCGAACGGGGCATAGCCCACGACGACCGGCAGCATCGCCCGGACACCCGCTCGCGCGTCCTCGTCAGTGAGCACCGACGACGGCCGCATGCCGCTCCCCCTCGACCCGGTCACCCGGACCATCAGCCGCGACGGGTGGGGCACGGTGTGAGCACGCTCCTTCGCACAGCTCCTCCCGACCAGCTTCCACACGGTGAGGTTCATGGTGTGACTCCCTTCCGAATCCGCAGCCTGGCCAGGCCCCCTTCCCTGCCCCTTCCCCGGCGGGAAGGCGGACGGGAAGATCCGGGGAAGGTCCGGCGGACACGCTCGACGCCATGACCAACCCGCAGATCGGCACCTCCGCTCACCGCACTCGGACCGTCACGGCTCGCGACATCGAGCTGTTCACCGAGATGACAGGGGACCGCAACCCGATCCACTACGACGACGACCTCGCCCGGACCAGCCGGTTCGGCGGAGTGGTCGTCCAGGGAGGTGTGACGACGGGCCTGCTCAACGCACTCGTCGCCGAGCAGCTCCCCGGACCGGGCAGCGTCTTCCTCGAGGTCGCGTGGAGGTTCGTGGCACCCGTTCGTCCTGGCGATGTGATCACCGCACTCGCGACGGTGACGGCAGCACGGTCGGACAAGCCGGTGACCACCCTGGCCACCACCATCACCAACCAGGACGACCTGATCGTGCTCGACGGCACCGCCGTCGTCTGGCGCGACCCCGCCGTCCGTGCGCGGTACGAGGCCGACACCGTCGGGCGGGTCATGGAAGGGCGCTACTCCTAGCGGCTCTTCCGCCCACCACCCATCACCGCCGGTACGCCGGCACGACCCATGGAGGATCCATGACCACCACCACCGATGCCCCGCTCCTGAACGGCGTGGACACCGCAACGCTGTTCGCCACGCTGGACGCGGTCAAGGCCCAGACCGAGATCGCGAAGTTCCAGTTCCGTGCCAGCAACACCTGGCAGAGCGGGACCCACAGCCGTTCCACGGTGTCCGGCTTCTACGGCGCGATGCAGGAGATGGAGCACCAGGACGTCACCGTGCTCGACGCGGATCACCCCGCTGTCCTGGTCGGCAAGGACAACGGCCCCACCCCGGTGGAGTTCCTGCTCCACGGCATCGCCGCCTGCCTCACGGCGGGCGTGGCCAACATCGCAGCGGCGCGCGGCGTCGCCCTGACCAAGGTCAGCTCGACCGTCGAGGGGGACATCGACCTGCTGGGCATCCTCGGGCTGTCCGAGGGCTCCGTGCGCAACGGCTACCAGCAGATCAAGGTCACCTTCCACATCGAGGGTGACGCGGACGACGACACGCTGCGCGGCATCGTCGAGCAGTCCCGCCGGCGCTCCGCCGTGTACGACGTGCTGGCCAACCCGACGCCCGTCGTCATCGATGTCGTGACCGGCTGACGGCCGACCCGAGACCCCCTGCCCCGGGACACGAGAGGACGTGCGATGCCCACCATCGACACCGTCGTCATCGGCGGTGGTCACGCCGGTCTCGCCGTCAGCCGACTGCTCACCGCGGAGCAGCGCGACCACGTCATCCTCGAGCGTGGTCGCATCGGCGAGCGTTGGCGGACCGAGCGGTGGGACTCGCTCCACCTGCTCACCCCGAACTGGATGATGCGGCTGCCCGCCTGGGGCTACCGTGGTCCGGAGCCCGACGCCTACATGGGTGCTCCAGCGTTCGTCCGCCACCTCGAGCGATACGCCGCCTCCTTCGGCGCGCCGATCCTGGGCGGCACCACGGTCGAGGCGGTCTGCAGCGCAGCGAACGGCTACCTGATCATGACGCCCGGAGGCATCTGGCACGCCCGTCACGTCGTCGTCGCGACCGGTCCTCACGGCGTTCCGCGGGTCCCGGCCACCCTCGACGCGATCGACGGCGTCGACCACGTGGTGACCTCCGCGTCGTACCGGAGCCCCGATCGCCTGCCGCGCGGTGGCGTGCTGGTCGTCGGTGCGTCGTCCTCGGGCGTGCAGATCGCCGACGAGCTCAACCGGGCGGGGCGCGAGGTCGTTCTCTCCGTGGGCGGACACACCAGGGTTCCTCGGCTCTACCGCGGCGTCGACATCTTCTGGTGGCTGGAGAGCACCGGCCGTCTCGCCCGGACCATCGAGGAGGTCCGCGACCCGGCAGCCGCCCGCCGGGAGCGCTCCCTGCAACTCGTCGGCCGCAACGGGACCGAGCGCACCGATGTCGATCTGCCGGCGCTGCAGGCTCGCGGCGTCCGCCTGGCCGGGAGGCTCGAGAGGGCGGCCGGGTCGGTGGTGACCTTCCGGGACGATCTGCAGGACACCACGGTCACCGCCGATCGGCGGATGCACCACCTGCTCGATGCCGTGGACGAGTACGTCGCCCGCACCGGCCTGACCGACGAGGTCTGGCCGGCCAGCCGGCCGCAGCCGCTCCACCTGCCCGCGCCACTGGCTCGCCTCGACCTGGCCGGGGAAGGGATCAGCACGGTGGTGCTCGCGGCCGGCTACCGGCCCGACCACTCGTGGCTCCGGCTGCCCGTCCTCAACGCGGATGGCAGCATCCGGCAGCGCCGCGGCATCACCGAGGCGCCGGGCGTCTACGTCGTGGGACAGCGGTTCCAGCACCGTCGCGACTCGGGATTCATCGACGGTGCCCGCTACGACGCGCGGGCGGTCGTAGGTCACCTGATCGGCACGAGCGCCCGGAAGGACGAGCCTGCCGAGGAGTCGACACCGTGAGCACCGACTACGACGTCGTGGTCGTCGGCGCGCGGGTCAGCGGAGCCGCGACCGCGATGCTGCTGGCGCGCGCCGGCGCGCGGGTGGCACTGATCGACCGCAGCAGCTACGGCACCGGCACGGTCTCCACTCATGCGTTCATGCGGGCCGGTGTGCTGCAGCTGTCGCGCTGGGGTGTGCTGCCCGCCATCGTGGCGGCCCGGACACCTCCGGTGCGCCGCACCACGTTCCACTACGCCGGCGAGGACAGCGCGGTGGTGACGATCCGGCCCAGCGCCGGCGTCGAGGCGCTCTACGCCCCACGACGCGACGTGCTCGACCGGATCCTGGTGGATCACGCCGTGGCCGCGGGCGCGGAGGTGATCCACGAGACCTCGGTGTCGGGTCTGATCGTGGACGACCGTGGCCGGGTGACCGGCGTGCGTGGTCGCGATCGCCGCGGCCGGGCGATCCGAGTGCGCTCCACCGTCACGGTGGGTGCCGACGGGCTCCGGTCGAGCGTGGCGGCCGCGGTGGGCGCCCGGGTCCATCGCCGCGGTCGGTCCGCGAGCGCCGTCCTGTACCGATACCTCGACACCCCGGTCGCCGACGGCTACGAGTGGGCGTACGGCGACGGAGCGGGTGCCGGGCTGATCCCGACCAACGACGGGCAGACCTGCGCCTTCGTCGGCACCTCGCCGGAGCGGATGCGCGTGCTCCGGCGCTCCGGCACCGAAGCGGCCTTCACCACGCTGCTCGATCACGCCGCGCCGCGCCTCACCGACCGGGTCCGCGCTGTCGGGACGGTGGGCGCGATCCGGGGATGGGCCGGCGTTCCGGGCCATGTGCGGCAGTCGTGGGGCCCGGGATGGGCGCTGGTGGGAGACGCCGGCTACTTCAAGGACCCCATCACGACGCACGGCATGACCGACGCGTTGCGCGACGCCGAGCTGCTGGCCCGCGCCCTGCTGGAGTCACTCCAGCAGGGCGGGCCCGAGTCGGTGGCGCTCGCGCGGTATCAGTCCACGCGGGATCGGCTCTCTGCCGCGCTCTTCGATGCGACGGAGGCAGTGGCGTCCTACACCTGGGACATCCCGACCGTCCGGCAGCTGTTGCGCCGGGTCAGCGCCGCGATGAGCGACGAGCTCGATCACCTGCAGCAGCTCGAAGCACGCCCTGGCGACCTGATGACGCACCTTCCCGGCGACCCCGCATCCGCGTAGCCGAGCGGGGCGACCTCCGGGCGGCGCTCCGACAGCTCGAGCGGATGGCGCATGCCCCCTGCTCTTCGCCCTGGCGGGGCACGGCAGGGATGCCGAACGGTGCTCCGGGCCGGTCGCGGCGGCGAGCCACGCCGGGTGATGCGGGTGGTCAGGTGCCTGCGATGTTGACCATCCACGGAATGCCGAACCGGTCGGTGCAGGTGCCGAACTCATCGCCCCACACCTGCTTCTCCAGCGGCATCGTCACCTCGCCGCCACTGCTCAGCTGCTCCCAGTAGCCCCGCAGCTCGTCGCCATCGTCGCCGGAGAGACTGATCGCGGTCGTGGGAGCGACGTACTCCATCCCCGGCGGGCAGTCGGACGCCATCAGGGTGTAGCCGCTCGGGGTCTCGAGCATCGCGTGCATGACCAGCTGCGCGGCCTCGCCCTCCGCCCCGCCCACGTCGCCGAACGTGCTCACGGAGAGCTCGCCGCCGAACACCTGCTGGTAGAACTCCATCGCCTCACGGGCGTTGTCCTCGAAGCCGAGGTACGGGTTGAGACGCGATGCCATGGTGACTCCTTCGTCGGATCGGGAAGTGGCGCGATCAACGCTAGACCCGACCGCCGACACCGCCGCCGCAGCCCGAAACCGGCTCGGCCCGCGGCCCCACCGTGGGAGAGGATCGTCCGGTGCAGATCATCTCCCTGAACGCCTGGGGCGGCGCGATGTACGACGAGCTCGCCGCCTGGCTGCCCACCATCGACCCTGACGTGCTCTGTCTGCAGGAGGTCACCCGAACCCCCGGTCTCCACGGCTGGACCAGCTTCTCCGACGACGCCCGCCAGCTGCCGCAGCGTGCGGACCTGATGGCCGACGTAGGACGCCTGCTGCCGACGTACGACGGCTGGTTCGCCGCGAGCGACACCGGACCGGTGCACGACGACACCGGCCACGAGCACCGCCAGGACTTCGGCCTGGGGCTCTTCACCCGCCGTGGGCTGGTCGCCACCGCCTCCCGCGCGGCCCACGTCCACGGCACGTACACCGACCACGCCGACGAGTGGCCCGTGGACGGGCGCCCCCGGGCGGCGCAGGTGGTCCGGGTGCACGAGCCGGCGACCGGACGGTTCGTGACGGTGGGGCAGATGCACGGACTTCGCGACGCCGCGGGCAAGCAGGACACGCCGGCCCGCCGCGCGCAGGCCGAGCGCCTGGCCGCGCTGGTCGACAGCGTGCGCGAGCCCGGGGACGTGGTCGCGGTCGCGGGCGACCTCAACCTGCTGCCCGGCAGTGAGACCTTCGCGGTGTTGGGCGAGCTGGGGCTGGTCGACCTGGTCGGCGACGCCGACACCCGCTCGTCGCGCTATCGCAAGCCGGTGCGGCACGCGAGCTATCTCCTGGTGTCGGAGCCGGAGGCGGTGCAGCGCTTCGAGGTGGTGGCCGACCCCGAGGTGTCCGACCACCGCGCCCTGCTGGTCGAGGTGTGACCGGAGCGCTCAGCCCATCTCGTCGACGACGTACGCCGCGATCGCGAGGCTCGACGTCGCCGCCGGCGAAGGAGCGTTGCGCACGCAGGTGATGCCGTCGGCACGGGTGATCCGGAAGTCGTCGACCAGCGACCCGTCGCGGTCGACGGCCTGTGCGCGCAGCCCGGACCGGGCTCGTACGACGTCCGCGGGCCCGATCTCCGGCACGTACCGCTGGGCGTCGGCCATGTAGGTGCGGGTCGAGAGAGAGCCGCGCACCTCCTTCACGCCGGTGCGCCAGTGGGTGCGGGCCATCCGCCAGAAGCCCGGCCAGCTGAGGAGATCCTTGATGTCGCCCGCGTCGATCGACGTACGCCGATAGCCCTCGCGGCCCAGCGCGAGCACGGCGTTGGGGCCGATCTCGAGGTCGCCGGTGACCCGGCGGGTGAAGTGCACGCCGAGGAACGGGTAGCGCGGGTCGGGCACGGGATAGACCAGCCCGCGCACCAGGTCGCGCTTGGCGACGTCGACGGTGAGGTACTCCCCGCGGAACGGGACGATCCGCGGCGCCTCGTCGCCGTCGGCGAGCCGCGACACCCGGTCGGACTGGAGCCCGGCGCACACCACCAGCCGGTCCAGGCTCTCGACGCCGTCGGTGTGGCGCACCCGGGCGCCGGCGGCCGTCCGCTCGATGCCGGTCACCCGCGTGCCGAGCCGGACGCTGCCCCCCGCGGCCTCGATCTCCGCGCCCAGCGAGCGCGCCACCGCGGCGAAGTCGGTGATCGCGGTGGCCGGTGAGTGCAGGGCGGCGAGCCCGACGGTGTGCGGCTCGATGTCCGCGATCGCGGCGCCGTCGATCCGGCGCAGCCCCGGCACCCCGTTGCGACGAGCCTTCGCCTCGAGGGCGTCGAAGCGGCCCAGCTCGGACTCGTCGACAGCCACGACCAGCTTGCCGCACTCGTCGTAGGGCAGGTCGTGCTCCTCGCAGTAGTCGCGCAGCAGCAGCCGACCGCGGGTGCACAGCTCGGCCTTGAGGCTGCCGGGCTGGTAGTAGATGCCCGCGTGCACCACCCCGGAGTTGTGCCCGGTCTGGTGGGTGCCGAGCTCGGTCTCCTTCTCGAGGACCACGACCCGGGTGCCGGGTCGGCGCCGCACCAGCTCGCGCCCGACGGCGAGGCCGAGGATGCCGCCGCCGACGATGCCGACGGTCTCCTCCGGTGCGGTCATCTCTCTCCTCAGCGCGCGCTCCGTGGGGCCCCATCATCGGCCACGTCGTACGTCGCTGTCAGCGGTCTGGCCGAGATCTCGCGACCACGCGGTACGGCGTCACCGCACGGCGAACCCTGCATCGACCGCGAAAGGCACACCAGTGACATAGCGTGCCTCGTCCGAGGCGAGGAACAGGATCGCGTTCGACACGTCCACCGGGTCCATCAGCTCGACCGGGAGCGCATTCTGCATGTTGTCACCCCAGCTCGGATTGTCGGCGAGGAACGACTGGATGTGGTCGTTGTCGAGCAGCTTCGTGTCGACGCCGGTCGGGTGGACCGTGTTCACGCGGATGTTGTGCGCCGCGAGCTCGTTGGCCAGTGTGCGCATCAGCCCGACGACGCCGTGCTTGGCCGTCGTGTAGTGGCCGAGGTTGATCATCCCCTTGGTGCCCGCGGATGAGCTGGTGATCGCGATGGAGCCTCCGTTGCCCGCCGCGATCATCGCGGGGGTGGCTGCCGTGACCGTCTTCCAGACGCCGGTCATGTTCACGGCGATCAGGTCCTCCCACTGCTCCTCGGTGATGGACCAGGTGTTCTCGACGAAACACGTGTAGGCGGCGTTGGCGCAGACCACGTCGAGCCGGCCGAACTCCTCGATCCCTCGGTCGACGAGCGCGCGCATGCCAGCGAGGTCGCGCACATCGGCCTGCCCCCAGACGACGCGTCGGCCCGCTGCCTCCACGAGACGAACGGTCTCCTTGAGGTCGTCGAGCGTCGCCATGTCGTACGGTGCCGTAGCGATCGGCGCACAGACATCGAAGGCGATGATGTCGGCGCCCTCCTCGGCGAACCGCACCGCGTGCGACCGCCCCTGGCCTCTCCCCGCGCCGGAGATCAACGCCACCTTGTCCTGCATTCGTCCCGTCATGATCGCTCTCCGTTCTTGTCGTCGTACATCGATCCGTGGGCCTCGACGGCTGCCAGCAGCCCGGTCACAGTGGGACCCGCCGGCCCGAGGCCTGCGACTCCCGGACGGCCTCCATCACGCGGACCACCTCGCGCCCGTCCACCGCACGGGGACAGGGAGCGCGGCCCTCCCGGATCCCGGTGACGAACTCCCGGAACTGACCACGGAACGACGCATCTCCATCGATGTAGGGCACGACGTCCTCCTGGACCGTGGTCCGGCCGTTGATCCAGAGGTTCCGGTCGTCAGCGAGATGGAGTGAGCCGTACGGTCCGTTGACCCATCGGAGATTCACCGGCGCCGAGGCGTTCAGCGAGATGTGACCGGTCCCGATGCTGCCGTCCTCGAAGTCGACGACGAGCACCGCCTCGTCCTCCCCCTCCCAGTTGTCCCGTAGCCGTCTGGTCTGGGCGTAGACGCCGGTCGGCCGGGAGTCGATCAGCCAGAGCATGGTGTCCAACACGTGTGGCCCGTTGAGCCCGACGGCGAGGCCACCGGCGGCTGCAGCCGACCGCCACCAGCCCGTCGCTGCGTCCTCGACGTAGACACCGAGGTGGTGGTTGAGGACCAACGGGCGGCCGAGCTGGTCAATCGTCTCCCGTGCACGCTCCGCTCCCGCGAAGAAGCGTCGGCACTGGCCGACCATGACGAAGCGGCTGGATCGCTCGGCCGCGTCGATGATCGTGTCGCATTCCTCGACACTGTTGGCCAGCGGTTTCTCCACCAGCACGTGCTTGCCGTGGTCGAGCAGCCGAACCGCGAGCGGGGAGTGGACGTGGTTGGGCACCGTGACGACGACGGCGTCGATGTCATCCGCGGTCACGACGTCATCGACGACCGTCGCACGCTCCGCGCCGAACCTCTGCGCGAGCTCGCTGGTGCGGCCCTGCTCCTCGGGAAGGCCCGCGACAGCCACGAGCGCCGCAAGCGAAGGATCGTGCGTGATCGCGTCGAGGTGTGCCACCGAGATGCGGCCGGGGCCGACCAGGGCGACGCGAATCGGGTCACTGTGCATCAGATGTCCTGTCCTCGTGATCGTCCCCGCGCGCGGTCAGCAGTGCGAGGAGCTCGTCCGCGGCACGGTCGGCGAACGACGGGTCGTTGATGTGGTCGGGCGTCCGGGAGACGGACACACCCGATGGCGACAGCTGCGCCAGGAGCGCGTCGACCAGGGCACGGCGGGCGTCCGGATCCTCGAACGGCTGGCCGGGCGCATCGAGAGCCGACACCCCGCCGTCCGGCACCAGCACGGTGATCGGTCCGTGTGCGCGGGCGAGTCGAGCGCCGATGTTGCGGCCGATGTCGCGGGCCTCCGTCGCGGACGTGCGCATCAGCGTGTTCTCCGCGTTGTGCTCGTAGAGGCGACGCCCGGCGAACTCGGGCGAGATCGAGTCCACACGGCCGAAGTTGACCATGTCAGTCGCGCCGACCGAGACCACCTGTGGGATTCCCAGATCCGCGGCTGCGGTCAGGCGATCAGGGCCGGCGCCGAGGATCCCACCGACCGTCTCGTCGGCCCACTCCGTCGTCGTGAGGTCGAGCACCGCCGAGAAGTACCTCTCCCGACAGAGACGCTCCATCGTGCGGCCACCGGCACCGGTCGCATGGAAGACCACGACCTCGTAGCCGGCATCCTCCAGCCGTCGCTTCGCTCGGAGGACGACCGGCGTGGTGACGCCGAACATCGAGGCCGCGATCAGCGGCCGCGCGGGGGTCGCCGCCGGAGCGGTCCCGAGGCCGTCGAGCATGCCGACCATCGCGTCGGCCGCCGTTCGGTAGGTCACCCGCGAGATCGCGTTGACCCCAGCGACATCGACGATCGACGGGAACATCACGATGTCCGAGGACCCGAGGTAGTTGCTCGTGTCCCCAGCGGCGACGGTGGACAGGATGACCTTCGGGACACCGACCGGGAGCGGTCGCATGCTCGTCGCCCCCACCGTGGTGCCGGCGCCACCGCCGATCGCGAACACTCCGTCGATCTCACCTCGAGCGTGGAGTCGTCCGACGAGCTTGGTCACCCCCTCCGTCATCGCGGCCACCGCAGCCGACCTGTCCTTCGCGCGGCGAAGCGCGGCCACCGATGTGCCGGCGAGCTCCGCGACCTCGCCGGCAGCGTGGTCGACGTGGTGAGCCGGCTCGCCCACGATGCCGAAGTCGATCAGCAGCACCCGATGGCCCGCTGCCTCGATCCGTTCTTTGATGAAGACCGCGTCCGGGCCCTTCGTGTCGTGCGCCGCGATCAACGCGACCCTGGCTTCTGATCGCATCGTCAGACCGTCAGGATTCCGCCGTTGACGTCGATGGTCGCTCCATTGACGAATCGCGACAGGTCGGAGAGCAGGAACAGGATGACCGCGACCACGTCCTGCTCGTGGACGTTCCGGCCGAGGGGCGTCTGCTCAGCGAGGCGGACCAGGTCGTCCTCCCGCTTCAGGTCCGTGAGGAGATCGTTCATCCGCGCGCCGACGATGCCACCAGGACAGATCGAGTTCGCGCGGACCCGCTGCGGGCCGAACTCCTTGGCCAGGTGCCGTGTCAGCCCGAGCACACCAGCCTTGGCGGCCGAGTAGTGACAGCCGAGGAACGGGCTACTGGTGCGTCCTGCCAAGGAGGAGATGCTCACGAGTGCGCCGCCGCCCGCACGTACGATGTGGGGCAGGTAGGCCTGGTAGGTGACGAAGGCGCCCTTCAGGTTGGAGTCGAGGATGAGATCCCACTCATCGCTGTCGACGTCGAGCGTGGGCCGCTGTGCGCGGTAGGCACCGGCGCTGTAGATGACGTTGTGCACTTCCCCGAAGCGCTCGACGGTGGCGTCGGCGAGGGCAGCCATCTGGCCGGCGTCAGTGCAGTCGCCGGCCAGGACGTGCAGCCGCTCCGCATGGGTCACGAGCTCGGTCTCGACCTGCCTCACCCGCTCCGGGTCGATGTCGGTGACCACCACACGGCCACCGAGACTCAGGATCTGCTCCGCTGCGGCTCTTCCCGTGCCCCGTGCGCCACCAGCGACAACCGTGACCGAGGAGGTGACGCTCTCCTCGATGGCCGGCCAGTCGAAGCGGTCGTCCAGCCCGGGCGAGGCGCCGTTCCCATTCATCTGCAGTGTCCCTTCGATCGATGTCATGCGGTTCGAGCCGCCTTGAACGCCTCGGTCGTGCTCACGAGTGCTTCCTCGACCGGGAGTCGCTCCATGCTCGAGGCGCCGACGAAGCCGACCGCGCTGGTGCGCGTCATCACGTACTCAGCGTCCTCCGGAGCGGCGATCGGGCCGCCATGACACAGGACGACAGGGTCGGGGTTCTCCCGCAGCGCGGCATCAGCGATGGCCTGGGTACGGGCGCACGCATCGTCCAGCGTGAAGGCGCCGTCGACGGCCATGCCGATGCTGCCCCCCACGGTGAGGCCCATGTGCGCGATGACCGCATCCGCACCGACAGCGACCATGGCCTTCGCCTCATCCGGCGTGAAGACGTACACCGCAGTGAAGAGACCCTTCTCACGCGCGCGTCGGATCATCTCGACCTCGCGATCGAACCCGAGCCCGGAGGCCTCGAGCTCGTGGCGGATGCGACCGTCGTACAGCCCGACGGTCGGGAAGTTGTTGACTCCCGAGAACCCAGCGCCGACGACCTGGTCCAGGAACAGCGAGAGATCCCTGGTCGGGTCGGTACCGTTGACCCCGGCGAGCACCGGCACGTCGCGCACCGCAGGCAGCACCTCGCGCTCGCCCATCTCCATGACGACCGCGTTGGCGTCACCCAGCGGTAGCAGCCCGCACATGCTGCTGTGGCCGGCCATGCGGAACCGACCGGAGTTGTAGATGATGATGAGGTCCGCGCCACCGCGCTCGATGAACTTCGCCGAGATCCCGGTGCCGGCGCCGGCTCCGACGATGGCGCGCCCCTGCTCGGTCTGACGCCGCAGTCGCTCGAGCACCTGTTCCCTGGAATGAACCATGACCGTCACCTTCGGCGACCGACGGCCGCCGCCTTTCGTTCGATTGTCGTTGCTCTGTCGATGCGAGATGTGGGGACTCGACGCCCCGACCTACTTCTTCTTGGCGAGCGCCACGGCGATGAGGATGATGACGCCTTGGATGATGACCTGCTGGCTGATGTCGAGGCCCGCGAGGATGAGTCCGTTGTTGATGAGCCCGACGAACAGCGCCCCGACGGCAGAGCCCACGACTCTGCCGTTGCCACCGAAGAGCCGGGTCCCTCCCAGCACGACGGCAGCGATGACAGCCAGTTCGTCGCCGGTGCCCCACTGGAAGCGTCCTGACTGGAGGCGGCCGGCGTAGAGCATCCCGGCGATACTCGCGACCACCGCCGAGATGAGCAGGACGGTGAAGGTGATGCGCATCGTTCGCACGCCGCTGAAGTGGGCCGCGGTCCTGTTGCCACCGGTCGCAAGGACCTGGCGTCCGAAGCGCGTCTTGTTGAGGCCGACGACGCCGATGACGACGGCTACGACCGCCCAGACGAGAAGACTCGGGAACGGCCCGAGGTCTCCCGATCCGAAGACCGTGGTGAACCCGTCGTCGAAGATCGGAACCGGCTGGAAGCCCGAGATCCACTGCGCCACACCGACGGCGATCCCCAGCATCGCCAGGGTCACCAGGAATGACGGGATGCCGAAGATCGTGACCAGCGACCCGTTCACGACACCGACGGCGACACCCACCCCGAGTCCCGCCAGCACTCCGAGGAGCGCATTGCCGGTCGATGAGATGGTCAGGGCCACCACCACGCTCGACAGCCCGGCCACCGACCCGACGGAGAGGTCGATCTGGGCTGCGGCGATGACGTACGTGCCGGCGACCGCCATCACCGCGATGATCGCTGTCTGGCGCGCGATGTTGAGCAGGTTGTTGGACTCGAGGAAACCGTCGTTGCCGAGGAAGATGGCGAAGAGGACGAAGACCGCCACGAATCCGATGTAGATGGCGTAGTCACGCCAGTCCAGGTGGCGGATCGCGGCGACGACCCGATCACCGCGTGTGGTCGGACGGGTAGTGCCCGGTTGGTCGTTCGCAGGCGATCCGCCGTGTGGCGACGGCGCCAGCTGCTGAGTAGGCATGTCAGTGAACTCCTTGCACTACGAGTTGGAGGGACTCCTCGTCGGCGATCTGGTCGCGCTCGAGCTGCTCGCACGCCGTTCCATCACGCAGGACGAGGACGCGGTCCGCGACCGAGAGCAGCTCCTCGAGCTCCGAGGAGATGACGATGACCGCGCTGCCTTCGTCCGCCATGTCCAGGACCAGCTGCATGATCTGGGTCTTGGTCGCGATGTCGACTCCCTTGGTCGGCTCGTCGAGGATCAGCACGCGCGGGGGACGGCCGACGTGTTGGAGACAGAGCCATTTCGAGATTGCGACCTTCTGCTGGTTGCCGCCGGACAGCCGACCGACCTGCTCGTTGATCGCGGTCGAGCGGATGCCCAGGCGTCCCATCAGGTCGCGGCACAGATCGCCGCCGCGTCGGTCGTCGATCAACGGACCACGGTTGAGCCGGCCGAGGCTCGGCAGCAGGAGATTCGACCGCACGGTGTGGCTGAGCACGAGCCCCTGCTGCGCACGGTCCTCAGGGACGAGCATGATGCCGGCCGCGATGGCATCCTCCGGGCAGCGGAGGCGAAGCGCCCGACCGTCCACCTCGATCGTCCCCGCATCCGTTCGATCGATGCCGAAGAGGCATCGAGCCAGCTCCGTGCGACCGCTTCCGATCAGCCCGGCAAGGCCCAGGACCTCGCCGGGGGCCACCTCGAAGGACACGTCGCGGACCCGACTGCCCGCCGTCAGCTCGCGCACGACGAGCGTCGGCTCTGCGGGGTCGCCGCTTCCAGCAGAGCTGCGGACCAGTCCATGCGTCACGTCAGAGCCGACGATCGACTCGACCACCTGCTCCGATGGAATGCCGGCGACCTCTCCGGACAGCACCGTTCGTCCGTCGCGGAGCACCGTCAGCCGGTCGGCGACCTGCTCGATCTCTGCCATGCGGTGGCTGATGTAGATGACCGAGATGCCCTGCCGCTTGAGGCGACCCACGAGCTCGAAGAGCTGCTCCACCTCGTGGTAGGGCAGGCTCGCGGTCGGCTCGTCCATGATGAGGACGCGCGCATCCAGGCTCAACGCCTTGGCGATCTCAGTGAGCTGCCAGTAGCCCACGGGAAGGTCGTCGAGCGTGGCACGCGGATCGAGAGCCACACCCATGCGGTCCAGGACCTCCCGAGACCTTCGGACGATCACCCCGTCATCGATCAGGCCGTACCGAAGCGGTTCGCGGCCGAGGAAGATGTTCCGCGCGACCGACAGTGACCCGACCAGGCTGAACTCCTGGAAGACCATCCCGATCCCCGCGTCGGTCGCAGCCTGTGGCGACGCGAATCCGACTCGCCGGCCGTCGATCGCTATCGACCCCGCGTCGGGGCGGTGGACGCCCTGCAGGATCTTCATCAGGGTCGACTTGCCCGCTCCGTTGCTCCCGAGCAGCGCGTGGACCTCTCCCCGACGGACCTCGAAGTCGACGCCGCGCAACACTTCGAACCTGCCGAAGGACTTGTGCACATCCCGCATCGAGACGAGCACGGTGTGGTCCGGCTCCGTCATCGTCGGGTCAGCCATCGCTCAGCACGTCGTCGAGCTCGGCCGGTGGGTCGAGACGGTAGATGTCGTTCCATGCCGACTCGAGGTCCGCTCGGTCGACCGGGACCGAGAGGAGCTCGACGAACGGCGGAGCCTCCTTGCCCAGGAGCGCGTAGCCTGCGAGCGTCGCCTCAACCACGCCCTGCTCGTAGGGCTGGGCAGCTGCGATGCCCGCGACGTACTCCCCCCGCGCCATGGCGAGCGCGACGTTGCTGCCCAGATCGACCGTGGTCACCGCCAGGTCGTCGCGTCCGCTCGAGCGCGCCGCGTCGATCGCTCCCTCGCACGGTGCGTCGAACCAACACCAGACCCCGCTCAGGCCGGGATGCTTGATCAGCCATGCGTTGACGTTCTGGCTGCCCTCGCCTTTCCAGTCCGGCCCGAGGAAGCCCTTGCTCTCGACGATCTCGATGCCGGGGTAGTCGGCCTCGATCGTATCGACGAATCCCTCCTGTCGCAGCACGTTGGTCGGCGCCTCGGCTGCGTGGTAGATCACGCCGATCTCACCCTCCCCGCAGAGTGCCCGTGCCATCTGATGCGCATTGATCACGCCCGCCCCGTAGTTGTCCGTGGCGACGACGGACGTGTAGTCCTCACCCGGTTCGAAACCCTTGGCGGGGTTCTCCATGAACACCAGCTCCACGCCCTGGTCCACCGCCTTGCGGTAGGCCGGCGCCAAGGCGGTCGGATCCAGTGACGGGATCGAGACGATGACGTCGGGATCGGCGGCCAACGCGTTCTCGATGTCAGAGAACTGCTTGGCGGGATCGGCCTGCGCGTCGGTCTGTACGACGATCTCGACACCCAGCTTCTCGAGCTCCGCCTTGATCGCACTGACCTGAGCGTTGCTCCAGCTGTCTCCCGAGAAGTGCATGACCACAGCAGCCGTGGCCCCCATGCGATCGATCTCGGCCCGCTCGTCGGACGTGAGCTCGATCGCCGCCGCATCTGCAGAGGTCTCGCCGTAGGGACCCTTGCCGATCACACCGCCCTCCGTGTAGGCGGCGATCGCGTCGTCGTACGCGGCTGTGTCGCAGTCCGCGGTAGCCGAGGACGCGGATCCCGAACTCGAACAAGCAGCCAGTCCGCCGGTCATGAGCACCGCAGCAGCGATGAGGCGCGTGCGACGTCCAGGCGTCGCCGGGTTCGTGCGATCCATGGTTCCTCGAATCTCGTGGAGCCGGCCTCGACGCCGGCTGCGGTGTGACCCACCCGAGTGCAACGGGGTCTTTATGTCGTTCATCAACTTAAATGCGTTGCTGACCGACGTCAATAGGGTGAGGGTCATCACTTTGGGTTCTTCTCGAGCCAGCGACACCGACCCCGGCGATCTTTGAAAAACAGAGCTGTCCGCACCTGGCACCAGGTGCGGACAGCCTCGGTACGGGGCGAGACCCCGTGGAGATCAGAGGGTGATCGACTTCATCTGCGTCAGCGCGAAGAGACCTTCCGGCCCGCCTTCTCGACCGAACCCGGACTGCTTCACTCCGCCGAACGGCGCCGCGAGGCAGGGGAAGGTCCCGTTGACGATGAACACTCCGGAGCGCACCCCACGGGCGACCTCCTGGCCGGTCTTCTCCTCCGTGGTGAAGACCGAGCCCGACAGGCCGTACCTCGAGTCATTGGCGATGTCGATCGCCTCATCGACCGTGTCGAACGGGATCACGACGAACACCGGACCGAAGATCTCGTCCTGCGCGACCTCCATGTCGTTGGTGACGTCGGTGAGCAGCGTGGGCTCGAGGAAGAAGCCGTCGAACTCGTCCGGGCGGGAACCGCCGTACGCGATCGTCGCGCCATCTGCGACCGCGCGCTCGATGTACGCCTCGGCCCGCTCTCGGAACCGCTCTGCTGCCAACGGCCCCCACTCGGTCTCCGGCGCCCTGGGGTCGCCCATCCTGAGCTCGCGCAGTCCCGCCACGAGCCCATCGACCACGTCGTCATGGATCTCGCGCGCGACCAACAGCCGTGTCATCGCGACACAGATCTGCCCGCTGTAGAGCGCCATCGACTCGACGAGCGTCGGTATCGCGGTCTCGAGGTCGGCGTCGGCGGCAATGATCGACGCCGACTTGCCACCGAGTTCCAGCACGACGTTGGCCACCCGGTCGGCGCACGCCTTCATCACCGCTGTCCCTACCTCTGTGCCACCGGTGAAGTGGACCGCAGCGATGTCGGGGTGCTCGACCAGGTAGGAGCTCACATCGGCGTCGCCCGCGATCAGGCTCAGCACGCCCGGGGGGAAGCCGGCTTCTTCTGCCGCGGCCCCGAAGACATATCCGAGGAGACGACACTCGGCGGGCAGCTTGACGATCATCGAGTTGCCGGCGATGAGCGCCGGGATGATCGCCAGCGCGAACTGCATGTGCGGGCCGTTGAAGGCAACGATCCCGACCGTCGGGCCCACTCCCTCGCGACGCACCTCCAAGCGCCCCATGGAGGTGTCGCGGACCTCGACCCAGGGCGCGGTCAGCGCCTGCTCCAACGCCAGGTTCCACAGTTCGGAGGCGCTCTGCCCGAGGCTCCGACACTGCGTGATCGGCATGCCGGACTCGAGTGCCCAGACGCTGGCGATCTCCTCCAGCCGCTGATCGAGCGCAGCACAGAAGCGACCGATGTGGGTCAGGCGCTCCTCGACGGTCAGCGCGTTCCAGGCGTCGTACGCGTCGGTCGCGGCGTCGACCGCCAGCTTCGCATCGTCGATGCTCGGCCGGGGCAGGCGCCGAATCACAGCGGCGTCGAAAGGAGCGACGACGTCCGCCAGGTCCGTCGTCGCGGGAGCAACCCAGCGGCTGCCGATGAAGAGTTCGTTGCTGTGAGCGATGTCCATGGGTCCTCGTCTGCTCGACCGGGCGGGGACCGATACGTCAGCCCCGCACCCCTCTTTTATGTCGATTGTCAGCGTAAAGGTGTCGTGAATCACCGTCAATGCCGGTTCGATCAGCCGACTGACAACGTATAGAGTGGGAGGGTGGCAGTGAGACCTGGTCCTCGGACGGCCGTCGGCTCGGCGGCGGACAACAAGCAGCGCCGTACTGTCGGTCCGGTGGCGAAAGTCTCTCCGCGCGCGGCGCGCGCAGGTGAGGTTCTCGAACTGATCCGCCAGGGCAAGGCCGAGACCACCTCAGAGCTCGCGGCGGCGATGGGGATCGCACGCTCGACGGTCACCGAGCGGCTTGAGGCGCTCCAACGACTCGACCTCATCGTCACGGCCGGCGCCACCGCCCCGAGTCGTGGTCGGCCCGCCGGCCGGCTCGCGTTCAATACTCGAGCAGGCGTCACCCTGGCCGCGCAGGTGGGGATGACCGGCACGCTGCTGGCGATCACGGACCTGGGGGCCGAGGTCCAGTGGAGCACCCAGGTCCATCTCGACGTCGGCAAGGGGCCGGACGCCCTTTTCGACCTTCTCCACGACCACTTCCACGCCGGCCTCAGGGAGCTCGGTCGGTCTGTGGATGACGTCCACGGGGTCGGGATCGGTCTCCCGGGTGACATCGAGGTCCTGTCCTCCGGCGGCCCCACGACCGCGGACGGCCGAGCATGGAGCGAGGACGAGCTGCAGTCACGGCTGAGTGACACGTTCGGCGCGCTCACGGTCGTTGATCGCGATGTCAACCTGATGGCACTTGCCGAGCATCGGCTGTCCTGGCCGGACTCGCAGATCTTCCTGTGCCTGAAGGTAGGGACCGTCATCGCGACCGGGCTCGTGATCGGTGATGACGTCGTCCGTGGCGCAACCGGCCTCCTCGGCGAGATCGGGCACACCAAGGTTCAGGGAGCCGATCAGCCCTGCGCGTGCGGGAGCCGGGGGTGTCTCAACGCGATCGCGGGAGGGACCGCGATAGCGGACGCGCTTCGAGCACAGGGACTTGACGCGCATGAAGCGCGCGACGTCGCCGCCCTGGCGAATGCCGGGAACATCCCCGCCGGCCAAGCCGTGCGTGCCGCCGGCGAACGTGCGGGCGAGATCCTGGCCGGTGCGATCAACCTGCTGAATCCCGACGTCATCACGGTGTGGGGCTACCTCGTCGACGCGGGCGACCAGTTCATGGCAGGACTGCAGGAGTCGATCTTCAAGGCCGCGCTACCGGCGTCCGTCCGCGCCACGGTGATCACGCGCGCCCAGCTCGGCGACGACGCGGGACTGCGGGGGGCCGCCATGACCGTGGTCGAGCGCGCCCTGACGCCGGACCGGGTCGACCTGATGGTCGACGCGATCGTCGCGTGAGGCACTTCTCCGCCTGACCCACGATGCGGCGGGCCCAGGTCGCCTGCTGAGCCACGAACCCGGCGGCATCCATTGACGGTGCTTGCCAGGCCGCGGCGTGTGCCGGGCTGCCCTCGCAGCACCACTGAAGGTTCGTCATCGAGTCGAAACCTCTGCGTAAGACGGTTGACAACAGACGACTGTCGCCGCCATTCTGTTGATGGTCGACATAAATCACCAACGGGCCTGGGCCGCAGCACGTCATTCCGGGATGCCATGTCTCGCGAGTCCACGGAAAGGACGCATCATGAGGACTCCACATCTGGAGCGGCGCTCACTCCTGAAGACGGTGGGCGCGGTGGGGATCGCGGCCGCCATCCCGGCGGCCGCCGGTTGTTCCCAACGCGACTCCTCGTCGGGTGCGATCACGGTCAGGATCACCCACGACGAGCCGGCGACCATGCTCACGCACCGACTGCTGAGCGAGATGGCCGACCGCGTCGCGCAGAAGACCGACGGCGACGTGACGATCGAGATCTCCCCACAGCTGGAGCTCAGCGGCGGTGACATCGCCACGATGATCCAGCAGGTCCAGAGCGGCGCACGGCTCGACGCGGGCTTGGTCGCATCGGGCATCTACAGCTCCTTCGACGGCGCCGTGGACGTCTTCTCCCTGCCCTTCCTGTGCCGCGACATCGACGACCTGAAGGCGGTGGCGGAGAGCTCCATCGGCGACGACGTCAAGGAGCGCACCTCGGCGACCGGGCTCCACACACAGGACATCTGGGTCCGCGACCTTCGTCAGTGGGTGAACGCCGAGCGAGACATCCGAAGCCCGGACGACATGCGGGGCCTGACGTTCCGGGTTCCCGAGTTCCCGTTGTGGGTCGCTGCGTTCGAGGCCATGGGAGCAGCCGCGACGCCGATGCCGTTCGGCGAGGCGTTCACCGGCGTCCAGACCGGCGCGATCGACGGCGCAGAACGCCCGACCGAGTTCCTCGTCGGCGAAGGCTGGGACGAGGTCGCCGACTACGTCACGTTGTCGAACTACGCGGGCGACGTCCTCATGGTCTCGTTCAACCAGCAGTTCTGGGACGGACTCCCCCAGGACGTCAGGTCGGTGCTCGACGAGGAGCTGCGTGTCACCGGAGCGCAGAAGCACGAGCAGGAGAAGACCCAGCGGGGCGACTTCATCGCCCAGCTCGAGGCTGCAGGGATGACCACGCACGAGCTCACCGTCGACGAGTACAGCGGGTTCCGGGACGCGATGGACCCGGTCTGGGAGGACTGGGAAGGTCGCCTGCCCGAGGGCTGGCTCCAGACTGCCCAGCAGGCCGTGGGGTCCTGAACCGACCCGACGTGGAAGGCATCCCGATGACCACGGCAGCTCCTCGACCTACAGATCGACCGACGGCAGCGGCATCGGCCGCCCAGCGGTGGCGCCGTCGAGCCCGACAGATCCCCGGCTTGTTGGCGCGCGCTGAGAACCTCATGCTGGCGGCTCTGGTTCTGACCCTGCTCGGGCTCGTGCTGCTGCAGGTCACCACGCGCCTGACGGGAGATCCACTTCCGTTCACCGAGGAGCTGTCTCGCTATGCGGTGATCGTCCTGACGTTCATGGGTGGAGCGTCGTGCGTACGCACCCGGGACCACATCGCATTCGAGGCCGTCGGCCACCTCGTCCGGCACCGCCCGGGGATCCGAACCGCGCTGCGCCTGACGGGCTCCGCCGTCACGATCGGCTTCCTGGCAGTCGTCGTGATCACCAGCACGACGTGGCTCGTCAGCGTGAAGGACGTCGGACTGACCGGCGTGACCGTGCCCGTACCGATCTACCTCATCGGTCTCGCCCTGCCCCTCTCCGGCGCCATCGCCATCGGCTACGAGCTCCGCCGACTCCGGCAGGCACGCACAGCCGCGAACGGCGAGCAGAACGGAGGCGACCTGCGATGACGTTCACGATCTGGGTGGTCGTGTTCCTGGTGTTGGTCGCGATCGGAGTGCCGGTGGCGATGAGCCTCGGAGCCGCGGCGGTGACGGCACTCGCCTACGCCGGCGAACTCTCGTCGATCCCGCTGATCCTCTACCGGTCGGTCGACAACTTCCTGCTGCTCGCTCTCCCCCTCTTCCTGTTGGCCGGCAGCATGATGGACGGTGGCGGCATGGCGAGGCGCATCTTCGACTTCGCGGGGTCGACGCTCGGCTGGATGCGAGGCGGCGTCGGCCATTCGGTCGTCGGTGGCTCGATGATCTTCGGCGGCATCTCGGGATCAGCCGCGGCCGATGCCGCCGCTCTCGGGCCGATGTCGGTCAATGCGATGGAGCGCGAGCGGTACCCCCGTCCCTACGCCGCCGCCCTGGTCGCCGGCGGCGCCTCGCTCGACATCCTGATCCCACCCAGTGTGGTGATGATCGTCTACGCGGTGACGGCCGGCACGTCGATCGCCGGGGCCTTGGTGGCGGGTGCCGTCCCGGGGATCCTCGGCGGGCTGCTCCTCATCGGCGGGAACTATGTCCTCGCTCGGCGCAACGGCTGGGGACACGCCACGCCCTTCCGGGTCGGCGCGGTGGTACGCAGCTTCCGGCACAGCTTCCTGGCACTGCTGGCACCCGTCCTCATCCTCGGCGGGTTCTTCACCGGATGGTTCACACCGACGGAGGCGTCCGCGGTCGCCGTGGTGTACATCTTCGTGGTCAGCTACGCCATCTATCGCGAGCAGTCGCTCCGAACGCTCGGCCACACCCTGGTGCAGACGGCCCGCATCTCCGGAGCGGTCCTCTTCATCATCGCGACGGCTTCACTGAGCGGATACGTTCTCGTCTCCGCCGGAGTCCCGAGCACGGCGACGGAGTTCCTCCTGGGCGTGACCGGCAACAGCCAGACCGCGTTCCTCGCCCTCGTCGCGGTGATCCTGCTCGTCCTGGGGTTGTTCCTGGAAGGGCTCGCCGCGGTGGTCATCCTCACTCCCGCACTGCTGCCGGCCGCCACGGCGATGGGGGTCGACCCACTCCACTTCGGGGTCGTCCTCGTGACCGCGCTGTCAGTCGGCCTCATGACACCACCGGTTGGCGTCCTGCTGTTCGTGCTCAGCGGCGTCGCCGACATCGAGCTCCTCGACCTCTGCAAGGCCGTCATACCGATCATCTTCCTGCTGCTGGTCAACCTCCTCCTCGTCACCTTGATCCCCGACCTGTCGTTGGGGCTGGTTGGCCTGATGAATGACTGACGAGGTCGCCGGCGGTAGGGACACCACCGCTGACCTTCTTATCGAACGAATCATCGATTATGATCACGAGATGACTCTCGGCGACGTTGACGACCTCGATGCGCCGGCCACCCTGGCCGCGCTCGAGGACAACGTGCGCAGCCGACGATCGGCGGCCGTCGACGAGCTCCTCCTCGTGCTGCACTGGTGCGACCTGCACGACGACATCGACGAGGCCGAGAAGCGGGACCGGACTCCCGGCGGCGACCGGCTGGTCGTGCTCGGTGGCGAGGGCACGCCAGAGGTCGCCGAGCTCTGCTTCGCCGAGTCCGCGATCGCGCGCCACGCCGGCGTCATCGCCACCCGCAACCTCGCCGCCGACGCCCTCGACCTGCGCCACCGCCTCCCCCGGCTCTTCACGCAGCTCCGGGCACTCGACGTCGACACCTGGGTGGCCCGCGAGGTCGCCGCCATGGCGAGGCGGCTGTCGAAGCAGGCGTGCGAGGTCGTCGACGAGCCCGCACCTGCCGCCGCTCGTGACCACCGTCGACCCGCCGAGATCGTCATCCATCTCCACCACGACGCCGTCGCGGGCGCGTCCGGAGACGCGGTCGCGCGGGTCGAGGACCTCGGCCCGATGCTGGCCGACCAGCTGACCGAGCTCCTCGGGATCGCCCGCCGCCACGTCGCGATCCGACCCGTCATCGATCTCAACCAGGTCCACGACGTCAACGGCTACGAGCACCTCACCCGCATCAGGCACCGCACCCGGCTCCGCACGGGCGGCGACGTCGTCCCCCACACCGCCAGCGCCGTCAGCACCCGCAGCCGTCTCGACCACGACCACCCCACGCCGTACGACGACACCGGACCACCCGGCCAGACCGGCGATCTCAACGACGCCCCGCTGACCCGACATCACCATCGCGCCAAGACGCATCACCGCTACCAGGTCGACCAGCTCGCCCTCGGGGTCTACCGATGGCGAAGCCCGCACGGCCTGGTGCGCATCGTCAGCCCCAGCGGCACCCGGCCGGTCACACCGATCACCACCCACGACGGCACCACGATCGGCGAGACGTACGGCGGGCCTGCTCTGTCCTGGTCGGGTGACTGAGCCAGCGATTCGGTCTGCTACCTAATGAACGCTATTCTTTGCCTATAGTATTTAGGTAAGGAGCCGAGCACGATGCCACGCGCAGGACTGACCACGGACCGCGTGGTCGAGGGCGGCGCGGAGCTGGCCGACGAGGTCGGCTTCGAGCACGTGACCCTGTCCGCGCTGGCGCGCC